>CAIXGU010000068.1 GCA_903919045.1 uncultured Eubacteriales bacterium | reverse complement strand
CGGTCTCGAGGACGCGGCAGGCCGTCGTGCCGACCGCGGCGACGCGGGCGCCGGCCCGGCGGGTCTCCGCGACGGCGCGCGCCGTCGCTTCGGGGAGGTCGTACCATTCGCTGTGCATGACGTGGTCGTGCAGGTCGTCCGCCTGGACGGGGCGGAACGTCCCGAGCCCGACGTGGAGGGTCACGTCCGCGATTCGGACGCCCATCGCGGAGAGCCGCGCGAGCATCCCCTCCGTGAAGTGCAGCCCGGCCGTGGGCGCCGCCGCGGAGCCGTCGGCCGCCGCGTAGACGGTCTGGTAGCGGGAGGCGTCGACGAGCCGCTCGCGGATGTAGGGCGGGAGGGGCATCGTCCCGAGCGCGTCGAGGACCTGCTCCCAGACGCCCGCGTAGTCGAACCGGACGACGCGGTTGCCCGTCGGGAGGACCTCCCGGACCTCCGCCGCCATGCGGTCGGCGCCGTCCGGCGACGCGAAGGCGACGCGCATCCCTTCCCGCGCACGGCGGCCGGGCTTCACGAGGACCTCCCAGTCGTCGCCGGAGAGGCGCCGGAGCAGCAGGATCTCCACGGGGGAGCCGGTACCGGGCCGCGTTCCGAGCAGGCGCGCGGGCAGTACCCGCGTGTCGTTGCGCACGAGCAGGTCGCCCGGGCGGAGGAGCGAAGGCAGGTCGGAGAAGGAGAGATGCGCGGGCGTCGCGGCGCCGGCAGGCAGGTGGAGGAGACGGGAATCGCCCCGCCGGGCGGGCGGGTGCTGGGCGATGCGTTCGGGGGGAAGTTCGTAGAAGAAGTCGCGTCGTTTCATGGCATAATACTTATAGCATGGTTTGACGGCCGCGGATAGCCGATGATATCATCGACGGAAATCCCGCAGCCCGGCGCGAAGAGCGCATTTCCGGACCTCTCGGGGCCGGTTCCGACCGCAGGAGGAGCATGCCATGAAGACGCCCGTGTTCACCGGCGCAGCCGTCGCGATCGTCACGCCCTTCAAGGACGGCGGCGTCGATTTCGCGAAGCTCGACGCGCTCTGCGAGATGCATATCAAGGAAGGGACCGACGCGATCGTCGTCGCAGGGACGACGGGCGAGGCCTCGACGATGCCCGACGAGGAGCATCTCTCGGTGATCGCGCGCGTCGTCCGCACGGTGGCGGGCCGCATCCCCGTGATCGCCGGCGCGGGCAGCAACGACACGGCGCACGGCATCCAGCTCTGCCGCGAGGCCGAGAAGCTCGGCGCCGACGCCCTTCTCCTCGTGACGCCCTACTACAACAAGGCATCCCAGAAGGGGCTCGTCCTGCATTTCACGGCGATGGCCGAGGCGGTCCGCATCCCGATCATCGTCTACAACGTCCCCGGCCGGACCGGATTGAACATCAACCCCGAGACCTGCGCGGCCCTCGCGAAGGTGCCGAACATCGTCGGGCTGAAGGAGTGCAACACCGCCCAGGCGCCCGAAGTCGCGGCGCTGTGCGGCGACGATCTCGTCCTCTACTCCGGGGAGGACGGACAGGTCCTCCCGATCCTCTCGCTCGGCGGCAAGGGCGTGATCTCCGTGATGGCCAACATCATCCCCGCCGACACGCACCGCCTGGTCGCATCCTGGCTCGAGGGCGACCTCGCCGGGTCCCTGCGCCTCCAGCTGAAGGCCCTGCCGCTCGTGAAGGCGCTTTTCAGCGACGTCAACCCGATCCCCGTGAAGGCCGCCATGAACCTCCTCGGCATGGACGTCGGCGAGTGCCGGCTCCCGCTGTGCTGCATGTCCGACGCGGGGCTCGCCGGCCTGCGCGCCGCGCTCGCCGGCTACGGTCTCCTGAAGGCGTGACGCCGATGGACGCGCCGATCCGGATCCTGCTCGTCGGCTGCGGAGGACGCATGGGCCGCGCGATCGCCGCGCTGGCCGCGAAGACCGAGGACCTCGCGGTCGTCGCCGGCGTCGACCCCTCTGCGAAGGGCGCCTTCGATTTCCCGGTGTATCCCTCGTTCGATGGCTGCGAGGTCGCCGCGGACGTCGTCGTCGACTTCTCGAACCCGGCCGCCCTCCCCGCTCTCGTGGACTTCTGCCTCGCCCGGAGCCTCCCCGTCGTCGTCGCGACGACCGGGCTCGAGGAATCGCACCGCCAGCGCCTGGCGGAGGCCTCCGCCCGCATCCCCGTCTTCCTGTCGGCCAACATGTCGCTGGGGGTGAACCTCCTGCTCGACCTCGCGGCGAAGGCGGCGGCGGTCCTCTACCCCGAGTTCGACGTCGAGCTCGTCGAGGCGCACCACAACCAGAAGCTCGACGCCCCGTCCGGCACGGCGCTGATGATCGCCGACCGCGTGAACGAAACACTCGACCGGAAGCTGCACTACGTCTATGAGCGCAAGTCGGTGCACGCCAAGCGCGAGAAGACGGAGCTCGGAATCCACTCGATCCGCGGCGGGACGATCGTCGGCGAGCACACGCTGGTCTTCGCGGGTCCGGACGAGACGGTCGAGATCAAGCACACCGCCCTGTCGCGCGAGGTCTTCGCGCACGGCGCCCTGAAGGCGGCCCGCTATCTGGCCGGCAAGGCGCCCGGGCTCTACGCCATGAAGGACGTCATCGCCTCCGCCTGACGCCGGGCACGGCCGACTCCGGCCAGCCGCCGGAGGAAACGGAGAAGGACCGCCGCGAGGCGGTCCTTCTTCTTGCGAGTCGTCGGGAGAAGGCGCGTCAGGCGCCGGCCGGGCCCTCGCCGGACTGTGCGGCCGGGGCGGGCGCCGATTCGGGCTTGATCATG
>CAIXGU010000067.1 GCA_903919045.1 uncultured Eubacteriales bacterium | reverse complement strand
GACCGTCGTGTCGTCGATCGGAGCGCCCAGGGCCGCGATCAGGTCCGCGGGGCGGACGTGGGCCAGCGGCGTGAGGACGAAGCCGTGCGGCGCGACCTGGAAATCCGCGACGGGCTTCGCGTCGGGCTTCGGCACCACGGCCGCCGATCCGGAGATCTGGTAGCGCACGATGGTGGCGCTGAAACCGGTTCCGGAATACTCGAACGCGACGGTCCTGCCGTTCGAGAGGCGGATCATCGCCGGCGGCGTGCCGTCCCAGGCGTTGAGGTTGGCGAGGCCGAACAGGCTCGAGACGTTCGACCCGATGCCGATGCAGTCCATGACCCACGCGGGCAGCGTGAGGAGCGCGGGGGTCGGCGTCGGCGTCTTCGCGGCCGTCGGCGCAGGGGATGCGGTCGGAGCCGGCGTGGACGTCAGCCCCGCGGGCGTCGTCGGGGTCGGCGTCGCGGCGGAGGCGGTCGGGGTCTGGGTCTGCGGACCCGTCGGAGCCGCCGTCGGGCTCGCGCCCGCGGTCGGCGAGAGGACGGTTCCGGAGCAGGCCGCCAGGGCGACCGCGAGGCAGAGCGTCAGGGCGACCGCGAGGCAGAGCGTCAGGGCGACCGCTGCGGTCCGATGGCCGATGCGCATCCTCATGTCCCGCCTCCTACACTTCGCCGATCCAGAAGAGCAGGGCGATGCGGGTCGCCTTGCCGTCCACGAAGTCGATGCGGATCTCGCCGGCGAATGCGTCGCTCCCTGGCTGGCCGCTCCCGCTATTCCGGAAGACTTCCATCTCGGCCACGGTCGATGGGATGCCGCTCACGAGGATCATGAAATCGCCGGTATCGAACAGCTGCAGGATCTCGCGCTCGGTCATGCCGACCTTGAGGCCGCGCGGCGTCGCCAGGTCCGACCGCGTGACCAGGATGGAGAAGAGGTTCCAGACGTCCTTGTCCTTGGCGGCGTGGTCCTGTTGCAGGACGATCGTCAGGCCGGGATAGGTCAGCGTCCGCTCGTTGACGTGGAAATAGATCCACTCGGTGTCGATCGTCACGTCGTCCGACGGTGCGCCCAGCGCGGCCGTCAGTTCGGTGAAGCGGACGTCCTGCTGGCTCCGGAGCGCGAACCCGTCGACCGTGAACTCGCAGTCGGCGACGGGCGCGGTGTCCGGCTGGGGCGTCACGGCCGGGGAGCCGTCGATCCGGTACCCGGTGATGTAGTTCCCGTGGTAGGACGACGCCTCGTCGAAGTGGATGGGCCTTCCGTCCGACAGGATGAAATCGGCGCCGGTCCCGGAATCGGCATCGATCGGCGGCATGCCGTCGATGCCCAGCGTCCCGAAGCTGAGGGCCGTGACCCCGATGCCGATGCGGTCCAGCGCCGCGACCGGCAGGATCGGATAGGGCGGCGTCGGCGTCGCGGTCGGGCCCTTCGTTGGCGCGGCCGTCGGGCCCTTCGTCGGCGTCGGTCCGGAGGTCGGGGTGTCGCCCGCTGCGGGGGTGGGCGTGCCCGTCGTCCCGGCGGGCGTCGCCGTCGCGCCGGGCGCCGTCGGCGAAGCGGCCGCGCACGCCGTCGCGAGGAGCGCCAGCGCGACCCACGCGCCCAAGGCGGAAATCCAGCGCGCTCTCGGCCGATCCGCTCCCTGCTTCATGGCCCCTCCTGCGTCACGCCTTGCCTCGGACGATGAACGTCCGGTCGCAGGCCTTGCACCGCGCGAGGCTCTCGCCGGCCAGCAGGTTCTCCTCGGAGAATTCCACGGACGGGATCGGCGCCACAATCGGCTGCCCTCCTGCCATGGAGAAGGACGAGACGGCCGAGCCCCTCGAGGCCACGCTCAGCGCGATCCCGCCGGTGCCGCGATAGGTGTGCTCGACGACGAAGTCCTTCGCGCCGCAGTGGGGGCAGACGACGACCTTGTGCCGCTTGAAGAGGGACATCCGGTACCTCCTTCAGCCGTCGAGCGTCACGTAGAACCCGAACGCGGTGACCTTCCCGTCGGTGATGCCGATGTTCAGGTGGAGGCACTGGGCGCCGATGATGTCGCACAATTCGGCGTCGTACACGTCGTACCCCGCGTAGAGATCGAATTCGGCCGTGGGGGCGCGCAGGATCGCGTAGTCGCCGGTGTCGAAGACCGCCACGGCATCGGCTTCCGGCATGCCGATCGCAAGGCCCCGCTCCATGTCGAAGGCCGGATCCGCGATCTCGGCCCGCTCGATCATCCAATGGCCGCCCGGGTCCGAGAAATCGGACTGCAGGAAGACGAAGGTCGCACCGGGATACCGGATCGTCCGCTCGTTGCATAGGAATCCGTCCGGCTGGCCGAAGAAGAACGTGTCGGTCTTGTCCGAAAGCGGCGGGCCGAATGCGGCGAGGACGTCGTCGACGCGGCCGGTGCAGAATTTGCCGTACGAACCGAGGAAGGGTCCGAAATCCGCGATCCCGTCCTTGTACCGGATCGTCCAGCGCGCCTTCAGGCGGGCGGCGGTCGGCTCGTCCGTCCGGGTCGTCCCCGTGTCGTCCCGGACCGTCTTCGACACGACGTAGACGAGTCCTTTGTACGGGTACTCGTAGGAATAGGTGAACGACACCGTGCCTCCCTCGCGGATCGCGAAGGACGCGGGGTACGGCTTCGACGGCGCAAGGTGCGGGCCGATCGCGGACGGCGTGCCGCCCGTCGCGAGCGCGAAGAGGTAGTCCGCGAGGAATCCGTTCCCGATGCGGTCCACGTCGGCGCGCGAGAGGGTCGGGACCACCGGGGTCGGAGACGCCGTCGGGGCGATCGTCGGCGCCGGGGTCGTCGTCGGGGCCTGGGTCGGAGACTGGCAGGCCGCGAGCGGCAGGAGCAGGACGAGGGCGACCGCGAGGACGATCGGGACGGGCATGCGTCGTGTCATCGTCGTACGTTCCCTTTATGGATTCCGGATCCGGTTGCGGCCTCGAGCGGTGGAGGGACTCGTCGCCTCCATCATACCACCGCTACGGTGGCGCTCCCCCTACGGAATCAAGCGTTTGCGCACGTGCGGCCCTTCCATCGCCTCGTCGTCGTGACGACCCGGTCCGCCCCGCGCGTCACGGAGGGACGCCGTGCTTCGTCCGGACGGAGGCGGGGATGAGGTCGACCACGGGCGTGCCGATCGCAGGATCCGCGGCGGCTCCCGCATAGAGGCTCTGGCGGACCGCGCGGTATGAGCTGCTTTCGGTCGCGCCGCCGTCGAGCCGGATCTCCGCCGACCAGACGACCGAGCCGTCGGGCGCGATCTCGAGCACCTTGGACCACAGGATGCCGCTCGTCGTCGGGTGGAAATCGGCGAGGAGGTTCCCGTTCGGGAGGACGTCGACCGAGCCGCACATGGCCGAGAACAGCGAGGCGCCCGAGTCCTGTCCCCACTGCCAGACCTGCTCCGCCGTGCCCCGGACCTCGTCGATCCGGTACTGGACCAGGCGGGAGTAGTTGCGCGGGTCCGTGGCCGCTCCGAAGCGCTCGAGGCCGTTGTCGAAGACGAGCAGGTCGAGGGTGTCGGGATTCCCGTCCTGATCGGGCAGGATCAGCGGGTCGTGTTGCCCGTAGCTGTAGAGGAAGCCGTCGCCGGTCGGCGCGAGCAGGAGCTTCTGGAACGTCGCGTTCCATCCCTTCGGGTCCGAGAGGATCCAGCGGACCGTGCCGCTCGGCCAGGCGATGCGCGCGATGAGGGACTGGTTGCGCGCGGAAACGAGGATGTCGGTGCTGCCCGGGATGAGCACGATCGTGTTCTGGTGCAGCCAATCGGCCGAGTTCGCGATGGAGAGCGGCGTGCGGTTGCGCTGGAACACCTCGTCGAGGTCGAGGCGGGCCCGGATCGTCCCCGTCTTCGTGTCGAGCTCGATCATGTAGTCGCCGACGTCGCTCCCCTGGTTGTTCGTGCAGAGGAGGGAATCCGTTCCGTACGCGACGACGTCGTGGTGGAGGCCGTAGGGCTCCCAGAGGACGCGGTGGATCCGTCCGAGCGGATCGGTCTCCTGGAGGACCACCTCGGACACGCCGTATTTTCCCTGGACGAAGAGGAACCGCCCGTTGATGCCGTAGTTCCCGGATTGGAGATAGGAGGCCTTCAGATACCAGCGGATCGCGCCCTTCGAATCGAAGGCGGTCTTCCGGTCGTTCAGCGTGAACGGGAACGTGAACCCCGGCTGGAGGAATGCGGACGGCAGCGCATCGATCGCGACGGTCGCGGCGGACAGCTCCGGCGGAAGGGGCTGCGTCCGGATCGTCAGGCGGATCTCCGCTCTTCGGCCTTCTACGTCGCATGTCGTCAGGGTCACCGCGTTGGCGGCATCGGGATAGAGGCCGTAGACCGGCACCCAATGGTCTCGGACGTATTGGGGGAGGTCCGCGTCGACGTCGTCGGCGGCGGCGCGCCCCGGAACGTGCACGGAGACCGACATGGGCACGTCGGTGCGGAACAGGACGAGCGCGGACAGCGGGGCGCAGTCGTACGGATCGAGCACGACGAGCGGGGAGTCGGCCGTGTACGCGCCGCTTCCCATCTCCGCGAGGAGCGCGGCGTCGACGGCAGTCTGGTTCCGGAGCTTCTTCTCGATCTCGGCGACGACCGTGCCGTCGCCCTTCCAGGGCGCTTGCGTCGGGATCGAAGAGGGAGACGGCACCGGAGTCGGAGACGAGGTCGGCGAAGGAGAGGCCGTCTCCGCAGCCGACGGCGACGGATCTTCGCGCGACGACGTCGCGGCGGTCGACGGCGGCGCGGCGCTCGGAGTGAGCGGGACCGTCGGGACCGCGCAGGCGGCGAGGGCGAATGCCAGGCCGAGCACGAGCAGGAAGACGCGGGGGTTCTGCCGCACGGCGCACCAGCCTCCCTTTCCGTTGCAGGTACTGATGCGATTCTAGCAATTCCGTGCCGGATTCGGTAGTGCGGAGGCCGCAGCGGGAGCAACGGCTTCCTCGAGGCCATGGACCCGCCGACCGATGCGCTCCCGAAGCCCGGCGACGTGACCTTCGTCCCCCTCCCCTTCCCGTCGTACGCCGGATGTGGCCCGAGCGGCAATCGGGGCCGGTCGTTTGACGGTTGCGCGACAGCACGATAAGGTGAAGCTGGAAATCCACCGCGGAAGCACCCTTCCGGAGGGAACAGGATGAACGCCGTACAGCGGATCGCTCGCGCTCTGGTCCTCGTCGCATCCCTCGTTCTCGTCGCAGGCTGCTCG
>CAIXGU010000066.1 GCA_903919045.1 uncultured Eubacteriales bacterium | reverse complement strand
CCCGTCGCCGTCGTCACGGGCGGCTCCCGCGGCATCGGCGCCGCCATCGCCCGCCGCCTCGCGCGCGACGGCTTCGACGTCGCGCTCTCCTACCGCTCCGGCGCCGACGCCGCGGAAGGCGTCGCGGCCGACTGCCGCGCCGCCGGCGCGCGCGTCCTCGTCCGTCAGGCCGACGCCGGCTCCACCGCCGACTGCGCCGCGTTCGTCGCGGCCGTCCTCGCCGAGTTCGGCCGCGTCGACGCGCTCGTCAACAACGCCGGCATCACGCGGGACACCCTCGCGATGCGCATGACCGACGAGATGTTCGACCAGGTCCTCTCCGTGAACCTCCGGGGCGCGTTCGCGATGTGCCGCCAGGTCCTGCCCGCCATGATGAAGCAGCGCGCCGGGCGCATCGTGAACATCTCGTCCGTCGCGGGCGTCTCCGGCAACGCGGGGCAGGCGAACTACGCCGCCGCGAAGGCCGGCCTGATCGGGCTCACGATGTCCCTCGCGAAGGAGGTCGGCTCCCGCGGCATCACGGTCAACGCCGTCGCGCCCGGGTTCGTCGAGACCGACATGACGGTCGGCCTGAACGAGAAGCTGAAGGCCGCCGCGCTCGAGCGGATCGCCCTCGGCCGCTTCGGACAGCCGGACGACATCGCCGGCGCCGTCTCTTTCCTTGTCTCCAAGGATGCCGCATACTTGACGGGGCAGACCCTCGTCGTGTCCGGCGGCCTCTCCCTCTAGACCCTGCCTGAAGGACCGCAGCGCAGCACGACGGATGCCCGAGGAGGAAAGATGAGCGACCCGACACCCGCCCGCGGACGCAGAGTGGTGATCACCGGCATGGGGGCGATCACCCCGGTCGGACTGACCGTCGAGGCCTTCTGGGAGAGCCTGAAGGCAGGCCGCCACGGCTTCGCCCGCATCGAGACCTTCGACACGACGCCCTACAAGGCGCACATCGCCGGCGTCGCCCACGGCTTCGACCCGCTCGGCTACATCGACCGCAAGGAAGCGCGCCGGATGGACCGCTTCTGCCAGCTCGCCGTGGCCGCCGCGAAGGACGCGATGGCCGACAGCGGGCTCGACGTCGCCGCCGTGGGGCGCTTCCGCGTCGGCACGATCATCGGCACCGGCGTCGGCGGCCTCGAGACCCTCCACGACGAGTACGAGAAGCTCTACAAGCTGGGCAACGCCTCGCGCACGTCCCCGCTCTTCATCCCGATGTTCATCCCGAACATGGCGGCCGGCATGGTCTCGATGGCCTACGGCGCCATGGGCGCGAACTTCAGCGTCGCCTCCGCCTGCGCCACCAGCGCGCACGCGATCGGCGAGGCCTTCCGGAACATCAAGTACGGACACCTCGACGCCTGCATCACCGGCGGCAGCGAGGCCCCGATCACCCCGATCGCCCTCGGCGGCTTCGCCAACATGACCGCCCTGTCGCAGAACCCGGACCCCGACACGATCTGCCGCCCGTTCGACAAGGAGCGCGACGGCTTCGTCATGTCCGAGGGCGCCGGCATCCTGGTCCTCGAGGCGCTCGAGACCGCGCTCGCGCGCGGCGCGAGGATCTACGCCGAGATCGCGGGCTACGGCGCGACGGCCGACGCGTACCACATCACGAGCCCCGACCCCGAGGGCGAGGGCACGGCGATGTCGATGCGCCTCGCGATGCAGGAGGCGGGCGTGGAGCCGGCGCAGGTCGGCTACATCAACGCGCACGGGACGAGCACGCCGCTCAACGACAAGTACGAGACCAACTCGATCAAGCGGGCGATGGGCGACCGCGCGCGCACGGTCGCGGTCAGCTCCACGAAGTCGATGACCGGGCACCTGCTCGGCGCCGCCGGCGCCGTCGAGGCGATGGCCAGCGCGCTCGCGATGCGCGACGGGCTGATCCCGCCGACGATCAACTACCATACGCCCGATCCGGAGTGCGACCTCGACTACGTGCCGAACGTCGCCCGGAAGACGGACGCGACCGTGGCCCTCAGCAACTCGCTGGGATTCGGCGGGCACAACGCGACGCTGTGCATCCGGAAGTACGAGGGGTGAGCGGGATGGACAAGGACAGGGCGAAGGAAAAGGACCAGGCCGAGGCCGAGGCGCGCGGCAAGGCGCAGGACCTCGCGGAGCTCGGTCTCGAGGGCGTCGTGGCGCTGATGCGGCTCATGCGGGACAACGGCATGACCCGCCTCGCGATCGACGTCGACGGCCTGAAGCTCGAGCTGGAGCGCGATCCGCGCACCGGCGCGTTCATCGATGCCCCCGCCGCCGTTCCCGCGGCCCCCGCCGCGCCGACGCACGGGCACGCCGCGGCGCTGATCGACGCGCCCGCCCCTGCGTCCGCGCCCGCCGCCGCGCCCGTTGCCGCACCCGCCGCGGTCGAGGCCCCGGTCGGCCACCTCGTCAAGTCGCCGATCGTCGGCGTCTTCTACGCCGCGCCCTCGCCCGACGCGGCCCCGTTCGTCGTCCCCGGCGCCGTCGTCGCGCCCGGCCAGACCCTGTGCATCATCGAGGCGATGAAGCTGATGAACGAGGTCAACAGCCCGGTCGCGGGCACGGTCGCCGAGGTCCTGGTCCAGAACGGCGAGCGCGTCGAGTACGGGCAGCCCATGCTGCGCATCGTCTAGCCGAGCCCTCGCCCGGCCCGCCCCGAAAGGAGTCCTCCCATGGTCCTCGACCGCGCCGGCATCGAAGCCGTCATCCCCCACCGCGACCCGTTCGTCCTGATCGACTCCGTCGAGGCGATGCGCCCCGGCCACACCGTCTCGGCCACGAAGTACGTCGACCCGGCGGAGGCCTACTTCAAGGGGCATTTCCCGGGCAACCCCGTCATGCCCGGCGTGATGATCGTCGAGGCCATCGCCCAGGCCGGCGCCGTCTGCATGCTCTCCACGCCCGAGTTCTCGGGCTGCACCGCCTACTTCGCGGGCATCGACAAGGTCCGCTTCAAGCGCAAGGTCGCCCCCGGCGACACGCTGACCATCCACGTCGAGATCGGCCGCATGCGCGGCCGCATCGGCTTCGGACACGGCAAGGCCTTCGTCGGCGACGAGCTCGCCTGCCAGGCCGACATCCTGTTCGCCATCGGCTGACCGCGCCCGCGCCCGCGCCGCCCGTCCGCGCGGCGGCGCGACCTACGGAGGTCCCATGTTCAAGAAGGTCCTGGTCGCCAACCGCGGCGAGATCGCCGTCCGCATCATCCGCGCGTGCCGCGAGATGGGCATCCAGACCGTCGCCGTCTGCTCGGAGGCCGACCGCGACGCGCTGCACGCCCAGATCGCCGACGACGACGTCTGCATCGGCCCGGCCCCGTCGCGCGAGAGCTACCTGAATCCGCAGGCGATCCTCGCGGCGTGCGAGGTCACCGGCGCCGAGGCGATCCACCCCGGCTTCGGCTTCCTGTCCGAGAACCCGGCGTTCGCCCGCATGTGCGAGCGCTGCGGCGTGACGTTCATCGGCCCGAGCTACAAATCCATGGAGCGCATGGGCGACAAGGCCGAGGCGCGCAAGACCGCCGTCGCGGCCGGCGTCCCCGTCACGCCCGGCTCCGAGGGCCTCGTCGCGAACGTCGACGAAGCGAGGGCCGCGGCCAATCGCGTGGGCTATCCCGTGCTGATCAAGGCGACGGCGGGCGGAGGCGGGCGCGGCATGCGCGCCGCGGCGTCGGCCGAGGAGCTCCCCTCCGCGTTCGCGACCGCGAAGGCCGAGGCGCTCGCCAGCTTCAACGACGACCGCGTCTACGTCGAGAAGTTCGTGAAGAACCCGCGCCACATCGAGATCCAGCTCCTCGCCGATACGCACGGGCGCGTCCTGCACCTCGGCGAACGAGACTGCTCGATCCAGCGCCGCAACCAGAAGATCCTCGAGGAGTCGCCGTCGCCGTTCATGGACGAGCGCCTGCGCCAGAAGATGGGCCTCGCCGCCGTCCGCCTCGCCGAGAGCGTGGGCTACGTCGGCGCCGGCACGATCGAGTTCCTGGTCGACGAGCAGAAGAACTTCTATTTCATGGAGATGAACACGCGCATCCAGGTCGAGCACCCCGTCACCGAGGCGGTCACCGGGCTCGACCTCGTGCAGTCCCAGATCCGCGTCGCCGCCGGCGAGCCGCTGCCGTTCCGCCAGCGCGACGTCGCGCTTTCGGGCCATTCGATCGAGTGCCGCATCAACGCCGAGGATCCGCACCACAACTTCCGCCCGAGCCCGGGCACGATCGAGTCGCTCCACCTGCCCGGCGGCCCCGGGGTCCGCGTCGACACCGCGCTCTACCAGGGCTATGCGGTCCCGCCGTTCTACGACTCGCTGGTCGCGAAGCTGATCGTCCACGCGCCGACCCGGATGGAGGCGATCCTGCGCATGCGCCGCGCCCTGTCCGAGTTCCTGATCGCCGGCATCGCGACGAACATCGATTTCCACCTCTCGATCCTGCGCGATCCCGAGTTCATCGAGGGCCGCTACGACATCGGCTACCTGGGGCGGAAGATGGACGCCCTGCTCGGACGCTGACCCCGGCGCCGGCCGCCGCGCGAAGGAGAGATCCGCCATGATGAAGGACAACCTCAGGCAGGTCCGCGAGCGCGCGGCCCAGGACCTCGCGGCGCCGGGCGCCGAGGACGCGTACGTCTACCACCGCCCGATCCCGGACGACCTCTGGGTCAAGTGCCCGGAGTGCGGCGGCGTCATGTTCTGCGAGGAGTTCGAGAAGGAGGCGAGCGTCTGCACGAAGTGCGGGCACCACTTCCGCCTCGATTCGCGCGAGCGGATCGCCCTGGTCGTCGACCCCGGCACGTTCGCCGAGACCGATGCCGGCATGCGCAGCGTCAACCCGCTCGGCTTCCCCGGCTACGGGCAGAAGATCGAGAAGCTCATGGAGGAGACCGGCCTCTCCGAGGGCATCGTGACCGGCGAGGCGCGCATCGGCGGGTTCGCGTGCATGGTCGGGGCCATGGACAGCCGCTTCCTCATGGGCTCCATGGGCTCCGTCGTCGGCGAGAAGATCGCCCGGATGTTCGAGACCGCGACCGCGCGCAAGCTCCCCGTCGTCCTGTTCGCGGCGTCGGGCGGCGCGCGCATGCAGGAGGGCATCGTGTCCCTCATGCAGATGGCCAAGACCTCCGGCGCCGTCGCGCGCCACGACAAGGCGGGCCTGCTGTTCGTCTCCGTCATGACCGACCCGACGACCGGCGGCGTCACGGCCTCGTTCGCGAGCCTCGGGGACATCATCCTGTCCGAGCCGGGCACGCTGATCGGCTTCGCCGGGCGGCGGGTCATCGAGGGCACGATCTCCCAGAAGCTGCCCGAGGGCTTCCAGCGGGCCGAGTTCCTGCTCGAGCACGGCTTCCTCGACCGCATCGTCCAGCGCTCGAAGCTCCGCCCCACGCTGGCCCAGCTGCTCGCGATGCACTGCAGCCCCGCGGCGAAGCGCGCCCGCCGCCGCATCCGCGACGCGGCCGCCGAGTACTCCGAGAACGCCGTCGCCCGCATCCGCGAGTACTTCGCCGACGCCCGCCACATCGGGCTGTTCGGCGTCGACCACGACCACCCCACCGCGGCCGGAGCGGCCGGCGCCCCGGGCTCGGCCGGCGCCGCGGGGAAGTCCCCGGTACCGCCGCGAAAGGCGTCCGAGCGCCTCGACCTGATCCGCCACAAGAACCGCCCGACGATCCGCGACTACATCCCCCTCGTCTTCGACGACTTCCTCGAGCTTCACGGCGACCGGCTCTTCGCCGACGACGCCGCGATGTGCGGCGGCCTCGCGATGTTCCAGGGCGTGCCGGTGACCGTGGTCGGCCACGTGAAGGGCCGCAGCCTCGAGGAGAACAGCCGGACGAATTTCGGCATGCCGCACCCCGAGGGCTACCGCAAGTCGATGCGCCTGATGCGCCAGGCCGAGAAGTTCGGTCGCCCGGTCGTCTGCTTCGTCGACACGTCCGGCGCGTACTGCGGCGTCGGCGCCGAGGAGCGCGGCCAGGGCGAGGCGATCGCCCGCAGCCTGCTCGAGATGATGGAGCTGAAGACGCCGATCGTCAGCATCGTGACGGGCGAGGGCGGATCCGGCGGCGCGCTGGCGGTCGCGGTGTGCGACGAGCTCGCGATGCTCCGCAACGCGATCTATTCGGTCATCTCGCCGCGCGGCTTCTCCAGCATCCTATGGAAGGACGGCACGCGCGAACGCGAGGCCGCCGACCTCATGCGCATCACGGGCGAGGACCTCCAGGAGTTCGGCATCTGCGACGCGATCCTCCCGGAACCCGACGAGGGCGCCCACGTGGACCACCGCGCCACCGCGGCCGGCATCGTCGACTACCTCTCGCGCACGCTCCCGAAGGTCAGCGGGCACTCCGCGACCGAGCTGCTGGAGGCGCGCTACCGCAAGTACCGGAAGATCGGGATGTTCCTGGAGTAGAGCCCGCTCAGTCCGGCAGACGTGCGAGCGCCGCCAGCATCGCGCGGCCCGGGGCGTCGGGCAGCTTCGCGCGCCACGACTCCGCCTCGTCCGCATAGGTCCGCGCGATGCCGCGCGCGGCCGCGTCCCCGCCGAGCGCGCGCATCTCCGCCGTCAGGCGGCGCGCCTCCTCGGGGCCCGCGAGGGCCGACCCCTCGGCGCCGGCGCGGAAGTACGCCTGCAGCCGGGTGCGGAACGCGGCGTCCTTCTTCGCGGCGAGCAGGTAGGGGAGGGTGGCGATGCCCTGACGCAGGTCGTGGGCGAGGGGCTTGCCGGCGGCGCGCGCGCTGCCGGAGACGTCGAGCAGGTCGTCGTGGATCTGGAAGGCGATGCCGTAGGCGCGGCCGAACGCGGCGGAGGCCTTCACGGCGTCGTCGGGGAGCCCCGCGGTCGCCGCGCCCGCCGCGCAGGCGGCCTCGAACAGGGCCGCGGTCTTGCGCTCGATGCGCGACAGGTAGGTCCTCACGGACGGAAGCCTCCCGCGACCGACGTACTGCTCGACCTCGCCGCCGATCAGGGACTCGAGGCCCGCGACCAGCGCGTCCGGCACGGGAGAGCGGCGCGTCGCGCCGCCGCGGCCGCGCCTGCCGGCTCCGCCGTCGCTGCGGGCGAACGCGTCCTCGACGGCCGCGAGCGACCGAAGCGCCTTCACCAGGAGCCAGTCGCCCGCGTACACCGCGGCGTGCGCGCCGTGGCGGGCGTAGGTCGTCGGGGAGCCCCGCCGCGTCGGCGCCGCGTCGATCACGTCGTCGTGCACGAGCGTCGCCATGTGGATCAGCTCGATCGCGGCCGCGACCGGCAGCGCGCGCTCCCGGTCATAGGCGCCGAGGTGCGCGGCCGCCAGGGCCATCGCGGGACGCAGGCGCTTGCCGCCGCTGTCCAGCAGCCGCAGGCCTTCGGCCCGGAGGAAGGAGCCGCCGGCCCCGAGTTCGACTCGGAGCCGGCGTTCGAGTTCCTGCAGCTCCGGCGCGAGGTCCGACAGGGGGAGCCCGTCGGGGGCCGTCGTGCGGATCATTTTGCGTGCTTCTTGAAGAAGAGGAGCCGCAGCGAGCCGTTCTTCCGGAGGTTCTCCCACACGCGGTCGAGCCACGGCAGGACGTAGGCGTCGAGGCCGAAGGCGCGTCCCACGCCGCCCATGCAGGCGATCGCGGCGAACACCATCCACCACGAGCCCTCGTAGATGCCCGTGGAGGTGATGAACATGCACATCAGCAGGAACGAGATCCCGGCGCCGACGAACGTGAAGCAGCCGCCGAGCAGCATGAGCCCGACCAGCAGCTCGAGGATGACGACGAGGATCTGGAAGAACATCGCGAGCCCGTCGGTGGCGAGCACGACGTTCTTGAGGAACCAGGAGACCAGGTCGAAGTCGCCGAAGTGGAAGAGCAGCACCTTGAAGAACATCTTCGTATTGAGGACGGCCTTCGTCGCCTCGCCGATCAGCTGCTCCTTGCCCAGGATGCCGTGGACGACGGCCAGGTTGACGTTGAGGATGTCGACGGTCTTCGTGTAGGCGTCCGCGGCGCCGCCGGCCGAGGCTCCGCCGGTCGCGTCCGTGGCCATCCCGAGGAACGAGGCGAGCTTCGCCTCCTTGAACCAGCCGCCCGTGATCTTCTGGACGGCCTCCCAGATCCACCAGCCGCCGAGGAACACGCGGAGCAGGGTGCCCCACCACGCGGGCTGCAGCTTGGTGTAGTGCTTCTGGAGGAACGTCTCCTTCTGGCGGCGGTGCAGGACCTCGTCGTGCAGGTAGTCCCAGACCATCCCGAAGCCGCGGATGCCGTACAGGTAGTGGCAGTTCACGAGGTACTTCATCACGATCGACAGCCAGCTCGGCAGGCGGAGGCCCATGATGTCGGACACGCCGTGGTAGTTGCCGATGCAGACCATGATGCCGTGGAGCTTGACCGTGATCTTCTTCGGCTCCTTGCCGCGGAGGGAGCGCAGGATGTTGTCCGCGACGCCGCCGCCGGTCTGGAGGGCCGTCTCGACCATCGCGGGGAAGGGCTTGCCGCCTTCCGGCGCGAGGCCGCCGACGTCGCCGATCGCGTACACGTCGTCCTTCGCCGTCCGGCAGTAGGCGTCGACCAGGAGGCGCCGTCCGGCGCCCGTGTCGAGGCCGAGCTTGTCGGTGTCGCGGGCGGCGCGGACGCCGGCCGCCCAGATCAGGGTGTTCGTCGGGATGCGGTCGCCGGTGACGTCGATGTGGTCCTCGCAGACGCACGAGATGCCCGTATTGAGCATGATCTCGATGCCCATCTTCTCGAGGCGGCGGTGCGCGTTGCGCGACCCCTTCTTGTCGAGGACGGGCAGGACCCGGTCGAGCATGTCGACGATCACGAGGCGGACCTCGGAGTGCGGGATCCCGTGCTCCTTCGCGAGGGTCTTCGTCCAGTAGGCCAGCTCGCCGACCATCTCGACGCCCGTGAAGCCGGCGCCGCCGACGACGAAGGTGAGGAGGCGGGCGCGCGCGAGTTCGTCCGTCTCCTGGACGGCCTTGAGGAAGCACTCCTTGATGTGCTCGCGGATGCGGATCGCGTCCTTGAGGGACCAGAGCGTGAACGCGTGCTCCTTCAGGCCGGCGATGCCGTAGAAGTTCGGCATCGAGCCGATCGCGAGGATCAGGCTGTCGTACGGGTACTGCCGGGTGTCGGACGACACGGAGCGCCCTTCGAAGTCGTAGCAGTGGATCTCGTCCTGCACGAGCTGCACGCGGGTGTCGCGGAAGATGTCCTTCAGGAGCACGCGCGTGGAGTCCTCGGAGACGCGGTTGCCGGCGACCTCGTGGATCTCGGTCAGGAGGGTGTGGTAGGGATTGCGGTCGATCAGGACGACCTCGACCTCGCCCTTCCGGGACTTCCGATTCAGGTGGAGGGCGGCTTCGACGCCTGCGTAGCCGGCGCCAACGATGACGACGCGATGGGACATGTGGGTTCTCCTTTCGCGGGTGAAGAAGGGACGCCGTACGGAATCCCCCATACTCTTCTACCACAAAGGTCCCGGGTAGGCAATCGAATGCGGCCTCCGTGCGAGAATCGCGCATCTATGGGATAATCCTCGCAGGAATCGTCGCACGGCAGGGAGGAACCCATGGAGACTTACGACGCGCCCCCGCTCCCGACCTCGTATTTCGCACGCAACCGCGCGGACCTGCTCCGCGCGCTCGACGACGACACGGTCCTGCTGCTGTTCGCCGGCCGCGCGCCGCGCCGCACGGCGGACGCCGACCACGCGTTCCTCGCCGACCGAAGCTTCTTCTACCTGACCGGCTTCGAGGAGCCCGAGGCGGTCCTCGTCGCCGCCAAGCACGGCGGCCGCTCCGAGGAGCGCCTCTACGTCCGCCCGAAGGACGACCTCCGCGAGCGCTGGACCGGACGCCGGGCGACCCCCGAGGAAGCGCGCGCGGCATCGGGGATCGAGGCGGTGCGCTCGCTCGACCGCTTCGAGTCCGACCTGAAGGACCTGATCGACTCCGGCCGCCACCGCAGCGTCTCCCTCGACCTGAGCGGCTACGACGCCCGCCCGTCCGACGACCCGGTGCACCGCTTCGCGAACCGCCTGCACGAGGACCACCCGCAGCTCCTGATCGACAACGTCCACAACCGCCTGTCCGCTCTGCGCGCGATCAAGCGGCCGGAGGAGGTCGCGCTCCTGCGCGCCGCCGCCGCCCGGACCGGGCGCGGCATCCGGGCGATGTGCGCCGTGCTGCGGCCCGGCGCGCACGAGTTCGAGCTCGCCGCCGCCTTCCAGTACGCGATCGCGAAGGAGGGCACGCCCGAACCCGCGTTCCCGTCGATCGTCGCCTCGGGGCGGAACGTCTTCTACCTCCACTACGACAAGCCGGTCGCGCGCATCGAGGACGGGGACCTCGTCCAGATCGACGTCGGCGCCGTCGCCGGCGGCCTCAACGCCGACATCTCCCGTGCGCTTCCCGCGAACGGGCGCTTCTCGTCCCGGCAGCGCGCGCTCTACGAGCTCGTCCTGCGCTGCCAGGAGGCCGGGTTCGCCGCCCTGAAGCCGGGCGTGCTCATCAAGGACGTCAACGACGCCTGCAAGGACGTCGCCTTCGAGGGCCTCCGGGACCTCGGCGTCTGCGCCGACCGCGACCGCGTCGACGACTATTACTGGCACGGCGTCTCCCACCACCTCGGTCTCGACGTGCACGACGTGCCGGCGAGGACGGTGCCGGTGTCGGCGGGCATGGTCTTCACGGTCGAGCCGGGGCTGTACGTCCCGGAGTGGGGCGTGGGCGTACGGATCGAGGACGACGCGCTCGTGACCGAGGAGGGCGCCGTCGACCTGTCGCCCATGATCCCGAAGGACCCGGACGCGGTCGAGCGGCTCCTCGCCGAAACGGCCGCGGAGAGGACCGGCAGGTCCTGACGCTCCTCCCGGCAATAGAGCGGGAGCCCCTCGCACCCCAGCAGACGTTCCGCGAAGGTCCGGCCCAGACGCCGGGCCTTCGCGCAGCGCGCGGCCGTCCGCACGCTGAACGAATAGGACGCGAAGAGGCGCCGCAGGAGGTCGTCGAAGGCGGCTCCGTCGAGCGGGCCGAAGATCTCCTCGTTGCGCAGGTCCAGGTCGCCGAGCGCCTCCACGGCGATCCGCTCGGCGCTCGGGTGGACGATTCCGCGCGCGACGTCGCTCGGGGCGCAGGAAGGGAGGGGACGCACGACGAGGCGGTGCCCCGGGAAGGCGTTGCGCAGCGGCGCGAACGCGCGCCCGGCGAGGGCGGCGCGGAGAGGCGCGACGGCCTCGCGGCCGGTCTCGAGGAGGATCGCGGCGCATCCGTCGGGCGGGCCCAGGCCGAAAGGCGAAAGCCAGTCCGTGTCCAGCATCGAGACCGAATCCCCGGCGGCCGCGCGGCAGCTGGAGAACAGCGCGGCGTGCGCCCCCTCGGGCCGCGGGCGGAAGCGGCGGCCGCTCAGGTAGACCGACGGGGGCGGCGCGGCGGACGGCACGCAGCCCCGCGCCGTGAGGATCCCCCGGTCCACCTGCCGGAGGGCGCCCGCGATCGCGAGGCGGGCGACCAAGGGGCGCAGCGCGTTGCGCGAGCAGGGGCGTCCGAGGCGCGCGAATTCGGTCCGCAGCTCCTCGGCGGTGAAGTAGGGGAGGAACGCGAGGCGTTCGGGCAGGAAGAGGTCTCGTTCCGCGTCGGGCATCGTGCGGCCCTCCTCGCCCGCATCGTACGCCGGAACGGGCCGCGACCGGCTCGTCCCTTTCCGACAGGTCCCCGCGTCCGTCCGGCAGGCGCCGTCGAAGGCGGCGGCTTCGCGCGCATCCCGCCCTTGCACCCGGCGCGGCGCTGGGGGAGAATCGGACCGTAGGCCGCGCTCCGGCCGAGGAGGTCCCCCATGCGCTACCGCCTGTCGGCCAAGGCCCTCGTGATCCAGGACGGCCGCCTGCTGTGCACCGCGAACCGCGGCGAGATGGACGAGTTCCTGCTGCTGCCCGGCGGCGGGCAGGAGCCCTTCGAGAACCTGCACGAGGCGCTCGCGCGGGAATGCGAGGAGGAGCTGGGGGCGGGGATCGGCCTCGAGGTCGGCGACCTCGTCCTGGTCCGCGACTACATCGGCCGGAACCACGAGTTCGCCGCCTACGACCAGGAATTCCACCAGGTCGAGTTGATGTTCGCGTGCCGTCTCGCGCACCCGGAGAAGGTCGGCCACGGGACGTCGCACGACGCGTTCCAGATCGGCGTCGTCTGGGTGCCGCTCGCGGAGGTGGCGGAGAGCCCCCTCTACCCGAAGGTCCTGCGGACCCGCATCGGATCGGAGGGGCTGCGGCCGGGGCCCGTCTATCTCGGCGACGTGAACTGAGCCCCGCGCCGCCGGGAGGGCGCGCCGGCCGCCGAGACGGGCGGGCTGAGGTTTGCCCGGGACGCGCCGGAGGGGTAGAGTGGAAGCGGACGGCCGCGGAGCGCGGCGCCGCCGGACGCGGCAGGGAGGACACGAGATGGCCCAGCAGGACGGATTCCGCATCGACCGCGCGGAGGCGCTCGCCCTCCTCGAGCGGTACAACGAGAGCCCGCGCCTCCGGACGCACGCGCTGTGCGTCGAGGCGACGATGCGCGCGTTCGCGCGGGAGGCCGGCGAAGACGTGGAGAAGTGGGGCGCGATCGGCCTCGTCCACGACCTGGACTACGAGCGCTGGCCCGAGGAGCACTGCACGCGCAGCGCGGCGCTGCTCGCGGAGGCGGGATGGCCCGCGGACTGGATCCGCGCGGTCGCGTCGCACGGCTGGGGCCTCTGCTCGGACGCCGAGCCGGTCCTGCATATGGAGAAGGTCCTCTACGCCACGGACGAGCTCACGGGGCTGATCTACGCCACGGCGCTGATGCGCCCGTCGCGCAGCGTCCTCGACCTCGAGCCGTCGTCGGTGCTGAAGAAGTGGAAGGACAAGCGGTTCGCGGCCGGCGTCGACCGCGACCTGATCGAGAAGGGCGCGGCGATGCTGGGGATTCCGCTCGAGGCGCTGATCGCCCGCACGATCGCGGCGATGCGCGAGGCGGCCGGCCCGATCGGTCTCGCCGGGACGCCGGCGGGGGAGGCCTGACATGGAGGCCGGGAAGAAGAAGGTCGCGGGCAAGGGCTCCTACCGAGACAGGATCCGCCCACCGAGCCAGGCGTTCAACTACTTCCTCAAGGTCGCGCTGCTCCCGTTCCTCTGGCTGATCTACGCGTTCCACTGGGACGCGCGGGCGATCAAGGGCGTGAAGCCGCCGTTCCTCGTGATCGCCAACCACGACATGAACCTCGACCCGTTCTTCGTGGAGGTCGGTTTCCGCAAGCCCGCCTACATCATGTCCAGCGAGCACCTGTTCCGCATCAAGCCGCTGCGCTTCCTGCTGCTCAACCTCGTCGCTGCGATCCCCAAGACCAAGGCGCAGGCCGACTCGACCGCGATCCGCGCGTTCCTCGACGGGAAGCGCCTGGGGTACCCGCTGCTCGTCTTCCCCGAAACCGGAGGACGGAACTGGGGCGGGCAGACGAGTCCTGTGATCCCGTCCACGGCCAAGCTCGTGAAGCTGCTGAAGATC
Organism: uncultured Eubacteriales bacterium; assembly: GCA_903919045.1. Taxonomy (GTDB): domain Bacteria; phylum Bacillota; class Clostridia; order Saccharofermentanales; family UBA5734; genus CAILLO01. Next base: position 5,927 of record CAIXGU010000066.1, on the reverse strand, counting down.
CCGGTCGTGGCCTGCATCATGGAGGGCGCCTATTTCACGACGCCGCGCTGGGGCTTCTATCGCCGCCGCGGCCGCCTGATCGCCCGCTACCACCTGGCCCTGACCGCCGAGGAGGCGGCGACGCTGCCCGAGGCCGGGATCCTCGCGCGCCTCCAGGCGTCGATCGACCATGACGACAACCTGTGGCAGCTGCGGAACCTCGAGCAGGGGAAGGGAATCGTCTACCGCGGCTCGAAGCGCGCCGAGGCGATCGAGCGCTCGCTCTACGCCTGCCCGAAGTGCGGGACCCTGCGGGCGCTGCGGTCGGAGAAGCACGCCTTCTCCTGCACCGTCTGCGGCTTCGGCGGGACGATCGACCGGTACGGCCTGATCGACGGGACGGCCGCGATCCGGGACTATACGACGGCCGTGCACGGCATCCTCGTGCAGCGCCTCGACGAGCATCTCCGCGACGCCGCCCCCGACGCCGACTTCCTCACGGCCCCGATGCGCTGCTGGACGAGCCACCGCCACGAGGAGATGCGCCTGATCGCCCAGGGCGAGCTGCACCTCACCCGGGACCGGCTCTGGTTCGCCGCGACCGACGGCGGACGGGTGGACGTCCCGATCCCGGAGATCCGCGGCATCACGTGCTTCCACGCGCACATCCTCGAGTTCGTCCTCCAGGACTGCGTCTACCGGATCATCCTCGACGACCGGCACGCATCGGTCCGCCTCTGGCAGGACGCCGTGAAGCGCCTCGCCGACCTCGCGAAGGGCGGCGACTCCGGCATCATCGAGGAGTAGGGCGGAAGGCCCCGGACGGAAAGAAGGCGGAGGCCCTGCGGCCTCCGCCTTCGTCCGCTCCTGCGCCTCGGCGCCGCGCCGTCGCTACTTCGCGACGACGTTCGCGAGGCGGCCCTTCACGTAGATGAACTTCGCGACCGAACGCCCCGCGAGGGCCTCGGCGAGCCGCGGATCAGCCTCGACCGCCGCGCGGGCCTCCGCCTCGTCGGCGGACGGGCTCACGTCGATCCGGAACTTGATCGCCCCGTTGACCTGCACCGCGATCTCGACGACATCCCGCACGAGCGCGGCGGGATCGGCCTCCGGCCAGGCCTGCTGGAAGATGGAGTACGGGTTGCCCAGCGTCTCCCACATCTCCTCGGCGAAGTGCGGCGCGAAGGGGGCGACCAGCTTCAGCAGCCCCTCGACCGTCTCCCGGAGCAGCGCGGCGTCGGGCGAACCGGCGGCGCGGTAGGCGGAGATCGCGTTCACGAGCTCCATCAGGCGGGCGATCGACGTGTTGAACTGGAAGCGCTCGGCGTCCTGCGTCACGGAGCGGATCGCGTGGTGCAGCGCGAAGCGCAGCTCCTTCTCGGCCGGACCGGGGGCGCGGCGGGCGGCCGGCGCGTCGGCGCGCACGTCCTCCACGGCCTTCTCCACGCGGGCCACGAATTTCGCGACCGCCTTCACGCCGTCGTCGCTCCACGGCCCGCCGTCGGTGTAGGCGAAGCCGAAGGCGAGGTACAGGCGGAAGACGTCGGAACCGTACTTCGCGATGTACGCGTCGGGCGAGATCGTGTTCCCGCGCGACTTGCTCATCCGCTGGCCGTCGGGGCCGAGGATCTGCCCCTGGTGCACCAGCGACTTGAAGGGCTCGTCGAAGTCCAGGTGCCCGAGATCGCGCAGCGCCTTCGTGACGAAGCGCGCATAGAGCAGGTGCATCGCCGCGTGCTCGGCGCCGCCGACGTACTTGTCGACGGGGCACATCGCATCGACGACATCCTTCGCGAAGATCTCCGCGGCGTTCCGGTTGTCGGGGTAGCGCAGCTGATACCAGGACGAGCAGACGAACGTGTCGAGCGTGTCCGGATCGCGCAGGGCGGGACCGCCGCACGTCGGGCACGCGGTCTCCATGAAAGCGCGGCTCTTCTTGAGCGGCGAGTCGCCGTCCGGGCGGAACTCCACGTCGTACGGGAGCAGCACGGGCAGCTGGTCCTCGGGCACCGGCACGACGCCGCAGCGCTCGCAGTGGACGACCGGGATCGGCGCGCCCCAGTAGCGCTGGCGGGAGACCAGCCAGTCGCGCAGGCGGTAGTTGATCCGCCCGCCGCCGCGGCCGTCCGCCGCGAGGTCGGCCACGATCGCCTTCCGCGCCTCCTCGGAGGAGAGCCCGTCGTAGCGGCCGCTGCCGACGAGGAACCCGTCGTCGCAGAACGGCAGGGCGTCGTCGACCCCGGGCGCACCGGCGATCACGCGGGGAATCGGGAGACCGAGCTTCTCGGCGAACGCGAAGTCGCGCTCGTCGTGCGCGGGAACGCCCATCACGACGCCCGTCCCGTAGCCCGCGACGACATAGTCCGCCGCGAGGACCGGGACCTTCGCGCCGGTCAGCGGGTGCACCGCGTAGGCGCCCGTCGGGACACCGGTCTTCTCGCGCACGGTCGACATGCGCTCGATGTCGGTCGCCTTGCGCGCCGCCTCGCGATAGGCCTCGACGGCGGCCCGCCGGTCCTCGGTCGTGAGGCGCGCGCACAGGTCGCTCTCGGGGGCCACGACGACGAACGACACGCCGAACACGGTGTCGGCCCGCGTCGTGAAGACGCGCAGCGCGAGCGGCTTCCCGTCCTCATCGAGCACGGTCCGGCCGTCCTTCTCGGCGGCGAAGCCGATCTCCGCGCCCTCGGACCGGCCGATCCAGTTCGTCTGGATCTTCTTGGTCTTCTCGGGCCAGTCGAGCCCGTCGAGGCAGTCCAGCAGCTCCTGCGCGTAGGCGGTGATGCGGAAGAACCACTGCGTCAGGTTCTTCTTCGTCGCCTCGCTGTGGCAGCGCTCGCACGTGCCGTCCTGCACCTGCTCGTTCGCGAGCACGGTATTGCAGCTCGGGCACCAGTTCACGGGCGCGTTCCTGCGGTACGCGAGCCCGCCCTTGTAGAGCTGCAGGAAGATCCACTGCGTCCAGCGGTAGTAGTCCGGCAGGCAGGTCACGACCTCGTAGTCCCAGTCGTACGTGCCGCCCATCTCGCGCAGCTGCCGCTCCATCGTGGCGATGTTGCGGAGCGTGGAGTCCATCGGGTGGATGCCCGTCTTGATCGCGTAGTTCTCGGCGGGGAGGCCGAACGCGTCGAAGCCCATGGGGTGGAACACCTCGAAGCCCTGCATGCGCTTCATGCGCCCCCAGGAGTCCGCGAGGGAGTAGTTGTACCAGTGCCCGACGTGCAGGTTCGCGCCCGACGGGTAGGAGAACATCTCGAGCAGGTAGAGCTTGCGGTCGCGGCGCTCCGGCCGGAATGCGTAGAGCTTCGTCTCTTCCCAACGCTTCTGCCACTTGCGGTCGATGTCCACGGAATACGGCATGACGGACCTCTTTCAGCCGGACGCGCCCTTGCGCCCTCGTGCGTTTCCAGAAATCATGCCACGTTCCGGGCGGAAGTTCAAGGAAAGAGGACGGCGTGGAGGACGACCAGCAGCGCGAAATGCACCGGGTAGAACACGTAGAAGAAGTGCTTGGCGAGCTTCGTCGGCTTCCGGTCCTTCCACGGGAGGAAGAGCAGGAAGAGCGAGAAGATGCTCAGCGCCTCGATCAGGAACGTCCAGCGGAAGGTCTGGTACCGGGCGACGAGGTCGGCGGCGCGGAGGAGGTTCAGGAAGACGTAGGAGGTGGCGCTGGCGACGATGCGCTGGCTGCGGCACGGGTCCGACCCGTCGGGCGAGACGGGCCATCTCCGCATCGGAAGGTAGAAGCACAGGACGGCGAGCAGCCCGAAGACGTCGTAGTCGGACTTCAGCAGGGTCACCGCGAAGAACGGGACCACGGCGAGGACGAGGCCGAGCGGGATGCCGAGGAACCAGGGGAAGGAGAGCCCGGCCGGATTGAACCGCACGCCGAAATGGTGCGGCCCGCCGGGCGCGGCGCCGACCGGCCGGAGGCCGGCGACCATGTCCCGCGACGAGCGCAGCGCGATCTCGATGCCGCCCAGCATCACGATCGCGAAGGTGAATTCCACGAGGACGTTGGTCCAGCCGAAGGACAGGCGGCCGTTGATCCAGTCGACGATGTCGATCCGGCCCCAGACCGAGGACTCCGTGACCTGCAGGGCGAGCGCCGACCCCTTGATCAGCACCTCGCCGACGACCGCCCAGAGGGCCATCCGGAGGAGGTAGCGGTAGGGGGACCGCGTGCGCGTGAAGCCGAGGGCGACGCCGTATGCGAAGATCGGGAAGGCGAGGCGCCCGACCATCCGCATCGGCCAGTACCAGGCGGAGGAAGGCGGGACGAGGAACACCCCGACGTGGTCGACGACCATGAAAAGGACGGCGAGGACCTTCAGCACGGGAACGCCTCCTGGCGTCCCGCCGGATGCCGCACCGGTTGAAGGAACGCCGTCGTTATTGTATCATCGAGTGGCGTTTCGGACCAATCGGCGCACGGCGCCACGCCAGAAAGAAGGATTCCCCATGGGTCTCGGCCTCGACATCGGCATCGACCTCGGCACCGCGACGGTGCTGATCTACGTGAAGGGCAAGGGCATCGTCCTGCGCGAGCCCTCCGTCGTGGCGGTCAACTCCCGCAACGGCAAGGTCCTCGCGGTCGGCGAGGAAGCCCACATGATGCTCGGCCGCACGCCGGGCATGATCGAGGCGATCCGCCCCCTGCGCGACGGCGTGATCTCCGACTTCAAGGTGACGGAAGTGATGCTCCGGGAATTCATCCACCGCGTGATGTCCGGCAGCATGTCCCGCTTCTTCAAGCCCCGCATCATGGTCTGCGTCCCGAGCATCATCACCCCCGTCGAGCAGCGCGCCGTCGAGGACGCGTGCCGCAACGCCGGCGCCAAGGACGTGTTCATCATCCAGGAGCCGATCGCCGCCGCGATCGGGGCCGGGATCGACATCTCCAAGCCCTGCGGCAGCATGATCGTCGACATCGGCGGCGGCACCGCCGACATCGCCGTGATCTCGCTGTACCAGCCCGTCGTGGCGCACTCGATCAAGGTCGCCGGCGACAAGTTCGACGAAGCCGTCGTGAAGTTCGTCCGCCGCCGCCACAACATCCTGATCGGCGAGCGCACGGCCGAGGAGCTCAAGATCAACATCGGCTGCGCCTACCCGCGCGACCCCGAGGTCACGATGGAGACCCACGGCCGCAACCTGATCACGGGCCTGCCGGCCACGATCACGATCAGCTCGTCCGAGATGCTCGAGGCGCTCGAGGAGCCCGTCGAGCAGATCTACGAGGCAATCCACTCCGTGCTCGAGCGCACCCCGCCGGAGCTGATGGCCGACATCAGCGCCCGAGGCATCGTCCTGACCGGCGGCGGCGCCCTGCTGTACGGCCTCGACAAGCTCCTCTCGCACAAGATCGGCATCGACGTCGTCGCCGCCGACGACGCGATCTCGTGCGTCGCGATCGGCACCGGCCGCGCGCTCAACATCCTCGAGCGCATGCTGGCCGTCGGCGCCGACTGACCGCTCGACCGCCGCGTCCCCGGGACGCGCAGGGGCGGGGGCCGCAGGGCCTCCGCCCTTCGCGCGCCCGGGCCCGCGGGCGCGCCGCATTCGCCTTGACGCGCGCGGAAACGCGGTGCTATCATCAAGCCGCTCCCATGCCGTCTGAATCGCTCCCGAAGCGCATCCCGAAGGCTCCGCCGCATCCTGGACCTCTTCTCCGCGCGTTCCGCGCGCCGTCCGAGAGGATGCGGGGACCCGACCGCCCCGGCGATATCGAGGTGACCCATGCCCGATCATGATTTCGAAGGGAAGACCCGCGAGGACCTCGCGGCGATCGCCGAGATGTTCGGTGTCCTGCCGCGCTCCGAGGCCGAGGGGATGACCCGCGGCCAGCTGCTCGAGACGCTCGAGCGCGCGGAGCGCCGCGCCGCCCTGCAGCGCGAGGACGCGGCCGCCGCGCCCGCGCCCGCCGCTGCGCCCGGCGAGGCGTCGGT
>CAIXGU010000065.1 GCA_903919045.1 uncultured Eubacteriales bacterium | reverse complement strand
CAGCTCGGACAGCTCGAACCCGACCAGCCGGTCGAGCACGCGGCGCGCCTGCTGGGCGTCGACGAGGTCCATGTCGATCGTGCGGGGCGCGGACACGGCCGCCTGGACGGCGGACGCCGTGATCTCGTGGAAGGCGATCCGGTTCGTCGCGCCCTGGATAAGGCCGAGCAGCTCGGAGATGTGCCAGGCGATCGCCTCGCCTTCGCGGTCCGGGTCGGTCGCGAGCAGGACGGACTTCGCCTGGGCGGCCTCGCGGCGGAGCTCCGCGACGACCTTCTCCTTCCCGTCCTTGACGACGTACTGCGGCTGGAAGCCGTGCGCGACGTCGACGGCCATCTCGTTCTCGGGCAGGTCGCGGATGTGTCCGACCGAGGCGGCGACCCGGAAGTCCTTCCCGAGGTACCGTCCGATCGTCTTCGCCTTCGCCGGGGATTCGACGATCACGAGCCTGCCTGCCATCCGTCCTCCTCGCCGTTCCGGTCCCGTCGACCGGCTCGGTCATGCGCATCCCTTTATAGTCCATCCGATTCCGGTTTGTAAAGGGAGCCGTCCGCCGCCTCGTAGTGCCCGCGCACGCGGCGCGCGAGGCCCTGCATCTCGAGGACGGACAGCGTCTCGACCGTCTCCCGGATGCCGGATCCCAGCCGTTCCGACAGCGCGTCGGCGTCCTGGGGGTCCGACGCGATCGACCGGAGGATGCGCTCGGCCAGGCCCGGCGCCCCCGTCCCCTCCCCGGTCCCTTCCCCGCCGTCGAGGAACCGCATCGCCCCGAGCCGGCGCGAAGCGGGCAGCCGCCCGAGGAGGTCCTCCGCGTCGGTGAGGACGAACGCCCCTTCCTTGAGCAGCTGGTTCGTCCCGTCGCTTCGCTCGCTGAAGATGCTCCCCGGGACGGCGAACACGTCGCGCCCCTGGTCGAGCGCGCACCCCGCGGTGATCATCGTGCCGCTTCGCGCGGCGGCCTCGACGACCGCTGTCGCGTCGCACAGGCCGCTGATGATGCGGTTGCGCGCCGGAAAGAGGTTCGCGCGGGGCGGCGTCCCGGGCGGCAGTTCGGTGACGACGGCGCCGCTCGCGGCGATCCGCTCCGCAAGGCCTTCGTTCTCGCGCGGATAGACGGTGTCGATGCCGTTGGCGAGCACGGCGACGGTCGCGCCGCCGCATGCGAGCGCTCCTTCGTGGGCCCGCGTGTCGATGCCCGCGGCGAGCCCGCTCACGACGACCGCCCCCTGCGCGGCGAGGTCGCGGGCGAGGCGCACGGCCGCCTGCTCGCCGTACCCCGTGGGCTGCCGCGTCCCGATCACGGCCACGCAGGCCCGGTCGAACAGCGCGAGCGCCCCGGGCGTGCGCGAGCGCACGAACAGAACGGGCGGGGGCGCCGCGATCGTCCGGAGGCGTTCCGGGTAGCCCGGCCCGCCGATCCAGGCGGCGACGACGCCGCGCGCCGAAAGGGCGTCCGCCCAGCGGACCGCCTCGTCCCGGCCGCGGCCCGGCCCGAGGATCCGGAGCATCGCCTCGACGGCGTCCGCAGGTCCCCCCAGCGCGTCCGCGAGGGCGCGATCCGAGGCGTCGGGAAACCCCTCCGGTCCGCCCAGGCGCTCCGCCATGCGAACGGCCGCCGTTCCGCGGATCCGGCAGCGGGCCATCAGGGTCGACAGGAGCACCGCACCGGCGAGATCCGCGCTCATCCTTCCCGCTCCTTCCTTTCGAGAGGCCGATATATGAAGGCCTCCAGGACGTTGGCCATCCCGACGCGCCCGGCGCCGTCGAGGTCGGCGATCGTCCGCGCCACCCGCAGCACCCGGTGGAATCCGCGCACGCTGGCGCCCCGCTGGTGCGCAAGCCCCGCGGCCTGCGCGATGAACGCGTCGTCCACGCCCAGCCTCTCCTGGAGGCGCTCGCCCGGGATGCGCGCGTTCCAGGCCGTTGCGCCGTCCGGAGCGCCGTTCCTTTCCCGCTGCCGCACCCAGGCCGCGCGGATCCGGGCGCGCGCCTCGGCGACGGAGGAGGACGCGTCGATCCGGACGGTCCTCTCCATCGCGGAGGCGTCCACGCGCTTCACCTCGACCCGGAGGTCCATCCGGTCGAGCAGCGGCCCGCCGAGCCGCGCGAGGTGCCGCGCCACGGAGGCCGGCGAGCAGCGGCAGCCGCCGTGATCCTCCAGCCGCCGTCCGCACGGGCAGGGGTTGGTCGCGCCGACGAGCATGAAGTCCGCCGGGAAGACGATCTGAGCGGCGCTGCGGGAGAGCCGGACGACGCCCTCCTCGGCCGGGATGCGCAGCGCGTCGAGCGTCCGCCCGTCGAATTCGGAGAACTCGTCGAGGAAGAGGACGCCCTTGTGCGCCAGCGTCGCCTCTCCGGGTCTCGGCCGCCCGCCGCCGCCGATCAGCGCGGCCGTCGTGGCGGACGGGTGCGGCGCACGGAAGGGGCGGTTCCGGAGCAGTCCGCAGCCCGGCTCGAGGAGCCCCGCGGCGCTGTAGATGCGCGTCACCTCCAGCGCCTCGGCCTCCTCGAGCTCCGGCATCAGGTGCGGGAGGAGCGAAGCGAGGAGCGTCTTGCCGGACCCGGGGCTCCCTTCGAGGAGCAGGTTGTGCCGCCCCGCGGCCGCGATCTCCAGGCAGCGGAGCGCCGCCTGCTGGCCGCGTACCTCGACGAGATGCGGTCCCGCGATCCCGCAGGCCCCGTCCGCGCCGGCATCGCCTTCATCGGCGTCCTGCGCCGGATCGGGCGCGCGGCCGCACGGATCCTCCCGCGCCAGCCGCTCGGCGGCCTCCCGCAGCGTCGCCACCGGTACGACCCGGATCCCGCGCAGCGCGGCGACCTCCCGGAAGTTCTCCTGCGGCGCGACCACGGTGCCGATCCCGGCGTCGGACGCCGCGCCGGCGCGGCTGATCGCCCCGTTCACGCCGCGCACGTCGCCCGTCAGCGAGAGCTCGCCGAACGCGAGGAACGGCGCGGCGCGCGGCCGCACCTGTCCCGAGGCGCACAGGAGGGCGAGCGCGAGCGGCAGGTCGAAGCAGGTGCCCTGCTTGTGGATCCAAGCCGGCGCGAAGTTGGCCGTGATCCGCCCGTTGGGGAACTCGTACCCGCTGCTGCGGACGGCGGCGCGCACGCGCTCCCGGGATTCCTTGATATCGGAGCCGCACAGGCCGACGATCTCGAACGACGGGATGCCGTTCTGGATCGCGACCTCGATCCGGACGACGGCCGCGTCGATCCCGTACAATCCGCTGCCCAGCGCCTCCGCATACCGTCCCGCCACCGCGCCGCACCCTCCGACCCTGCACCCGGAGCCCCTCTCGTCGACCTGCGAGGACCGGGGCTCCCGCTCCCCTCCACGATGCGGCACGCGGGGCCGCCCGGGGACCGCGCCGAACCGGCAGGGACCGGCAGCGCCCGGGAGGAAGCGGCGGACGGCGCCGGATTCCCGGAAGGGTCCCGAGGGTCCCGGGATGTCCCGCCGAGCCTTCGCGGAGCCGTCGCGGAAGGACGCCGCCGCGCGGGTTGCCCCACCGGGGCCGAAGCCCTATAATCGGCACGTCAAGGAGGGCACGCCATGCGGCTCGGAATCGTCGGTCTGCCGAACGTCGGCAAGAGCACCCTGTTCAAT
>CAIXGU010000064.1 GCA_903919045.1 uncultured Eubacteriales bacterium | reverse complement strand
TACCCGTTCCTGCAGCGCTATTTCGTCAAGGGGATCATGATCGGCGCGATCAAGGGCTGACCGCCGCCGGTCCCCTCCGCCCCGGGGCGCGGGGCGATGCACAGGACGTTGCCGCGATGCCGGGCCGGCCGGTCGGGACCGCGGTGCGGAAATACACGAAGGAGGATGCCAATGAAAGGACTTCGTACCACCCGGATCCTCAGCCTGGTCCTCTGCGCGCTGCTCGCCGTCGCCGTCCTGAACGGCTGCGCCGCCCAGCCCACCGCGACGCCGCAGGTCACTTCGACGCCTACGCCGCGCGAGGTCGTCACCATCCGCATGATGCAGAACTGGGTGACGCTCGACAACGCCGAAGGCATCGCCAACGACCGCATCAAGAAGGCGATCGAGGACAAGCTCTCGATCAAGCTCGAGATCATCTCGCCGGCGGAAGGCTACTACGACAAGCTGAACACCTACCTCAGCACGGGCGACGCGCCCGACATCATCAACGACGCGTTCGACGCGACGTTCGTCGTGAAGGCCGCGGAAGAGGGCCTGCTCTTCGACCTCGGCGCCGCCGTGGCGAAGGACCCCGCCGCCTACCCGACCCTGCAGTTCATCTTCAAGGACAACCTCCAGAAGTTCCTGAACGAGATCAAGTTCAAGGACTCCGCCAAGAACCTCGCGATCTGGTCCATGTCCGGCGTGCGCAACCCCTGGGCGGGCGCCGTCGTGTACAACGGCAAGATCATGAAGGACCTCGGCCTCACCGTCCCGACCACCGTCGAGGGCTACATCCAGCTCCTGCGCGACATCAAGGCCAAGAACCCCTCGATCATCCCGATGGGCGCCCGCGTCGACAAGGGCAACCTGATCGCCATCCTGTCGCCGGTCTTCTTCCGCTCGTACGGCGTCGACCCGCTGGACCTCGTCCTGCAGGGCGGCTCGTACGTCGACACCTCCACGTCCGACCAGGCGAAGGCCTGCTGGAAGCAGGTCCAGCAGCTCTACAAGGAAGGCCTGATCGACCCCGAGATCATCACCAACGAGCTCCAGACCGTCTATGACAACTTCGGCGCCGACAAGTACGCGACCCTCATGACCAACCAGCCCGGCAACAACGGCGGCGGCTTCAGCTGGCTGTACGGCGAGTTCCTGAAGTCCCACCCGGACGCCGTGCCCGGTGTCGACCTCCTCGTCGACCAGAAGCCCCTGACCGGCCCGGCCGGCCCGGCGAACCAGATGCTCGCCGAGATGGACGTCGCCGGTTCCAACACCGTGATCTTCGGGAACAGCAAGGTCGCGGACCGCTCCCTCGAGCTTATCGAGTACATGCTCTCCGACGAAGGCCAGACCCTGAAGTGGTTCGGCGTCGAGGGCGTGCACTACACCAAGGACGCCCAGGGGAACATCACCCGCAACGTGCCCGAATTCATGAAGGAAGTCGTCATCTACTATCCCGGGGAGACGGTCCGCCTCGAGTGGAACCCCTTCTCCGACCTCACCGCCCAGCTCTACTTCCAGTTCTCCAAGGCCAAGGACCTGAAGGACGCCATCGCGAAGGCCGTGCCGATCATCAACGACAGCTACGTCACCGACGACGCGATCGGCCACTACGCGCAGCCCGTGGGCAAGGCCTTCGAGGATGCGGCCCAGATCCTGCCCGTCTACGAGACCCTCGCGAACAACTACTTCACCGCGGACCAGACCACCGTGAAGGCGAAGGTCGAGGACACCAAGAAGCAGTGGTACGCCGCGTTCCTGGTGGGCCAGAAGGACGTCGACGAGGAGTGGGCGAACTTCGTGCAGGCCGTCAAGGATGCCGGCGGAGACCAGGTCGTCCAGTACAAGAACGAGAACGTGGGCGCCGTGAAGGCCATCTACGACAAGTACTTCGGCTGATCCGCAGCGCAGTTCCAGCAGTCCCGGACGCGGCGGCGAACCCGACGCGTCCGGGCGGGGAGTCCGAACGCAGGGCCCCGGATGCGGAGGGCCGGAAGGCGACCGCGTCCGGGGCCCGCGATTCCCCGAAGGCCTTCCCGGGACGGGAGGGCGCGGCCCGCAAGGGTCGGCAACGCAGGAGGAGACGACATGGAGAGACTCGCGATCCTGGGGGGCGAGCGGGCGGTGCCCGCGGCGGCCATCCCGAAGTGGCCCTTCGTGACCGAGGCCGACCGGGCCGCGGTGAACCGCGTCCTCGACCAGGGCGTCTTCAGCCACATCACGCCGGAGATCGACGGGCTGCAGAAGGAATGGGCCGAGTACGTCGGCACGCGCCACTGCCTCGCCACCAACAGCGGCACCGCCGCCCTCCACATG
>CAIXGU010000063.1 GCA_903919045.1 uncultured Eubacteriales bacterium | reverse complement strand
GTGAGGATCTCGCGCGTCTCCTGGGTGTGGTCCTGGGCGACCTCATACCGTGCGGTCCCGTTGTCCGGCATGGCGGCGAACCCCCCTTTCGTAGCACCTCCCATCTTACACCTCTGCGACCGCAACGTCTAAGGCGCGCGCCGACGCGGTGGTTGGCCGCTCCTGAGGACAACCAGGCAGCGGCGGCACCGCAGCGCCTTCATGCGCGCCTTTGCACGTTCGACGTTGCGGGTGCACTGCGACCGAACCTAAGTCGCACGTTCGACGTTGCGGGCGCACTGCGACCGACCCTTCTACGGCGCGTACCGTTGCGCCGACGCACGTGCCGTCTGCTATCCTGTTCGCAGATGGCCCGCATTGGAAAAGCGCACCCCCTCGTCCGTATACAGGACAGAAGGAGGCGAGGATGGACCCACGGTCGATGGAGGCCCTCATCGCACGGCTGCCGGACGGCGACCTCGAGGCGCTCGAAGGCTTGTACCGGGACTTCCACCCCGCCGTCCTGTCGTATTCGCGCCTCCTCCTGCGCGACGGCGCGGATGCCGAGGACAACGCCCAGGACACGTTCCTGAAGGTCTGGGCGAAGGCCGCGACCTACCGGCCGGGCGGGAGCCCGAAGGCCTGGATCCTCGGCATCGCCCGGAACGGCGCCCTGGACCGGCTGCGGCGGAACGGGCGGGCGATTCCCGTCGACGACGTCGCCGAGGACGAGCCCGCCCTCGCCGAGGACCGGTCGGCGGCACGGTCGGCGGAGGCGCTGGACCTGCAGGCCGCCCTCCGGATCCTGGAGCCGGCCGACCGGAGGATCGTGCTGCTGCGGGCGGTGGCCGGCCTCACGCTCCAGGAGGCGGCCCGCCTGACGGGGCTGCCGACGAGCACCGTGCACTGGAGGTACCGCCGGGCCCTGAAGACGCTCGGGGCGCGGCTCGCGGAAGGAGAAGGACCATGAACGGACGGAAGCGGATCGAACGGAAGCTCGCGGGGATGGCCCGCGGAGAGACGCCGGACGGCTGGGCCGCGCTGCGCGCGAAGGCGCTCGAGGCGATGCCCGAACCTGTCGGCACGGAAAGGAAGGCCCCCATGATGAACCGGAGAAGGACCTGGATCCTCGCGGGGTCGGGCGCGGCCGCGGTCGTGGCCGTCGCCGCCGTTTCGATCGCCCTGCTGCTGCAGGCGGCGGCGCCGCTCGCGCTCACGCCGGGCGGAACCGTGAAGGTCCCGGGCGGGACGCTCGTGCTGAACGGCGTGACGGCCTCGACCCTCAAGATCGGGATGCCGCCCGACGCCGAGACCGTCTCCTGCAATTCGACCGAGGAGCTGGTCCCCCTGTTCGGGCGCGACCCGATCCCGACGCTGCCCAAGGGCTTCGTCCGCGACGCCGCGACGATCGACGGGATGCTGTTCCGCACCGGCTCGGTCTTCCTGATGAACGGCATCTCCTATTCGACGGACCCCGAGGACCCGTACGCGCCGCGCGTGTACTTCGACCTGAACGACCAGGGCGAGCTGCCCCTCATGGACTGCCGCTTCACGAGCGAGTCGCCCTCCACGCTGGACGGCGTCGAGGTGATGGTCGGGATGCAGACGTTCGACGACGATGACGGCAAGGGCGCCTACGACGTGTATACCGCGACGCTCGTCGCGGGCGACGTGGGCTATCGGATCCGCACGGTCCGCGTGTCCGCCGAAGACTTCCTCGCGATCCTGCGCGCGACGATCCAGGGCTGATCCGGACGCGGCCTCAGGGCGGAAGGAGCGCGCCGCGCACGCCCTGCCGGTCGGACGATTCCACCCGCATGCGCACGAGCGCGCCGAGGGCGGGGGCCGCAAGGCCTCCGCCCTTTCCGATGCGCGCGAAGACGTACTCCGGGGCGTAGCCGCGGGCCTCCCCGTCGGCGCCGAACGACTCGACGAGCACCAGGCGCTCCCTCCCGACGAGCCCCTCATGGAACGCGAGGGCCATCCCGTCGGACACCGCCTGCAGGCGCCGCACCCGCTCGGCGACGACGGCGTCGGGCACCTTGCCGGGCATCGACGCGGCGGCCGTCCCCGGCCGGTCGGAATAGCGGAAGACGTGCAGCCGCGAGAACCCGCAGGCCGCGCAGAACGCGAGGCTCTCCTCGAACTCCGCGTCCGTCTCACCCGGGAAGCCCGCGATCACGTCGGCGGTTACGGCGCCCTCGGGGAACGCGGCGCGGAAGGCCGCCAGGGCCTCCCGGTAGCGCGCGGGCCCGTACCGGCGGCCCATCCGGGCGAGCGTCGCGGCGCTGCCGCTCTGGAGCGGCACGTGGAGGTGGGGGCACAGGCCCGGCACGGCCGCGGCCGCCTGCGCGAACGCCGCGTCGAGGGCCTCGGGCTCGATCGAGCCGAGCCGCACGCGGGCGATCCCGGGGAGGTCCGCGATGCGGGCCGCGAGGTCCAGCAGCGGGATGCGGCCGGAGCCGGGCAGGAGGCCGTCTGCGGCCGACAGGTCCTTCCCGTAGGAGGCGACGTGGATGCCGGCGAGGACGATCTCGCGGCAGCCCGCGGCCGCGAGCCGGCGCGCCTCGGCGACGGCGGCGCCGGGCGGGCGGCTGCGCTCGGGCCCGCGCGCGAGCGGGATCG
>CAIXGU010000062.1 GCA_903919045.1 uncultured Eubacteriales bacterium | reverse complement strand
CGCGTCGCCTTCGCCGCGGACGGCCGCGTGGAAGGCTGCGAACGAGCGGTCGAACGGGTTCGCGCGGTCCTCCACGGGGAGGGACTCGACGCGCCCGCTGCGCGCGGACTTCACGAGGACGACCTCCTCGGCGGGGATCGAGGCGTAGGGGCCGATCTCGCGGGCGGACAGGACGCCGTCGGTACCGAGCACCTCGACGCCCGAGATGCCGTCGATCAGGTAGGCGTCGTGGAACGAGCACAGGACGCCGCCGGCGGTGCGCATCACGCCCATCGCGTGGTCGAACACGCCCTCGGCCGCGAGGCCGGTCGCGGCGCCGAACGCGGCGACGGCGACGAGTTCGTCGCCGAGCAGGAAGCGCGCGAGGTCCGCGTCGTGCGTCCCCAGGTCGTAGAGGACGCCGCCGCCCGCGTCGGCCGCCTGTGTCCGCCAGGAGGCGTCGAAGACCTTCGGGAGGCGGATGTTGTGGCGGACGCGGAAGGCCAGCGGGCGGCCGACGTCGCCGGCGGCGACGCGGTCGCGGATCAGGCGGTAGGGCGCGAGCGCGGGCTGGTGGTGCAGGACGGCCAGCACGACGCCGGCGGCGTCGGCGGCGCGGACCATGTCCGCGCAGTCGGCGGCGGAGAGGGCCATCGGCTTCTCGCACATCACGTGCTTCCCGGCGGCCGCGGCGGCGAGCACCTGCGCCTTGTGGCGGTCGTTGGTCGTGCTCACGTAGACCGCGTCGACGCTCGGGTCGGCGAGCGCCTCGTCGAGCGAGGCGTAGGCGCGCGGCAGTCCGAATTCGGCGGCGAAGGCGGCGCCGCGCTCCGGCGACGCGCTCAGGACGCCGCACGCGCGGCCGCCCCCGATGCGGCGCATCACGGGGACGAAGACGTCGCGGACCATGGTGCTGGCGCCGACGAGCGCCCAGCCGATCGGGCGGTCCGAGGGGACGGGGCGGCGGACGGACGGATTCATGCGGGAGGGCCCTCCTTCTCGGCCGCGGCCTTCGCGTCGTGGCGGTCGAGCTGCGCCCGGACCCTTCCATAGTACACGACGCCGGACGCCGCGGTCACGGCGATGGACACGAGGAAGAACGCGGTGAAGCCGAGGGCCTGCAGCAGGAACCCGAAGGCCACCGAACCGAGGCCGAAGCCGAGGTCCGACGCGGTCATGTAGGTCGCGTTGGCGGCGCCGAGCGCGTCGCGCGGCGCGATGCGGATCAGGAAGTCGCGCATCACCGCGCCGGAGAGGCCGAGTCCCACGCCGAAGAGGAACGACGCGATGAACACGACGGCCTCGCTGCGCGCGAACGCCAGCATCCCGTAGGTCGCGAGCACGACGGCGAGGCTCGGGAGGAACAGGCGCTTCGGGCCGACGCGGTCGACGATGCGCCCCAGGAACAGATATGTGAGGCCCATCCCGACGGCGTGCACCGGGAAGAACAGGTCGATGTGCGCGAAGCCGCGGTCCTTCCCGTACGTCGCGATGTACATCATGATCGCGTCGAGCGGGAGGCAGGTGAAGAACGAGAAGAGGGCGATCCAGACGGCGGAGGGCTCGACCAGCCGGCCCCGGCGCTTCGCCGGCGCTGCGGGAGCGGCCGGCGCTTCGGGCGCGGCCGCTGCCTCATGCGCCGCCTCCGGCGCCGTGTCCTCCGCGGCCGCCGGCAGCACGGCGGGCGATTCGGTCAGCGCGGCCGTCCCCGCCGCGGCGGCCTTCCGCTCGTATCGCACCAGCAGCGAGAGCCCCACGACCAGGACGCCCGACGCGACGAGCGCGCCGAACAGCCAGCGGACGTCCTGCCGCAGCAGGTAGAGGCCGAGCGGCGGGCCGAGCGCGGTCGAGATCGTGCCCGCCACGCCGAGGTAGCCGATCGCCTCGGTCAGGCGCGACGCGGGCGCGAGGTCCGCGAGCACGGTGCCCGACGCCGTCGTGAAGGCGCCGTAGCCCGCACCGTGCGCGACGCGCAGCAGGAAGAGCAGGCCGAAGACGGACAGGAACGGATAGAGCGCGGAGCACAGCGTGATCAGCGCCGCCCCGACGACGAGCACGACGCGGCGCCCCCGCTCGTCGAGGAACTTGCCGGCGAGCGGACGGAACCCCAGCGCGGCGAACGTGAACGCGCCGGCCAGGACCCCCGCCTCCGCCGTGGAGCCCCCGACGCCCGCGACGAACGTCGGGAGGCCCGTGAGCAGCATGAAGTGGGCGTTGTAGGCCACCAGGTCGATGGCCAGCAGCAGGACGAACCAGCGCGTCCAGAGCGCGGGCCGTCCCGCGGCGGGTCTTCCGATCCCCGTCATGCGCCGATGCACGCCTCGATCATCGCGGCGTCAGCCCTTCTTCCCGATCCGCTCGGGCCACGGGGCCGGCGTGCGGACCGGCTCGTCCTTGTACCGCGCGTAGAGCTCCGGGAGGATCCGCGAGAACGTGAAGTACTCGTAGGCGAGATGCGCG
>CAIXGU010000061.1 GCA_903919045.1 uncultured Eubacteriales bacterium | reverse complement strand
CGGAGGCCCGGTCGATCGACCGGATCGAGGCGAAGAAGTCCGTCTTCGCCGTGTCGAGGAAGGCGGGTTCGAACGGTAAGTCCTTCAGGCACCACAGCGAGTTCGCGATCTGCACCTGCAGCGGGCCGTCGTTCCGGTACAGGTTCTCGAACGCCGCCTTGTTCTGCGCGAGGATCGCGTCGAGAGACATCTCCCGGTACCCGAGCGCCTGGATCATCTCCGTGCGCGTCTCGCCCGCGGCGCCCGGCAGCAGCATCGAGAAGCACATCGACAGGCTGACCGGCGACAGCAGCAGGTTGTCTCCGCGCGCGTCGCGGGCCAGTCCGTTCAGCACGCCGGTCCCGAGTCGCTGCAGCGAGGCGACGTACTCGGCCGACAGCGCGTTCGAGGCCGTGGCGAGCGGCAGGACGGGGTCGACCTTCACCGTGATGTATTTCTCCTGGTCGCGGATGTCGATGGTGGGGACCGCCGTCGGCGCGGGCGTCCCCGACGCGCCTGTCGGCTTCGGCGTCGGCGTGCCGCCCGGGTGGAGCGGGAAGAAGGCACCGCTCAGGGCGCCGACGAGAATCGAGACGCCGACGAGCACGGCGACGAGCGCCGCCACGACGACGGTCGCCCACGCCCGGCGCGGACGCGGACCGCGTGCACGGAAACGGATGGGCCGTGCTCCCGCCTCGCGCCCCGCGACCGGCTCGCCCTCGCGCTCCGCCTGCGCCTCTCCCTTGCGGACCCGCTCCCGCGTCGCATCCCAGCCGCGCGCCGCACCGTCCGCATAGGCGTCCGCCAGTTCCTTCGCCAGACGCTCCCGATCGGAATCACGCCGTGCCATGTCGATCCCCCTCTTCCCGATCGGCAGGACGCGTCTCCCGCTCCCGCCCGATCCTCTCCCCGAGGAGGTCCAGCCCCCTCCGGCAGCGCCGCTTCACGGTCGCCGCGGAGACCGACAGCTCCTCCCCGCACTCCTGCACAGAAAGACCCGCGAGGACCCGCAGCACGACGGCCTCCCGCAGTCCCCGCGGCAGGCCCGCGAGCAGCGCGCGCAGGTCCAGCGCGGCGGCGATCGCATCCCCGTCCAGCGGCGTGCGCTTCGGCGGCGGGTCCGCGACGGGGATCTCCCGCGCCGTCCGGCGGTGCCGGTCGGTCGCGAGGTTCCGCGCGATCGCGAGGACCCAGGCGCGCACGCCGCCGTCCGCCCGGTCCGTCGGCCGGAAGGAATCCGCATGGAGCCAGATGCGCAGGAAGGTCTCCTGCCGGACGTCCTCCGCGGCGTCGGCGTCATGGAGGCGGACGTAGGCGATCGCGAAGACGGCGCCGGACAGCCGCTCGTGGAGCCTTCGCAGGGCTTCCTCGTCGCGGCCGGCGACGCCGGTGATCAGGTCGGCCAGCCGTTCCTCCATGCGCGCCTCCTCGGGTCCTTCACCTAAGAATACGCCGGAGGAACGGAAAAGGGCTCACGCCATTCCTATTGGATGATGCGGCGGATGTCGAGCAGGGTCGCGTAGTACCCGTTCAGCTTGCTGATGCACACGACCTTGCCGCCTCCCGGCGCCTCGACCATGAGGCCGTTGCCGATGTACATCGTGACGTGGTTGAGCTTCGTGACCCCGTCGCGGTAGGTGTCCCAGCACAGCACGTCGCCGGGCTTGAGCTGCGCCTTCGTCACGCGCTTCCCGAAGGTGGCGTAGGAGATCGCGGACCGCGGGACGGCGATCCCGTTCATCTTGTAGGCGTACCAGACGAGGCCCGAGCAGTCGAAGCCGGCCGTCGGGGAGGCGGCGTAGTGGACGTACGGGACGCCGAGCTGGGCCTTCGCGACCGCGACGACCTTCGCGCGCAGGAGGTCCGCGGCGGAGACCTTCGGGGCGGGCTTCTTCACGACGAGGTATTGCGTGGCGACGAAGCCGGTCTTCCCGTCCGTCGTGACGACGCGCGACCAGTCCACGCCGTAGGCGGTCCGGGTCACCTTCTCGGCGTACGTGAGCTTGTGGACGATCTCGAACTCCGTCCCCGGGCCGGCCCGCAGGTTCAGGAAATCGGACTTCACGTAGAACACCGCGTCGTCCGGCACGAAGAAGTCGGGCAGGCCGTCGACCGTCTCCTTCGGCAGGACCGTGCGGAGCAGGTCCTCGAACAGACCGGCGTCGTGCGCGGGGTCCGGGACGGGCTCCGTCCGCGGCAGGACCGGCGCGTCGGTCGGGGTCGGCGTCGGTGTGTCGGTCGGCTGGACGATCGGCTGCAGGAGCCCGCCGCCGCGGCTGCCGAGGACGAACTCCAGGTCCGCGTCCCCGGTCAGGGGCAGGAAGGTGTCCCGCACGTCGGGGGCCGTCGGCGACGGCGCGGCGGTCGGCGCGTCCCCGGAGGGCGTCGGTTCCGACGTCGCCTGCGTGGTCCCGCGCAGCAGCGGGAGCACGGCGGGCAGGGTCGCGGCGAGCAGCAGCGGGACCATCGCGAGCGCGACGATCCAGCGGGAGAGCATGCGGAAGCGGGGGGTGCGGTCGGTCATCGGATCTCCTCGGATCGGCCGGGGCGGGCTCCGGTTCCAGATGCCGGAGCGGAGGGCCGGGTCGGATCGTTCGGGTCCGCCGGGTCGAACGCTTGCGCAGAAGGCAGGCACCGCGGACTCCGCCATTATACCATGAAACGTCCATGAAACGTCCATGGAACGTCCATGGGGCGTCCATGGGGGCGTCGCTCCCGGGTCCCGAACCGCCCGTTCCGCGCCCGGAGTCCGCGAAAGGCGGTCTCCGGGGACGATTCCGGCCGCCCCTGTGCTAGAATGGTTCCGGGCCTGCGGAAGGGCATGCGGCAGGGGGCCGTTGCGTCCGCGGAGCCGGCCTCGCCGGAGGCGCGTCGCTCCGGTCGCGCCGGAGACGCCCGGAACTGGGAGAGACGCCATGGTCGAGTCCAGCCGCACGCCCCTCCGGATCGACTTCGAGAGCTCGGCCGAGGCCGTCCTGGTCCTGCAGGACGGCCGCACCCGCCACGCGAATTCCGCCGCCACGGCCCTGACCGGCTACACCGACGTGCAGCTCGACCGGATGGACCTGCTGTCCCTCGTCCATTCCAAGGAGGCCGACGAGGTCCGGAAGCACCAGCAGCGCATCCTCCAGGGCGACCAGGGCATCTCGGACTGCATCTTCCGCCTCCGCAGCGCCGCCGGCCCGCTCTGCCGCCTGCGCATGCACTCCGTGCGCATCCTCTACGGTGGCGCGCCCGCCACCCTCAACCTGCTGCACGAGATCGCCGGCACGACCGGCGCCGACCTCCCGCCGTGGGACGAGAGCCGCTTCCGCCTCCTCACCGAGCAGACCTCCGATGTCCTCTGGGTCCTCGACGCCGGCACCTTCGCGTTCACGTACGTGGGTCCGTCGGTCAAGGCCCTGCGCGGCTACACGGCTCCGGAAGCCCTCGCCCAGACCCTCGAGGAGTGGCACGCCCCCGACTCCTTCCACGCCGTCTTCGAACTCCTCATGCGCAGTCTCGAGGAATACCGTCTCAACCCGCAGCGCGAGCTCCGCCAGCTCGTCGAGGTCCAGCAGCCCTGCCGCAACGGCGACATCCTCTGGGTCGAGCACTCGCTCCGCTTCCGCCCCGGAAAGGAAGGCCAGGTCGAGGTCGTCGGCATCAGCCGCAACATCGAGGACCGCAAGCGCTTCGAGCAGGACCTCGTGCACCGCACGTACCACGACCCGCTGACCGGGCTCTACAACCGCCAGTACCTCGAGGTCCGCATCCGCGAGGAGATCGAGCGCTCCGAACGGTACGACATCCCGCTGTCGATCGCCCTCTTCGACCTCGACCGCTTCCGCGCCGTCAACGACGCCCACGGCCACGCGGCCGGGGACCAGTGCATCGTCCACGCCGCGCGCACGATCGGCGCCGTCCTCCGCGAGTCCGACATCCTCGTCCGCACCGGCGGAGAGGATTTCCTGGCCGTCTTCCCGCAGACCGGCACGGCCGGCGCCCGGATCGTCGCCGAGAAGATGCGGCGGGCGCTCGAGGCGTCCCCCTGCCGTCCCGACCTGCCGCTCACCGCCAGCTTCGGCGTCGCCGAACGCAAGAAGGCCGAGTCGTATGCGAGCTGGCTGCGCCGCGCCGACGAGGCGCTCTACCTGGCCAAGGGCAACGGCCGCAACCTCGTCGTCGACGCCGACGACGTGGACCGCTGGCCCGTTTCGCCCGCCCAGTTCGAATGGCGCGCCAAGTGGGAATGCGGCCTGCCCGCGCTCGACCGGATGCGCGCCGCCGTCGTCTCCCTCGCGAACGATCTCACGGGGCGCCTCTCCACCGAGCCCGAGGCCGAACCCACCGTCTTCGTCCTCGAGGACCTGCTCGTCCGCATGCAGCGTCTCTTCGACGACGAGATCCCGCTGCTCGAGCGCAGCGGCTACGCCGGCGCCGCCGGCCACGCGGAGCTGCACGCGGCCCTCCGCGCCCGCGCCGCCGGGCTCAAGGCGTCCTTCCTGCACGACGCGACGCACCGCGTCGCCCTGCAGTCCTTCCTGATCGACGAGCTCATCGACGCCCACCTGCTGACCGCCGACATCCAGTACTTCCCGGCGGTGCGCGGCGCGGGCGCGAAGGGCGCGAAGAAGCCGTAGGCCCCGCCCTTCGTTCCCGGGCCGGAAACCGCCCCTTCCGCGCGCGGATGCGCGGAACGGACGGCACGGTCACGCTCGAGGACGCGCAGGCACGGCCTTTCGCGGCTCGCGGAATCGCCGGATCAGGAAGACCGTCAGGCCGACCGCGAAGAGGACCATGCCGCTGCCCGTCCCGAGGAGAACCGCCGTCTGGTACGCGCTGTCCACTGGCCTCAGGATGAGGTGGTAGAGGAGATAGCCCTTCAGCGAGACGAGGAAGGAGACCCAACCGGCCGCCAGCCCGGCGGTGCAGGCGGCCGTGCAGGCCGCGAGTCCTTTCCGGAATCCCGCGATGCCGCCGACGAGGAGCAGCGCGTACGTCGCCAGCGTCAGGAACGGCAGCACGAAGATTTCCAGGACGTCGGCCGAGCCGTGCAGGAAGCGGTCGCCTTGGCCGCGCAGCAGCGCGTCGAGGAGTTCCAGGTTCGTCCCCATGCCGGCCAGCTGGGCCGCGAACCCCAAGGCGGCGCCGACCGCGATCAGGACGCAGCGGCTGCCGTTCGGCAGGACGATGCCGAGGAAGATCAGGAAGGCGCCCGCCCAGCCGAAGAACGGCAGCACCGCCGGCAAGATCCGGTAGGGGGCATACATATAATCCACCAGCGGCGACACCGGCGGCGGGAAGGCGTGCACGACGGCGGTCGCGAGCAGCACCACGAGCGCAAGCCCGAGCAGGATCCCCTCTGCCATCGCACGGTTCCGCGTCGCGAAGTAGAGGGTCGCATCGGCCACCGCCTCGTCCACCTCCCGGACGTGCGGGACCTGCTCCACGCGACGTCCCGCCAGCAGGTCGTTCACGCCGATGTCGAGCGCCTCGCAGAGCTCCAGCCAGGACGACGGGTCCGGTAGCCCCTTCCCGGTCTCCCACCGGGATACCGCCTTGTCCGACACGCGGAGCCGACCTGCCAGCTCCTTCTGGGTCATCCCCTTCGCCTGCCGCTGTTCCGCAATGAAGCGCCCGATGCCCGCGATGTCCATGACGTCACCTCCCGAGGTACGCCTCCAGTATCCTGCAGGACCTCGCGGGCGCCAACCTATGATTCGTGGAGCGGCTCCCTACCCGGGGAAATGCCGCCAATGCCCTTCGCTGACCACGTCGACCGCGCCGTCGGCCACGCGGATCGCGGTCTCGTCGTCGATCGCGTACGCCGGCACCCCGAGCCCCTCAGCCCAGCGCTCCGCATCCGCCATCGTGTTCTCCGGCAGCATCGGGTGGTCCAGGTGCGGGAAGAGCGAGAATCCGACGAGTCCGAGCGTCGCATCTCCGCCCTCGGGCGGCCGCCAGCTCACGAAATCCTCTCCGATCCTCGGGGTCAGGGCCATGCTCCCGGCGCTCATCCCGACATAGACGCCGTCGAAGGAAGGCAGGAGCTCCGCCAGCCCGGACCGCCGGATCCAGTGGGCCAGGAACAGCGCGTCTCCGCCGCTCGCGAGGAGGACGTCGGCCTCCCGCACCCGCGGCTCCCACTCCGCGCGGTCGAGGGCGGTCAGCACGGCAGGCTCCAGCACTCCGATCGACTTCCACCCCAGCTCGCACATCGGCGTCGTGCCCTGTCCGGTCAGGTAGCGGTAGGCCTGGACCATCCCGTTCGGACGACCGTACGACGCCGTGGGGATCGCGAGCGCGGCGCACTCCCCGATCGGCTTGCCCAGCAGCCCGACCAGCGCGGCGCGCAGGCTCCCGTTCCGGATTCCGGCCGATGTCAGCATCAGCTTCATGATGCATCCCTCCGTGGGCGGATCGCGTCCGTGCCGGCTACAGCCCGACGACGTACTGCAGCAGGTCGATGGACCAGCAGTCGACGAGCTCGAGGGCCAGGATGGCCAGCGCATCCAAGACGAGGCGCTTCGCACCCGTCTGTCCGTTCGCCTCCCGGTAGGCCACGAGGGCGAGCAGCGAGATGCCGACCTCGGCCGTGTAGAGAATGGCCTCGGGATGGACCGAGAGGACCTGCGATGGGTCGGTGCTCCCTTCCAAGGATCGGTCGGCGCGACGCGCGTCGGCTGGGTTCGTCGATGCTCCCATGATAGCACGGGCGCTTCATAGGAAGAGAAAGGGCAGTGCGGTCAGCGCCCCGCCGCCTTTCGACCTCCTGCGGCCCGAATTCGGACGGGCGCCTCCCTCAGGAGAAGAAGTCCGGCAGCAGCCGCGCGGCGAGAGCCTCCGCCTCGTCGCGCGTCGCGGCCGGCGCGGAGATCACCTGCGTCTGCGCGGTCTCGAGCTGGCCCTCGTACTGCGTGATCACGAGCCGCGAGAAGTCGCGCGGCGCCGTGAGATCCCCGTCGACGACCACCCGGTTCAGGTCGCCGTTGTAGAACCCGAGGACCGCTCTCTGCAGCCCTCTCTCCCCGGGGTAGCCCCACGGCGAGAGCAGGAGCTTCATCTCCGCGTCTTCGGTCCGCCAATCCTGCGAGATCACGAAGGACCCTTCATAGGTGTCGCCGAAGAGGAGGCGGATCGGATGCCACCAGACCGTGCCGTCCATCGTGATCCGGACCGTTTCCGAGACGCTCGCGTCCTTTGTGTCCCATAGGACGCCGTCGAGCGTCCGGTGGACGCGGAGCGGAATCGGGACGAGGCAGGCGAGCGCGAAGAGGACGAAGAGGATCGCAACAGTCCAGGCGGCCCGGCGCGGGATCCTCGGCGTGCGTTCCTCGGTCATCGGAGGGTCCTCCTGTCGGCGGTATCGCGGGTCGGCGGAATCGGACCCGCGCCCCTTGATGATACGGCATCGCGGAGGCCGTTCCCAGGCCGGAATCCGGCCGTTCCGAGGTCGGCATCCCCCTCTTGCCTTCCTCCGGCCCCCTTCTGCTACAATCGACCCCAAGGTGGTGCGCAGCATGGACGCACGTTTCAAGTCGCGATACGGACCGTACGCCGTGGTCGCCGGAGGCTCCGACGGGCTCGGCGCCGCCTTCGCCGAGGCGCTGGCGCAACGTGGCCTGGACCTGGTCCTGGTCGCGCGCCAGGAGGACCGGCTGCGGGCGCTCGCGTCCCGGCTGGCGCAAGGCTACGGGATCGACGCGATTCCGATCGCCGCGGACCTCGCGGACGTCGACGCCGCGATGGCCCGGATCGGCGCCCTCCCGGCCGGCATCGGCCTGCTCGTCTACAACGCCGCCTACGCGCCCATCGGCCCGTTCGCCGAAACGGACGCGGACCGCCTCGCCCGCGCGGCCGCGGTGAACGTCCGCGCGCCGCTGCTGCTCGCGAAGCGCCTCTCCGCGCCGATGATCGCGCGCGGCCGCGGCGGGATCGTGCTCATGTCCTCCCTCGCCGGCGCGCAGGGCAGCCCGAACCTTGCGGCCTACGCGGCGACGAAGTCCTTCAACGCCACCCTCGCGGAGGGCCTCTGGAAGGAACTGAAGCCGCACGGCGTCGACGTGCTGGCGTGCGTCGCCGGGGCGATCCTGACGCCCGGCTACCGACAGGCGGAGAAGTCCCGGCCGGCGCCCGGCGCGATGGAGGCGCGGGACGTCGCCGAATGCGCCCTGCGCGCCCTCGGCAAGGGCCCGATCGTCGTCCCCGGCGCGGTCAACCGCGTCGCCCGCTTCGTCCTGACCCGCCTGCTGCCCCGTCGAGCCGCCATCGCCCTGATGGCCCGCAACACCGGAGGTCTGTCATGAAGGTCTTCCTCGGACTGGTCACGCCGCTCGTCGCCTACCTGCTGGTCACGCTCCTGCACGTCGTCCTCCCCGCCCGGAGGACGAAGGGGTACGTCCGGAGCGAACGCACCGGCGAGGTCCTGAACTACCGGCTCAACGGGCTCCTCGTGCTCTGCGCGAGCCTCCTCGCCTGGTTCCTGCTCGGGTACTTCGATCTCGTCCCGTACACCTGGCTCTACGAGATGCGCTGGTACGGCCTGATCGGCGCGGTCGCCCTCGGGCTCGCCTTCTCCGCCGTCCTCGTCTTCCGCCACCCCTCCACGGGCCGCTCCGTCCTCGCTGATTTCTGGTTCGGCCGACTCAAGAACCCGCAGCTGGGTGACGGCTTCCTCGACGCCAAAGTCTGGCTCTACCTCGTCGGCGCGGTCGTGCTGCAGCTCAACGTCCTGTCGTTCGCGGCGTACCACCTGCAGAACGTCCGGCCGGTCAACCCCGGCTTCCTGCTCGGCTGCGCGCTCCTGACCTGGTTCTGCTTCGACTACCTGATCTTCGAGCAGGTCCACCTCTGGACCTACGACTTCCTCGCCGAGCGCGTCGGCTTCAAGCTGGGATTCGGCTGCCTCGCGTTCTATCCCTATTTCTACTCCGTCTCGCTCTGGTTCACCGCCGACCGCCCCGATCCGGGTCGGCTCGCCTGGCTGACGGGCCTCTTCGCCGTCCTGTTCCTCGGCGGCTGGGTGCTGACGCGCGGCGCGAACCTGCAGAAGTACCGCTTCCGGACCCAGCCCAGCGCGCGTTTCCTCTGGATCCGGCCGGAGGCGCTGACCGACGGCGAGCGCAGCCTCCTCGCCAACGGCTTCTGGGGCCGGAGCCGCCACATCAACTACCTCGGGGAGATCGTCCAGGCGGTGGCCATCGCGCTCGCCCCGGGCCTCTTCGGCGTCTGGGCGGTCTGGCTGTACCCGGCCTACTACGTGGGCCTGATGCTCCCGCGCCAGGCCGACGACGACCGCATCTGCCGGGAGAAGTACGGCCCGCTGTGGGACCGCTACTGCGAGAAGGCGAAGGACCGGATCATCCCGTACGTGTACTGAAGCCGGGCGAGGGGGCGGCGGAAGCCGCCTCCGTCAGTTGTCCCCCGGGCCCTCCATCGTGATCCGCGCGGCCACGCCGTCCAGCAGGTCGATGCGGATCCGGTACCCGTCGTGGGAGTCGATCGTCAGGCGCTGGATCCCGGGATCCGTGTATTGCCGTCCGCGAGACTCGATCATGAAGGCGCCGGTGCCGAAGAGGTCCAGGATCGCGCGGACCGTCATCCCGGTGCGGAGGCCGCGCGGCGTCGGGTAGGCAGGGGACGTGACGGCGAACGACCGGACGTACCAGTTCGTCTTGTCCTCGATGCCGAGAGACTGCGCCAGGGCGACCACCAGGCCGGGATAGCGCAGGATGCGCTGGTAGACCATCCCCAGGCTCTCCGGGTCGGAGTAGTCGCCTTCGACGGCTACGAGGACCGTCGTGTCGTCGATCGGAGCGCCCAGGGCCGCGATCAGGTCCGCGGGGCGGACGTCGGCCAGCGGCGCGAGGACGAAGCCGTGCGGCGCGACCTGGAAATCCGCGACGGGCTTCGCGTCGGGCTTCGGGACCACGGCCGCCGAGCCGGAGATCTGATAGCGGACGATGGTGGCGCTGGACCCGGTTCCGGCATATTCGAACGCGACGGTCCTGCCGTTCGAGAGGCGGATCATCGCCGGCGGCGTTCCGTCCCAGGCGTTGATGTTCGCGAGGTCGAACAGGCTCGCGCTCGTCGATCCGATGCCGACATCGTTCATGACCCACGCGGGCAGCGTGAAGATTTCGGGGGCCGGCGTAGGCCATTTTGCCGCCGTCGGCGCCGGAGACGCGGTCGGAGCCGGCGTGGACGTCGGACCCGCGGGCGTCGGGGTCGGCGTCGCGGCGGAGGCGGTCGGGGTCGGGGCCTGCGGACCCGTCGGAGCCGCCGTCGGG
>CAIXGU010000060.1 GCA_903919045.1 uncultured Eubacteriales bacterium | reverse complement strand
GCGCCGCCGCAGGCGCCCGCACCGGCGCCATACGCGCCGCGCATGCCCGCGCCGGTTCCGGCGGCCGTGCCGTTCCCGGCGCCCATCCGGCCGCCGCGGCCGTAGCGGAAGGCGCCGCCGGCGGGCGTGCCGGAACCGGTGCCGGTGCCCGGCGCGGTCGCCGTGCAGGCCGCCACGTTCGCCTCGATGCGGGCATAGACGGCATCGGCGTCGGCCTGGGTCAGCGTGCCGGCTTCGACGCGTGCGTCGAGGTTCTCCTTGGCGTCGGCGAGGCGCTGGTCCTTCCAGGCGTCGATCGACGCGGGCTCCGCCGTCGGGGTCGCGGTCGCCGCGAAGACGGCGCCGGCGGCGCCGGCGACGACGAGCAGGGCGACGAGGACGGCGACGAGCCGCCGCGCGGGACGCTTCGATCCGAGGTTCGCGATGGGATTCGGGTTCTGGGTCCGGTTCATGGTCTGCCTCTCTTTCCACCGCCGTTCGGCGGTCCATGGCTCCATTCTGACGCCGGGATGTGAAGGAAGTCGGAAGCGGAACCGAAGGAAGTCGGAACCCGGAGCCCCAGGAAAGGATGAAGGCCGGCTGCTTCAGCCGGCCTCCGGGAACGAGAACCAGAACGTCGCGCCTTCGCCCGGCGGGCTCTCGACGCCGTAGGATGCGCCATGCGCGATGAGGATCGAGCGGACGATCGCGAGGCCGAGCCCCGCGCCGCCCGCGTCGGCGCCCGTGCCGGCGCCGGCCGTGCCCTTGCGGTAGCGCTCCCAGACCGCGGCGCGCTCCGCCTCGGGGATGCCCGGGCCGTCGTCCGCGACCTCGCACCGCACGACGCCGCCCGACCGGCGGACGCGGATCGCGGCCGCGCCGCCCGAGCGCGCGTGCTGCAGCGCGTTCTGCACCAGGTTGTACAGCACCTGCTCGAGCCGCGCCTCGTCGGCGCGCACCGTCGCCGGCTCCGGCGCCTCGAGCGACAGCCGCATGCCGACGGCCTCCGCGCGCTCGCGGAAGCGGTCCGCGACGCGGGCGGCGAGCGCGTCGAGCCGCACGTCGCGCAGGTCGAGCCGCGGCGCCTCGGACTGGAGGCGCGACAGGTCGAGGAGGTCGTCCACGAGCCGCCCGAGGCGCTCGGATTCCGCGACGATGCGGTCGAGCTGGCGGCGGCGCACGTCCGGCGGCGTCCCCTCGAGGTCGCGCAGCGACTCGGCGTATCCGCGGATCAGCGTGAGCGGTGTGCGCAGGTCGTGCGACATGTTGCCGAGGAATTCGCGCCGGAGCCCCTCGACCCGCGAGAGGCCGCGCCCCATGCGCGCGAGCGTGTCGGCGAGCTCGCCGATCTCGTCCCGCCGCGCCACGTCGACGGGCGCGTCGAACTCGCCGTCGGCCATCCGCCGCGCGGCGTCTGTGATGCGCCGGATCGGGCGGGTGAACGAACGGGCGAGGAAGAGCGAGAGCAGCAGGGCGACGAGCGTGAGGACCCCGGAGATCAGGAGCAGCTGCCGCTTCAGGACCGCCGCCGTCTCCGCGACCGCGGGCAGCGGCAGGTACGCGATGAGCGCGCCGACCACGGCGCCGTCCTTCCGGACAGGAGCCCCGATCACGTCGAAGGCCTCGCCGAGCCGCGGGTGGGTCATCTTCAGGGAGGAGGGGACGCCATCGAGCGCGGCGGGCAGCACGGCCGCGCGCATCATGGCCCAGCTGCTCTGTCCCATCATCCCGCCCATGCCGCCGCCCGACCCGGACGTGGAGAGGACGAGGCGTCCGTCCGCGTCGAACCACTCCGCGTCCATGCCCGTGCGGAAGACGAACGACTCGAGGAGGTCCGAGGCTCCCCCCGCCGTCGCGTCCGCGAGCTCCGCGGCCAAGGCGTCGGCCGAGCGGACGGCGGACTGGATGCGCAGGGCGGTGTAGGTGCGCTCGAGGAAGACGACCTGGAACAGCCAGAGCAGGACGAGCACGACGGCGACGAGGGCCATCATGCCGAGCCAGAGGCGCCCGGCGATGCGGTGGCGGAACGGCGTGCGCGTCACGGCGGCGCCTCCGGGTCGAACTTGTACCCGACGCTCCAGACCGTGGCCAGATACCGCCGGTAGGGACCGAGATGCTCGCGCAGGGTCTTCACGTGGGTGTCGACGGTGCGGGTGTCGCCGGTGAATTCGTAGCCCCAGACGGTCTCCAGCAGCTGCGCGCGGGAATGGACGCGGCCGGGGTGGGCCGCGAGGTGCGCCAGCAGGTCGAATTCGCGGTTCGTGCACGGGACGGGGGCGCCGTCGATCGACAGCGTGCGTCCCGCGAGGTCGATCGAGACCCCGGGGAATTCGAGGCGCTCGGGCGGCGCGGCCGGGCGGACGCTCTCGGCGTGCCGCCGGGCGAGCACGCGGATGCGGGCGAGCAGCTCCCGCGGGCTGAACGGCTTCACGACGTAGTCGTCGACGCCGAGCTCGAAGGCGAGGATCTTGTCGTACTCCTCTCCGCGCGCGGTCAGCATGAGGACCGGCACCTTCGAGGTCCGGCGGATCTCCCGGCAGACCGTCCAGCCGTCGATGCGCGGCATCATGACGTCCAGCACGACCACGTCGAACGCCGGGCCGCGGAGGAGGTCGAGCGCCTGCGCGCCGTCCTCCGCCTCGACGACCTCGAAGCCGTCCGCAGCGACGTACCCGCGGACGATCTCGCGGATCTCCGCCTGGTCGTCGACCACGAGCACGCGGCCCTTCGCGGCCGCCGCAGCGCCGCCGGGCTGCGTTCCTGCCGATCCGATCGAACCTGCCATGGGCGGCCTCCCTTCCGGATCCTTCCGCTTCCTATCCTAGCACAGGCGGCCGGCTCAGCCGGCGCCTGCGGTACGCGCCGCGACGAGCGCCTTCCCGGCGTCGTCGAGGTCCGCCTTCGCGAGGAGGATCGACGCGGCCTCGGGGGTCAGGCCGGCGCTCTCCTCGGGCTCGTACGGCTTCCCGACGTACAGGGCCACGAACCAGCGCACCGAGGAGACGGAGACGTCGAGGCCGCTGTCGCCGCCGAGCCCGAGCCCGCCGACGTCCTTGACCTTCATCTCCGCCGCGCTCCCGGACGGGAGATGGAACGCCGCCGCGAGGTCCTCGACCGGGATCCCGAATCCGTCCGCGACCGCACCGATCGTCATGGACCCCTTGATGTCGGCCGGCAGGGCGCCGCCGGAGGGCAGCGCGGGTCCGCCGCCGCCTTCCCCGCCGCCGTTCCCTCCCTGGGCCGCATAGGCGCCGAGGGCGTTCGCGACGCCGATCGTCCCGAAGACCACGGCGACGACGAGCAGGGCCATCATCCAAGGCTTCACGCGTATCCTCATCCCTTTTTCCTCCTCACGAAGAACGGCTCGACGACGACGGTGTCGGGGATCGGGCAGGCCTCTCCGCTCGTGCACTTCATGCAGCCGATGCAGGCCGTATCGTGGACCGTT
>CAIXGU010000059.1 GCA_903919045.1 uncultured Eubacteriales bacterium | reverse complement strand
CGATGCCGTCGCAGGCGGCGATTCCGCCGGCTCCCGCCGTCCAGGCCGCACCGCCCCCGCCCCCGCCTCCGCCACCGGTGCAGGCTGCGCCTCCGCCCGCTCCCGCCGCGGCGCCGGTTCCCGCGCCCGCACCCGCGCCGGCTCCCGCTCCCGGGGCGTTCCGTCCCCTCCGCTTCGAGATCTTCGGCGGCACGCTGCCGGCCGTCTCGATCCGCCTGGATTACGGCGAAGCCGTCTACACGCAATCCGGCGGCATGGCCTGGATGGATGCCGGCGTCGCGATGGAGACCAACATGAAGGGCGGCTTCGGGAAGGCGCTCGGGCGCATGTTCTCCGGCGAATCGCTGTTCATGGCCACCTACACCTCCACCGCTCCGAACCAGGAGTTCGTCGCGACGAGCACGATGCCCGGGGCGATCCTGCCGCTCGAGATCCGCGGACAGGCGATCATCGCCCAGCGCTCCGCGTTCCTCGTCGCCCAGCCCAGCATCGTCCTCTCCGCCTACATCACGAAGAGCTTCGGCGCCGGCCTGTTCGGCGGCGAGGGCTTCGTCCTGCAGCGCATCTCCGGGTCGGGCTTCGTCTTCCTCGAGATCGACGGCAGCCTGTCCGAGCGTACCCTCGCGCCGGGCGAGACGATCCGCGTCGACACCGGCCACGTGGCCGCGTTCGAGGAGAGCGTCACCTACCAGGCCCAGATGGTGAAGGGCTTCAAGAACATCCTGTTCGGCGGCGAGGGTCTCTTCCTCTCGACCCTGACCGGTCCCGGCAAGGTCTGGCTGCAGACGCTGACCGTGCCCGGCATCGCGAAGGAGATCTATCCGTTCCTTCCGAAGCCCAGCTCGAACTGAGCCTCGCGCTTCGCGCTACGCAGGAGGGCCGCCCGTTCGGGCGGCCCTCTTCGTCGTCTTGCGGAATCGGGGAGGGAGGGCGGAGGGCGGTCAGGCTTTGCCGGTCTTCGGGACCGCGGCCTCGACGGGGACCAGCACGACCAGCGCGATCGCGCCGCCGATCAGCGCCGTGACGGCTTGCAGCCACCCGAAGGCGACGAGCAGGGCGGGCGCCGCCTTGGCGGGAATCCACGCGAGCTGGGCGAAGAGGGCGGTCACGCCCCACAGGAAGCCGCACTTGAGCAGCGCGCCCGCGAGGATGCCGGCGACGCGCAGCTGCAGCTTCGGGCCGGCGGAACGGCCGACGCTGCGGCGGTCGAAGAGCCAGAAGGCGACGACGAGGACGACGTTGCCGATCGCGACGACGGGGACGAGCGGCGCGGGAACGGGGAGATGGGCGGTGAGCGCGGCGGTGACGGGCGTCAGGATGCCGATCAGGCCGCCCGACCAGACGCCGGCGATGGCGGTGGCGACCAGGAGGCACAGGTTCACGAGCGGGCCGACCACGAACTGCGGCGGCAGGCCGATCGCGGCGGCGATGTTCCCGCCGAAGAACTGGAACACGAGCGCGAGCGCGAGCATCACGGCGGTGCGGGTCAGGAACTGGACACTGGTCCTCGTGGCCATGGGAATCCTCCTTCATCGGCAGGGAGCAGGGTGGATTCGACGCGGGAAGGGGGTCCGGGAACGCTCTCACGGTAACATCCCGCACCGCCGGGTACAAGCGTCCGCCCTCGCGCGGATTGCACAAGGTTGCGAGGGAAGGGGCCGCCCGCATCCGCGGACGACCCCTTCCTGCGCTCGGGGCTTCGGCGCGTCGGCTGCGACGCTAGGCGCCCGCCTCCGCGTAGGCCTTGAAGCGGTCGAGGATGGACTGCCACCCCTGGCGCTGCACTTCGCGCGGGTGGACGCCCTCGGCGTCGAATGTCTCGCGCACGAAGGTGGCGGTCCCGCCGTCGCGCGGCTCGAAGGTCGCGCGCACCTTGCGCCCGTCGCCCAGGGTATAGGCGATGACCCGCTCGGGGACGACCTCGTCGTAGACGCCGCCGAAATCGAAGCCGGCGCTGCCGTCCTTCGCCTCCATGCGCGACACGAAGGTCCCGCCCGGCTGGAGGTCGTTCTCGGCCCTGGGCGTGTGCCAGTCGTCGCTCGCGGCGTTCCAGCGGACGATGTGCCGCGGCTCGGTCCAGCATTCCCACACGCGCGCCGGGGTCGCCCGCACGAGCGCCTCGATCTCCACCGGCCCGTCCTTCGCGCGCTCGATGGCCCCGAGGTCGATCTTCGTCATCGTCAGCATCGCGGCCATCGCCCGCTCGGCGCGGACCGGGTCCTCGTCCTGCAGCGCGGCGAACAGCCCTTCCGGCACCACCTGCCAGCTGATGCCGAACCGGTCGGCGAGCCAGCCGCAGGGCTGGATCTCCCCGCCGTCGGACAGCGCCGCGTAGAGGCGGTCGTGCTCCTCGTCCGTCTCGCAGGCGAGCAGGAAGGAGACCGCGGGCGTGAAGTCGAACGCGTGCGCCTCGCCGCTCTCCATGATCCGGAATTCGAGGCCGCCGAGCCGCTGGGCGGAGAACAGGACCGACCCGTCCTCGGCGCGCTCGCGGGCCAGCTCCGCGGAATCCGGGAGCACCGAGAGATAGCGGTCGATCGCCGCGGCGGCCTGGCGGAAGCGCGCCCCGACGAACAGGAGCGACGGCACGACGCGCTGCGCCGCGTCCGACCGCATGACCTGCCAGTTCACGCCGTACCGGTCGGCCAACCAGCCGTAGCGTTCGCTGAAGGGATAGGCGTCGAGCGGCATCAGGACCTCGCCGCCCTCGGCGAGCGCGCCGAAGATCCGGTCGACCTCGTCGGCCGTCGCGCAGTTCACGAAGAACGAAACGGCGGGGGAGAAGCGATAGAGCGGGCCGCCGTTCAGGGCGACCATGCCGACGCCGCCGAGCGTGAACGACACGCTCATCACGGAGCCGGACGGCTGGCCGGACACGTCCGCACCGGCGTCGCCGTAGCGGTGAACGTCCTCGATGCGGGAATCCGGGATGGTGCGGACGTAGAAATCGACCGCGGCCTCGGCCGCGTCGTCGAACCAGAGATAGGGAAGGGGCTTCTTCATGGCCTTTCGCCTCCTGCCTGCATCGTAGACCTGCGGCAGGAGGGGCCGCCGTGCCGGGCGGCACGCGATTCGTCTAGGCCGCGCGGTCCCGGTGCAGGCGGCTCGCCAGCGCGCCGGCGAACACGGCCGCGTACGGGAGATAGGTCGCGAAGTTCGAGAAGATGAAGCCCGCATTGCCGTTCGCGAGGGCGATCAGGACGTTGATGACGGCCTGGACGCCGACCCAGCCGAGTCCGAGCG
This sequence comes from uncultured Eubacteriales bacterium, assembly GCA_903919045.1. GTDB lineage: Bacteria > Bacillota > Clostridia > Saccharofermentanales > UBA5734 > CAILLO01. The sequence continues at coordinate 3,097 of CAIXGU010000059.1, read as the reverse complement.
CGATCGCGGAGCGCTCCGTCGCCGGCCGGCAGAAGGAGTGGGCGATCAGGAAGGCGACCGCCGCGAGCGGGACGGCGACGATCGACAGGGCGAGCGAATAGGATTGGGGATCGCTCATCTCCGCCTTCGGGAAGACGGCGTTGAAGAGCATGCTGAGCAGGAACATCAGCAGCAGCGTGACGAGGTAGAGGACGATCCCGTACGCGGAGATCTTGAACCAGAGCGGGTGTCGGGCGGTCATCGGTTCCTTCATCGGACGCACCTCCCTCTGGTTCGATGATACTCCTCGGAAGGCCGCCGCGCGCGTCGCAGGCGAAACGGGAAAGGAACGCCGCCGCCTAGACTCCGTCCACGCTGTTCGGCTCGGGCAGGCGCATGCGCCCGGCCTTCGACCAGGCGTCCTTCTTCGCCTCCGGCCGATAGGGCCGGATGTTGAGCAGGTCGAGGAAGGCGTATCCGTCGTCGCCGACGACCACGCGCGACAGCGACGCGTTGCCGGCGCGCAGCCGCCACATGTGCCGGTCGGGGAGGCCGATCAGCGAGGCGATCAGGGCCACGGTCGGCCCCATGTGCGACACGACCAGCACGTCGCCCTTGTGGCGGCGCACGAGATCGGCGCCGAACGCCCCGACGCGGGCGAACATGCCGATCGCGCTCTCTCCGCCGGGGAAGACGTAGCCCATGAAGTCCGCGTTCCAGCGGGCCATCTCCTCGGGCGCCGCGGCGGCGATCCGGTCGCGCGTGAGGTTCTCGAAGCGTCCGAAGTCGTGCTCGAGGAGCGCGTCCTCGAGGAGGATGCCGTTCCGCGCGGCGCGCTCGGCCGTCGTCAGGCCCGCCGGCGGCGGTGCGTCCGGGTCCTCGAGCAGCAGGGAGGCGGTCTCCACGGCGCGCGACAGCGGGCTCGCGTAGACGGCCTCGAACGTGCGCCCGAGCAGCAGCGGCCGCAGCGCGCGGGCCTGCTCGCGTCCCTCGCCGTTCAGGGGGACGTCGGTGCGCCCGCAGTAGCGGGCCTCGAGGTTCGCGTCGGTCTGTCCGTGCCGGACGAGGAAGATGCGCATGGCGTCATTCTAGCAGAGAGCGGGCATCGCGCCAACGCGGCGGCCCGGGCCGCGACAACGCGCGCCAACGCGGCAAGAACGTGGAAGAAATCGCACGGGGCGCTGTGCTAGAATCCAAGCTGCACGAGTCTCCGCACGCCGGATCCCGCACCAGGAGGACGCCATGGAACCCACGACCGCCACCGGAACGCCCGCCCCCGGCCTCGACGCCCGCATCCGCCTCGTCGCGCGCCCCGCGCCGCCGATGGTCGGCGTCCCGATGGGCGACCCGGGCGGCATCGGCCCCGAGATCGCCGTGCAGGCCGCGCTCTCTCCGGCGCTGCGCGCGGAGGGCGTCGTGCCGCTCCTGATCGGCGGCCCGCGCGTCGTCGACCGCACGATCCGGCTGCTCGAGGCCGCCGGCGTCGCGCTCCCGAAGGGAGAGGTCCTCGTGTACGCCGTCGACGCCGCCGACCTCGACGCGTCCCCCTACGGCCGCGTCTCCGCGGAGGGCGGCCGCGCCGCCTACGCCTGCATCGAGGCCTCCGCGCGTCTCGCGCTCGCGGGCGCGATCGTCGCCGTCGCCACCGCCCCGATCAACAAGGAGTCGATCCGCGCCGCCGGCATCGACTCGATCGGCCACACCGAGATGTACGCCGACCTCACGAAGACGAAGAACCCGATGACCCTCTTCCAGACGCTGACGCTGCGCGTGTTCTTCCTCACACGGCACGTCTCGCTCGCGAAGGCGTGCACGCTCGTCACGGCCGACCGCGTCGCCGAGGGCATCCGCGAGAGCCTCGAGGGCCTCCGCAGCCTCGGGATCGACCCGTCGTCCGCGCCGCTGGCCGTCGCCGGCCTCAACCCGCACAACGGCGAGCACGGCCTGTTCGGCGACGACGAGGGCCGCGAGATCGAGCCCGCGATCGCCCGCTGCAGGGCGGAGGGCCTGAACGTCGCCGGCCCCGTCCCCGCCGACTCCGTGTTCCACCAGGCCCTGCACGGCCGCTATTCCGCCGTCCTGTCGCTCTACCACGACCAAGGGCACATCGCCACCAAGACCCTCGACTTCGAGCGCACGATCTCCCTCACGCTCGGGATGCCCTTCCTGCGCACCTCCGTCGACCACGGCACGGCGTTCGACATCGCCGGGAAGGCCGTCGCGAGCCCGGTCAGCATGGTCGAGGCGGTCCGCCTCGGCGCCGTCTACGGACCGGCCTGCAGCGCGTACTCCGCCGCGCGGAGGGGACGCGCATGACCCTGCACGGTCCGCATCCCGACCGCGTCCACGTGACCTTCCACCACGGGGGGCGCACGGTCCGCCTCGAGACGCAGGTGGGCCGGAACCTGCTCGACGCGCTGCGCGAGCACGGCGTCGAGATGCAGTCGGTCTGCAATGGGAAGGGGACGTGCGGCAAGTGCCGCATCCACCTCCTGCACGGCGACGGCGCCCCGAACGAGCGCGAGCGCGCCGCGCTCGGCGGGCTCGTCGACGACGGCTGGCGGCTGTCCTGCCAGCTCGTCGCGCACGAGGACCTCGAGGTGACCGTGCCCGACGCGCGCGACGCCCAGACGATGACCGACGGCGAGCTCCCGCCCGTGGAACTGCGCCCGCTGGTCGTCCGCGGGAAGGCCTGCCTGCCGGAGCCCTCGCTCGAGGACCAGGACCCCGACGAGGAGCGCTTCGCCGAGGTCACCGAGCTCGCGCTGCCGTTCCGCCTCCTCCCGTCGCTGCCCGACGCGCTCCGCCGCACCGGCTTCTGCCCGTCCTACCTGTACCGCACCGACCGGAACGAGGTCGTCCGCTTCCTCGACGAGGACGCCGACCGCACCGAGCGCCCGCTCCTCGGCGCCGCCGTCGATGTCGGCACGACGACGCTCGCCGTCTACCTCTACGACCTCGAGACCGGCCGTCGTCTCGGCACCGCGTCCGCCCTGAACCCGCAGCGCCCCTACGGGGCCGACGTGATCTCGCGCATCGAGCACGCGTCGACCGGCCCCGAGGCGCTCGCCCGCCTGCAGCGGCTCGTCGCGGACCGGATCGGCACGCTCGCCGTCGG
>CAIXGU010000058.1 GCA_903919045.1 uncultured Eubacteriales bacterium | reverse complement strand
GCGGATCCTGACGACCGCGGTCCTCACCGTCCTGATCCTCGGGCTGTGCTACGGCGCGGCGCTTCTCCTCGGGCTCGCCTACTCCCTGACCCTCTCGGACGCGCTGTTCTGGGAAGGCCTGCTAGTGGTGGCGCTCGCCATCATCCCCGCGATGCGGGGGGATCCGTCCTATTGGAATCTGCTGGGGCTCAGGCAGAGCCTGCCGCACAACCCGGCCAGCGGCCAGATGGAGAAGACGGCGCTGGGGAGGGAGATCGACCGCGACCAGCCCGGACACGGGCGCCCGAGGATCGTGGGCATCGGCCGCCCCGGCACGACGCTGCTGATCGCGGGCGTGCTCGTGCTGCTGGCCAGCGCCCTCCTCGCTTGAGGCGCTGACGAACGCAGGAGGCGAGACCCATGCGGAAGATCGACCTCGAGAACCACTTCTACGACCGCAGCCTGATCGAGGCCCTCGGGCGCCGCACGGCGCCGCCGGCGTACGACGCGGCGCGCGACGTCGTCACCTGGTGCGACGGCGTCGAGATGCCGCAGGGCCGGCTCCTGCCCCTGCTCTACGAAACCGGCGAGGAACGGCTGCGCCTCATGGACGCGCTCGGCATCGAGACCGCCGTCCTGAGCAGCTCGGCGGGGGCCGAGGCGCTCGACCCGGCCGAGAGCGCGGACATCTGCCGGGCGACCAACCGCACGCTCTACGACCTGACGCGGCGCCATCCCGGGCGCTATTTGGGGTCCGCGGCGCTGCCGGTGCAGGACATCCCCGCCGCGCTCGCCGAGCTGGAGCGGTGCGTCGAGGAGTACGGGTTCGTCGCGTGGCACACGCATTCGAACTACGGGGCCACGGCCCCGGACGACCCGCGGTATCGCCCGCTGTTCCGCCGGGCGGCGGAGCTCGGCGTCTACGTCTACCTCCACCCGCAGCTCGCCGACGACCCGCGCGTGAAGGGCTACGGCTTCGGCGTGGCGGGTCCCGCGCTCGGCTTCACGGTCGACACGATGGCCACGATCGTCCGCATGATCGTCTCCGGGCTCTTCGACGAGATCCCGGACCTCACGGTCTTCCTGGGGCACCTCGGCGAAGCGATGCCGTTCCTGCTCGACCGCCTCGACAACCGGATCCGGCTGATCCCGAGCGACCCGATCCGCAACCGCGAGGCGCCGAGCCACTACTTCCGGAAGAACATCGTCGTCACGGTGAGCGGCAACCTATCGCCTGCGGCCTTCCGCTGCACGAAGGACGTCCTCGGGATCGACCGCATCTGCTTCGGCAGCGACCACCCGTTCGAGGACGCGGCCGCCATGGCGCGGTTCGTCGAGGACCTGCCGCTCACGGTCGAGGAGCGCGAGAAGCTCTGCTTCCGGAACGCGGAACGGCTCCTGCGCCGCCGCTGACCGGCGGGACGGGAGCCGTCCGAAAGGGCGCGCCGCCCGGCGGTTCCGCGCCTACTTCGCGCGGTTCTCCGGCAGCACCCAGAAGTCCTTCAGGTCGGCCTCGGTCGCGTACGGGCGCGGGGGCAGGAAGAACTTCGACGGCCGGCCGTTCAAGTCGTAATACGTCGGCTCGCACTGCTGCGGGCGGTCGACGGCGGGCCGGCCCTCGTTCGCGACCTGCTCGGTCATCTTCTCCTTCGCGAGCTCGACCCACGAATGGTGGTAGTCGGACAGGAGGAGGTGCGGGATGCGGAAGTGCCAGAACTTCCAGGCGCCGTCCTCCTGGATGAAATCGATCGCATAGAGGCCCCAGATCCAGAACGCCTCGGGCTGCCCGGTCTTGTAGCTCCGCTTGGTCTCGGTGCCGGGGGAGATCCACAGGCCGCGCGCGGTCTTGCCGTCGCCGGCGACCTCGATGCACTCGGTCGTCAGCGGGTGCAGGGTCATCGTGCCGAGGCCGTCGCCCTCGAGCGAGCGGTGCCAATCGACGAAGAAGCGCCGGATGCCGGCGTCGCCGTCGAACGTGCCGAAGCCCTCGCAGTCGATCCAGATGTCGTCGCGCCGCGCGAACATCCCCGGGACCTCGTCCCAGGTCCGCGCGTACGAGTAGTAGACGTAGCGGGCCATCAGCTTGCGGATCTCGGCGGTCGCGTGGAGTTCCCGGACCATCTGCTCGATTGTCTTCTCCATGGCGGTTCCTTTCTTCGCGTAAACGATGGAAGTCGGATGGCTCGAGTATACGGAATCGGAGGCCGGGGGGCAAACGCGCGGCGCCCGCGATGCGCGATTCCGCGTCGAACGGCTGACTTCCGGGGCGCGGGGAGCGGTATCATGGGAGGGACACGGAACCCTGGACCCGCCGAAGCGGCACCGGAGGAGGCGCACCATGGACGACGGACCGAGGAAGACAGGGAAGTCGATCTGGATCGGGTCGGGCCTCGCGCTCTTCGGGACGCTGCTGTGCGCCGTCTTCGGCGTCCTGTATGGTTCCGTGGCGGCGCCTGCGGGGACGACCCTCAAGGAATTCCTGCGCACGAACCTCGCGCCCGTCCTGATCGCCCTCGCGCTGGTGGTGTTCGGGGGCGCGACGGCGGCCGCGGGCCTCGTGAACCGCCCGCGCAAGGGGAAGTGACCCGAAGCGGCTGACCCGGCCCTCGACCTAGGAGGCGGGAGGCGGCTCGGTCGTCGGGGTCGCGGTCGGCTCGGGAGACGGCGTCGGAGTCGGCGCGTCCGACGGGGCCGGCGTCGCGGTCGGACCCGGCGGGACCGTCGGGGTCGGGATCCGCAGCCGGAAATGGTACGCGGGGGTCGCGTCGGTGATCGGGGCGAACCGGTATCCGCGCTCGGAGAGCGCCCGGATCAGGAGCGGCAGGGCGCCGATCGTGTCGTGATGCGGCTTCGACGGGTCGAAGGCCGCGTCGTGGATCAGGACGTAGACCCGATCCCCGCGCGCGGAGGCCAGGGCGTTCCGGGCGAGCTCCTCCGCCGTGTAGTACCGGGACGCCGTCCCGTCTCCCAGGGAGGTCGACCAGTCGATATACCGGATCCCCTTGGATGCGAGCCACGGGAGCGCCTGCGGCTCGAGGGGGACCGCGTCGCGCATGGTGGAGCCGCCGGGGAAGCGGAAGAGGTCCGGGGAGACGCCCGTCACGTTCCGGATCGCCGCGATGCCGCGGTCGACGCTGGCCTTGAACGCATCGAAGCCGTCGTAGGAACCGTAGTGGGAGTACGAGTGGTTCGCGATCGTCGCGCCCTGCTCGAATGCGCGGAGCAGGATGCCGCGGTTCGCCGCTTTCCCGAGGTTCCCGCCGAGGACGAAGAAGGTCGCCTGGATTCCGTAGGCCTGGAGGATGGAGAGGATCGGCAGCGTCCGCGTCGCGCTCGGGCCGTCGTCGAAGGTCAGGTACGCGGTCTTGCCGGACCAGTCCGCCGGCGCGGCGAGGCCTTCCGGGGGGATCCAGGAGCGGTCGGGGAGCCGAACGGACGGCAGGGGCGCGGCCTCGACGCCGTTCCGCGAGAAGACCGGCGACTCCGGCACGTAGAGCGCCTCGCCCGGCGTCGGGGAGACCGACGGCGCGGCCTCGGGCGTCGGGGAGGCGGAGGGCGCCGGCGTGTCGACGGAGGTCGGCGATGCCGTCGGGACGGAGGCGGGGCTCGGCGTCGGCGCGGCGCAGGCGGCCAGCGCGACGGCCAGCGCGACGGCCAGCGCGACCGGGGCCGCCG
>CAIXGU010000057.1 GCA_903919045.1 uncultured Eubacteriales bacterium | reverse complement strand
CCGCCGGCGCGGGAGCCCGCGCGCTTCGAGATCCTGCTGAAGATGTACTTCTCGGGACAAGGGGATCGCGCGTGGATGGTGCCCCACCTGCGCGCCTTCGAGGCGCACTACGCCGGCGAGCTCGCCGTGCTGCGGAGGTTCGAGGCGGAGCTGCGGCGGATCGGGGATCCGGACGGGAGCCACGCCGACATCCTGCGCGTGATCGATTTCGGGGAGCGGACCTACGAGGCGTACCTCGCCTGGAGCCGCACGGCGCTCGCGGAGCGCGAGGGGAGGACCGGCCGATGAACGGGAAGGCGACGGAGAACGGAACGCCGACGACCGCGGCCGCGGGCGCTGCGGCGTCGGCGAAGGACGCGGGAGCGGCCGCGAAGCCCCTGTCGGTGACGATGGCGCGACGGCAGCGGGTCCGGAGGGCGCTCCTGCTCGCGGCGCTGCTTCTCTTCCCGGTGACGCTGAACTACATGTCGCCCTACATCTCGATCGACGGGGCGATGGCCGGCGTGGTCTCCGGGTCGCTGCTGCTGTTCGGCGCGCAGTTCCTCACGGCGCTGGTTCTCGGACGGGCCTGGTGCGGCTGGCTGTGCCCGATCGGCGGGCTGTCGGAGACCGCGCGCGCCGTGAACGACCGGCCCGTGAAGCGGCGTCCGCTGGCTATGTCGCGATATGCGGTCTTCTCGGTCTGGGCGACCGTCCTGGTCCTCGGATTCGTCCTCGCGGGGGGCGTGCGCGGCGTCGACCCATTCCGGCTGACGGAGCGGTACATCTCGGTCGACGAGCCGATGAAGTACATCACATACTATCTGGTGCTCGCCCTGATGGGCGGACTGACCCTCGGGCTCGGGCGGCGGGGAGCCTGCCATTCGGTGTGCTGGATGGCCCCCTTCATGACGGCGGGGTACCGCGTCGGACGCCTGCTGGGACTTCCGCAGCTGCGCATCCGGTCCGAGGCGGAGCGTTGCACGGATTGCGGGACGTGCGACCGGAAGTGCCCCATGAGCCTGCCTGTGAACGCGATGCGGCGCGAGGGCGCGGTGCGTTCGTCGGACTGCATCCTGTGCGGGGAGTGCGTGGACGGCTGCCCGCAGCGGACGCTGCGGTACGGGTTCGAGCGTCGGCGCTGAAGAGGCCGGCGCACCGCGCGGGGAAGGCTACCTCGCGTCCTTGTGCAGCGCCCAGATGCGGGGCTCGCAGACGATGAAGGCCTCGACGATCGCGGGATTGTAGTGGGAGCCGCTGCCCGACATGATCACGCCGAGCGCGTCGTTCCGGTCGAAGGCGAGCTTGTACGGCCGGCGCGAGACGAGCGCGACGTAGTCGTCGATCACGGCCATGATCTGCGCGGCGAGGGGGATCGAGTCGCCGGCGAGGCCGCGCGGGTAGCCGCTGCCGTCCCAGCGTTCGTGGTGGGAGAGGGCGATCTGCGCGCCCATGGCGATGAAGGCGTTGCCGGGGTGGCGCTCCATGACGTCCTGGAGGGTCTTCGCGCCGACCAGCGTGTGCTGGCGCATCTCCTCGCGCTCCTCGGGGGTGAGGGGGCCCGGCTTGAGGAGGATGCGGTCGGGTACGGCGACCTTGCCGATGTCGTGGAGGACGCAGGCATTGCGGATGAGCTCGACGTAGTCTTCGTCGACCACGGCGGCGTACTTCGCATTGCGGCGCAGGCCCTGGGCGAGGATGCGGCAGGACTCCTGGATGCGCTCGACGCGGTCCGTCGAGGAGTCGTCGCGGGTGCTGCCGAGGCGGACGAGGGCGAACAGGGTCTCCATCTGCGCCTCGATCACGCGTGCGGTCCGCTCGCGGACCAGCAGCTCCAGGTGGCGGTTGTGCCGCTCGAGTTCCTGCTGCAGGCGGCGGATGCGCAGGTGCGCCTCGACGCGGGCGCGGACCTCCGCGGTGCTGAAGGGCTTGGAGACGTAGTCGACGGCGCCGCTCGCGAAGGCGCGGAGCTTGAACTCGACATCGGCGCGGACGCTCAGGAAGATCACGGGGATCTCGCGGAGCTCCGGGTCCTGCTTGAGGCGCACGCAGACCTCGAATCCGTCCATGCCGGGCATGACGACGTCGAGGAGGATGAGGTCGGGGAGCGGACCGTCGCGGTCCTCGAGCATCGCGAAGGCCTTCTCGCCGTCGAGGGCGAAACGGCAGCGATAGGTGTCGGGGAGCGACGCGACGAGGACGTCGATGCTCTCCGGGCTGTCGTCGACGATCAGGATCTCGGCCGTTTCCTTGCGGTCAACCATTCCCCTTGCCTCCCGTTTCGCGGAACAGGCCCGAAACGGCCTGCAGGAGCTCCTGGGCCTGCGCGTAGTCGTAGCGCTCGACGGCGTCGCGCAGGCGCTGTCCGGTCTCTTCGTAGGGCGAGCCCCGCAGGGCATCGGCGATCCGTCGGGCCATCGGCGCGGCGGCGACGTCGCTGCGCCGGAGCAGGACGGCCAGGTCCGCGAGGAGCATCTCCATCCCGCGCCAGCCGTCCGACGTCGCGGGGGTGCGTCCGCCCGCGTCGTCCCGAGGCCCGTCGGCGCGGGGTTCCTGGCGGAAACGCGCCGTGGCCTCGATCGTACGGGCGAAGGCGTTCTCGAAGGCGGGGAGCAGGGTCTCCGCCCGCTCGCGCGAGCCGTCCGCGATCGCGGCTTCGAGCGTGGCCGCGGCCATCTGGAGGACGGTCGCGCCCATCGATCCGGCGATCGACCGCAGCGTGTGGAGCCGACGGGCCGCTTCGACGGACCGGCCGGCGGCGAGGTCCTCGCGGACGAGCGCGGGCAGGTCGGCCTGGCGCTCGCGGAAGCGGTCCATGAGGCCGAACAGGAGGGAACGTTCGCCGTCCAGGCGCGCGAGGGCGGTCCGCAGATCGAGCCAATCGCCGTCGCCCGGGCGGAACCCGGGTTCCGCGGCGCCGGCGGGCGCTTCCCCGGAGGCGGAGCCGTTCGCCGCGGGAGCGGACGACGCATCCGGCCGGGCGAGCCGGCGCGCGATCGTGCGGAGGAGGTGCTGGATGCCGATCGGCTTCGCGATGTAATCGTCCATGCCGCTCGAGAGGGCGCGTTCGCGCTCGCCGGTCATGACGCCGGCCGTCACCGCGATGATCGGGAGCTTCGCGTTCGCGGGGTCGGATCGGATCGCCCGCGTCGCTTCGTACCCGTCCATCACGGGCATCTGGATGTCCATGAGCACGAGCGCGTACCGGTTCGCGCGCACCGCCTCGACCGCCTCCCGCCCGTCGACGGCCGTGTCCACGGCCATGCCGGCGCCCTGCAGGATCTCGAGCGTGAGCTCGCGGTTGATCTCGTTGTCCTCGACGAGCAGGACGCGCACGCCGCGCAGGGCGTCGAGGCCCTCCGGCTCCTCCGGCGCGCGCGGTGCGCGCCGTGCGGGCCCGGTCTCGAACGGCACGGCGAAGAAGAACGTGCTGCCGCGCCCGGGCTCGCTCTCGGCCCAGATGCGGCCGCCCATGAGCTCGAGCAGGTTGCGGCAGATCGAGAGGCCGAGGCCGGTTCCGCCGTAGCGGCGGGTCGAGGAGCCGTCGGCCTGCATGAACGGGACGAACAGGCGCGAGACCGTGCCGGCGTCCATGCCGATGCCCGTGTCCTGCACCTGGAAGACGACCTCGCGGCGATCCGGGGATTCCGGACCGAGCGCGGCCTCGACCCTGACGGAGCCCTTCTCCGTGAACTTGAGGGCGTTGCCGAGGAGGTTGTTCAGGATCTGGCGGAGGCGGATCGGGTCGCCGACGACGCGGCGCGGGACGTCGGGACGGACCGACGTCGCGAGCTGGAGGCCCTTCTCCTGCGCGCGCAGCGAGAAGGCGGAGACGGCGTCCTCGAGCGCGGCGTGGAGGTCGAAGGGGATGCGCTCGATCTCGAGTCGGCCGGCTTCGATGCGGGACATGTCGAGGACGTCGTCGATCAGCGTCGCCAGCGTGCGCGACGAGCTCGCGATGCGGCGGACGTAGCCGAGGAGCTCGGGGTCGGACTCGCGGCTCTCGAGCAGCTGGAGATAGCCGAGGATGCCGTTGATCGGGGTCCGGATCTCGTGGCTCATCCCGGCGAGGAAGCGGCTCTTGGCGAGGTTCGCGACCTCGGCCTGCTCCTTCGCGACCGACAGGGCCTTCTCCTGGCGCTCGCGGTTGCGGAAGCTCACGAGCATCTGCGCGTAGAACTGGAGCAGCGAGATCTCGACCGCGGAATACAGCCGCCGGTCGCGGACCGAGTCGAATCCGACGAAGCCGATCGGCTCGCCGGCGGACATCAGCGGGAGCGTGACGAGGGACTGGATTCCCTGCGGCTCGAGGATCGCCCGCAGCGAGGAGTCCTCCGCGAGCTCCGCCACGTCGGGAATCAGCATCATGCGCCCGTCCCGGTGCGTCGCGACCCAGTCCGGGATCGCTTCCAAAGGAAGGTCCTGCAGGTTGCCGATCTCCGGGCGGATTCCTTCCCCGCACCATTCGAAGGTGTTCGAGGTCGTGCCCTTCGCGAAATCGTAGTCGAAGATGTAGGAACGGTCGGCGCCGACGAACGCGCCGATGCGCCCGAGCGAATCCTGGATGCCCGCGGCGAAGGAGTCGAGCGGGAGGTTGATGAACTCGGTGGCGAGGTCCATCAGCAGGCGCTGGAAGTCCGTCTGGAAGCGCAGGGCGCGTTCGTACCGCTTCGTCTCCGAGATGTCGGTCATCACCGTGAGGAAGAAGCCGCGGCCCTGGGTCTCGATCACCTCGCCCGAGAAGAGGCCGTCGATCAGGCTTCCGTCGCGCCGCCGGACCTTCAGCTCCTCGTTGCGGACGCGGCCCTGCTCGGCGAGCGCGCGCGCCACCTCCTCCTGCCGCTCCGGATCGGCGAAGAGCTCCAGCGAGGCCGTCGGCCGCCCGAGCACCTCGCTCTCCTCGTAGCCGAGCGTCTCCAGGAACGCGCGGTTGACCTCGGTGAAGGTGCGCGGCGCCTCGACCGTGCTGATGGCCATCAGGGTGGGATTCACCTCGAAGACCTTGTTCAACTTCTGCAGCAGCTCCTGCTCGCGGGAGAGGTCCTTCGAGAGCCCGAAGAGGCAGTCGGCGCCGTCCCACTTCCCGAAGAACACGCGCGTCTCGGAAGGCAGGTCGGTCCCGTCCTTCCGGGAGAGCGGCAGCGGGCAGGAGTCGCGCTTCCCGGCGAACATGTCGGCGAAGATCGCCTCGGCCTCGGCCCGCTTGCCGGGCGGGTTGAAGGACAGGACGTGCATGCCCTTCGCCTCGTCGAGCGAATAGCCGAGCTTGCGGCGGACGGCGTCGTTGACGTGGAAGACGCGGCCCTGCGCGTCGGCGACGAAGATCATGTCGTCGATGGAGTCGAAGAGGACCTGGAAGTTCTCGACGCCGGCCCTGAGGCGCTCCTCGAGGTCGTGGCAGGCCGTGACGTCGTGCGCCCCGCCGACGATGCCGACCGGTCGTCCCTCCGCATCGTGGATCGGCGCCTTCATGCAGCGGTGGAGCACGTTCCGGCCCTGCGCGTCGCGCGACCACTCCTCGAAGATCTCCGTGCGCCCGGAGGCGAGCAGTTCGAGGTCCTTCGCCCGGTAGCGTGCGGCCCGCTCGGCGTCGAACAGCTCGGCGTCCGTCCGGCCCTCGACGGTGCCCGGCGCGAAGCCGTAGAACGCGAGGAAGTTGCGGTTGCAGCCGAGATAGACGCCGTCGGCGTCCTTGCAGTACAGGATGTCGGGGATCGATTCGAACAGGTGGGAGAAGAAGGCGATGCGGCGGTCCTCCCCGCCGGTTCCGGCGGAGCGTTCCTTGGCGCGGGAAGGGGGACCGCTTCTCGGCATCGGCGCACCTCGTCCTGGGTCTGGGGAGTCCGTGGTTTCCTCCATGATAGTGCAAAACCCGCCGGTTGGAAACGGACGGCCCCGGAAGGTATCATGGCGGCATGGGAGAGATCGTGCTGCACGCGCTGCCGCCGGTGTTCGACGGGCGTTCCCGCGTCCTCGTGCTCGGGACGATGCCGTCGCCGGCGTCCCGCGCCGCGGGCTTCTACTACGGCCACCCGCGGAACCGCTTCTGGCGGGCGCTCGCGGATGCCTCCGGCGAGCCGGTCCCCGAAGGCCCGGAAGCGCGGCGCGCCTTCCTGCTGCGGCACCGCATCGCGCTGTGGGACGTGCTGGCCTCGTGCCGCATCGACGGCGCCTCCGACGCGAGCATCCGCGCGCCCGTCGCGAACGACGTCGCCGGCCTGCTGCGCCGGGCGCCGATCCGCGCGGTGTTCGCGACGGGGCAGGCGGCCGGCCGGCTCTACGACCGGCTCTGCCTGCCCGCGACGGGTCTCCCGGCCGCGCGGCTGCCGTCGACGAGTCCCGCGAACGCCGGACGCTTCACGGACGCCGCGCTCGCGGCGCGGTACCGGGCCGTGCTGGACGCGGCGGAGGAGGGGCCATGAACGTGCAGGTCTTCGGCAAGCGAAAGAGCTTCGACACGCAGAAGGCGGAGCGGTACTTCAAGGAGCGCCGCATCCCGTACCAGCTCGTCGACCTGCTCGAGAAGGGCCTGTCGAAGGGCGAATTCGCGAGCGTGAAGGCCGCGGTGGGCCTCGCCGCGATGGTCGACGCGGAATCGAAGGACTACGCGCGGCTCAACATGGCCTATTTCGGGAACAGCTCCGTCGCGGAGGAGACCCTGTTCCGGAACCCGTCCCTCTACCGCGCGCCGATCGTGCGCAACGGGAAGAAGGCGACCGTTGGGTTCGCGCCGGAAGTCTGGGACACCTGGACGGACGGACCGCCTAGCCCTTCCGGGATCGGGAGGCGATGAAGGCGACCGCCGTCGCGCCGGCGACCGCCGCGTAGAGGACGAGGAACGTGCGGAACGTCGCGCCGACGAGGAAGCCCATCGCGTCGTTCACCGCGTCGATCGCCACGAGGGCGAGCAGCGCGAGGGTCATCGCGACGCACAGGTGAGGCAGAGCGCGCAGGGCGAGCCGCCCGAGCCGCCGGAACGCCCGCGCCCCGCGGCGCGTCCCGCCCGCGTCCGCGCTCACGCCGCCGCCTCCGGCCGGGCGACGTACACGATGTCGCTCACCCGGCGTCCGCCCCGGTACGGGCGGTTCACGACCCGGCCGTCGAAGACCATCTCGGACGACTGGCCGCCGTCGAAGTTGTACGCGACGACGCATCCGAGGTCGCGGAAGAAGCGCGAGAGCTGCGCGAGGGTCATCCCGTCGGAGTAGCCGGGCTGCCGTCCGTCCACCACGACGAGGCAGTAGTGGCCGGGCTCGTAGTATCCGATCGCGGTGCGCGGGTTGGGGCCGGGCACGTTGCTGTCGAAGGCGTCCATGGCCTCGCCGTCGCGCAGCAGCATCGGTCCGAAGGACCAGGCCTGCCACGCGCCCGAGGACTTCAGGGCGGCGACGTCGAATGCGGCATTCGGGAACGTGCGCATCGACCCGTCTCGGTACATCACGAGGACGTCCCGGTAGGGCGTCGTCCGGTAGAGCACGCCGTCCCGCAGGACCACGCCCTGGTTCCGGATCCCGTAGTAGTCTCCGTTGACCGCCAGCAGCGCGCCGGCCGATGCCGCGAGCGCCGTCGGCATCGCGCTGGCGCCGGGCTTGTAGGCGCCCGAGGCGAGGAACGTGCGGAGCGCCAGCGGGTCGGCGAGCCGGAGGTCCGCGACGTAGCCCGTCGCGCCGTCCTTCTGGAACGTCGTGATCGCGATGGAGAGGGACGGGCTCGTGAAGGACGTCTCCGTGAGCACCGTCGGGACGGGGGAGGGGGACGCCGTCGGGTCCGGGGAGACTTCGGCGTCCGTCGGGGAAGGGGACGCGGTCGGGGACGCGGCGGTGGGGACGGGGGTCGGCAGGAGCTCGCCGGCGTTCCCCGCGTCGCGCGGCAGCACGTGGTGGAAGAGCGCGAAGACGACGAGGACGGCGCCCGCGAGCAGCAGGTCCAGGAAGACCGTCCTCAGGGACCGGGCCGCGCGCTTCGGATCCATCCGCAACCTCCTTGCCTGCACGGATTATACACCGGCGCCGGGTGCCGTCGCGGAGGCGCGACTGCGGGAGCGGCCATCCCGCCCGCGAACCGGGCGCGAAAAAGGAGCCTGCCGTGCGCATCGCACGGCAGGCTCCCCTGCGTACCAGGTCCGGTCCGCGCTACTTGGCGGCGGGGGCCTTGGGGGCGGCGGGCTTCTTCGCGGCGACGGCCTTCTTGGGGGCGGCGGCCTTCTGGACGGCCGGCTTCTTCGCAGCGACGGCCTTCTTCGGGGCGGCGGCCTTCTTGACGGCGGGCTTCTTCGCGGCGGGCGCCTTGGGGGCGGCGGCCTGCTTGACGACGGGCTTCTTCGCGGCGGGAGCCTTGGGGGCGGCGGCCTTCTTGACGACGGGCTTCTTGGCGGCGGGCGCCTTGGGGGCGACGGCCTTCTTGACGACGGGCTTCTTGGCGGCGACGGCCTTCTTGGGGGCGGCGGCCTTCTTGACGGCGGGCTTCTTGGCGGCGACGGCCTTCTTGGGGGCGGCGGCCTTCTTGACGGCGGGCTTCACGGGGGCCTTCTTCTCCACGGGTTTCACTTCAGCCATATCTTTCCACCTCATGACGTGCAATCGAATCGAATCCAAGCGACGGATGACGCAGGCGCAGCTCTTCTCGTTTCGTCGTCCTGATTCCATTCGTTGCACAACATGCAGGATATGTCAAGCGAAGCGCCGCGCGAGGATTTTCGCCGAAATCCAGAAAGCCGCGCGGCGCGAGGCTTTCCGGGCGCAGTTCATGCATACCAGATCCAGCCGAACAGCAGCACGACGACGATCCACTGCCACCATGCATACCGCACGGCGAGCGCGTATTCGGCCACGACGCGCCCGCCGTCGGTCGTGGCGGAGAGGACCGCCGCGCCGAGGGATCCGCAGCGCACGATCCCGTCCTCTCCGACGGACGCGACGCCCGGGTCCGAAGAAGCCCACGCCAGGCCGGCTTCCGGCATTCCGTCCGGCAGCAGCGAAGCGGGATCGAACGTCGCGCGGAAGGCGATGGAAATCGCACGGCGATCCGCGACGACGACGGTGAAGACCGCGAACGCGACGCCGTCCGCATCGGCCGCGGAGACCGTCGCGACGCCCGGCGCGAGGCCGTGCGCGGTGCCGTCGGCGTCGACGGAGACGCACGCCGCATCCGACGCGGACCACGCGGGATCCGCCGTCGGCGCGCCTTCCGGGAGCAGAGAGGACAGCGCGAGCGAACCGTCGGCCTCGAGCCCGACCTCCGTGCGGAAGACGAGGCGCGGGATCTCCTCTTCCTCGAGGACCGCGCCGTCCACGACGCAGAGGACGCGCCGCAGGCCGGGCGCGGCGTACGTCGGCTCGCGCACGGTCGTCCAGTCTCCGGGCGTGTGCGCCGGCGCCGTGTAGGCGTCGCGGAAGGCGTAGCCGCACGTTTCGCAGGTGTGCGTGGTGAAGCCGAACGTCGTGCATCCCGGCAACGCGACGACATCGCGATAGACCGGATGCGCGTCCTTCTCCGGGAGGAGCGGCGTGCCGTAATCGGTCGACAGGTGGCGCGCGAACGAGACGACCTGGTTCCCGGAAACGCTCCGGTCGTCGCTCGTGGGGATCTCGCCGTAAAGCGCGCGGCAGTAGTCGCGGTGGACCGTGTTCTCCTCGGAGTACCACTCCTCGGCGGAGACGCGGCAATCCTGCAGCCGGAGGACCGCCGAGGTCCCGTGCACGCTTTCGTGGAACATGCCGACGATGCCGCCGGTGTGCATGTAGCCCGAGACCGTGGTGTAGCCGCGCGCCTTCACGTCGCAGCGGAGGAGGTCCGCGCTGCCGCACGCGAGGAGGCCGCCGAGGAAGGCTTCGCTCTTCTCCGTGCGGTCCGTGTCGACGAGGACGGTCTCCACATCGGCCGCGCAGTCGGAAATGGAGCCGGTGCCGAATCCGACGAGGCCGCCCGCGCCGAGCATCTTCGCCGGCGAGGCCACGCGGATGCGGCCCTCGATGCGGCAGCCCGCGATCGCCGTGTCGTCCGCGACGCCGACGAGGCCGCCGACGAAGACGTGCCCGTCGGAGACGACATCGAGGTCCACGCCGAGCAGCGCGAGGTCCCGGATCGCAGCCTTCTCCGCATGCGCGAACAGGCCCGCGCAGGCGGTGGGGTAGGCGATGTGGTTCCCGTCGATCGTCGCGGCGAGCGTGGGCCCGACGCCGCGGATGACGACGTTGTAGACCGCGTGGCCGGCGCCGTCGAGGACGCCGTGGAAGTCGATCGGCGTCCAGGGCGCGCCGCCGAGGTCGATGTCGGCGGCGAGGACGTAGCGTCCGCCGGGATCGTCCGCGATCGCCCGGAGTCCGGCCGCATCCGAGATCCGCACGGCGCCCGCGTCCGCCTCCGCGGCGACCGGTGCCGCCGGCGCGGCGCACCGCGCGGACGCGACGAGCGCGAGCGCGGCGCACAGGCCGGCCGCCAGCGTTCGAGCGGACCATCTCCCCGGATTCCGGACCATTCCGCCTCCCGGCGCGTCCCGCGCGCCGCCGGCGCACGCCGCGCGCCGGCCTCTCCCATTGTACGACGGAACCGCGCCCCCGGCGCCGCATTCTATCGTATAATCATGGGAGACCCGCCGACAGGAGGACGATGATGCCGCTTCCCTGCGTCCTGATCCCCGCCTACCAGCCCGACGAAAGGCTCGTGACGCTCGTCGGGGACCTGATGCCGATGGACTTCGCCGCGGTCGCCGTCGTCGACGACGGCAGCGACGCGGACCGCGCGCCGCTGTTCGCGCGCTGCGAAGCGCTCGGCGCCCAGGTCCTGCGCCACATCTCCAACCACGGCAAGGGCCGCGCCCTGAAGACCGGCATGGAGGCGCTGCTCGCGTCCGGAGAAGGCGCGTACGGCGTCGTGACCGCCGACGCCGACGGGCAGCACGCCCCGGAGGATATCCGGAAGGTCGCCGAGGCGCTCGCGGCGAACCCCGCGGCCCTCGTGCTCGGCGTGCGCGACTTCGGCAAGGGCACGCCCCTCCGCAGCCAGCTGGGCAACGGCATCACGAAGGTCCTCTTCGGGCTCGTGAACGGGAGCTTCGTGCGGGACACGCAGACCGGGCTGCGGGGCATCCCGGGGGCGTTCTGCCGGGAGCTCCTCGACCTCAAGGGCGAGCGGTACGAGTTCGAGATGAACATGCTGCTCGAGGCGAAGCCCCTCGGCCACCCGATCGTCCAGGTCCGCATCGGGACGATCTACATCGAAGGCAACCGGTCGTCGCACTTCGACGTCCTCAAGGATTCCGTCCGGATCTACCGCCTGCTCTTCGCGTTCGCGGGCTCGTCGCTCTTCGCGACCGGCATCGACTACGCGGTCTTCGCGCTCGTCCACACGCTCGTCCCGGACGTCCTGATCGCCGCCGTCGCCATTGCGCGCGCCGCGAGCTCGCTCGTGAACTTCGCCGTGAACCGCCACCTGGTCTTCCGCCGCCGCAACCACCCGAAGCACGCGATCCTGCGCTACTACGCGCTCGTGCTCGGCATCATGCTGGCGAGCTACCTCCTGATCTCCGCGTTCCAGGCCTTCACGGCGCTCGGGGCGTCCCCGGGCGGCATCTACGTCGCGAAGCTGATCGCGGACTTCGGGCTGTACTTCGTGAGCTACACGCTCCAGCGCGATTTCGTCTACAAGCACCACCCGAAGAACCGCGGGGCCGAGGACGAAAACCGGGCCTAGCGCCTCTTCCACCCCGCACGAAAACCGTTTCCCATGGTACAAT
>CAIXGU010000056.1 GCA_903919045.1 uncultured Eubacteriales bacterium | reverse complement strand
GCGCGGCCCGGCGCCCGTGAAGCGCCGCGGAAGCCGTGATATAATCCACGGGGCCCTGCTGGAAAGGAAGACGAGATGACGAAGATCGCCATGAAGACGCCGCTGGTCGAGATGGACGGGGACGAGATGACCCGGATCATCTGGCAGCAGATCAAGGACATCCTCCTGCACCCGTTCGTCGACCTGAAGACCGAGTACTACGACCTCGGCCTCCCCAACCGCGACGCGACGGACGACCGCGTGACGACCGCGTCGGCCGAGGCGACCCTGCGGCTCGGCGTCGCCGTGAAGTGCGCGACGATCACCCCGAATGCGCAGCGCGTCGAGGAATACAAGCTGAAGAAGATGTGGAAGAGCCCGAACGGCACGATCCGCGCGATCCTCGACGGCACGGTCTTCCGGGCCCCGATCGTCGTGGACTGCATCCGGCCCTTCGTGGCCTCCTGGAAGCGGCCGATCACGATCGCCCGCCACGCCTACGGCGACGTCTACCGCGACGCCGAGACGCGCGTGGACGGACCGGCGCGGGCCGACCTCGTCGTGACGTACGCCGACGGCCGCGTCGAGACGGTCCGGATCCACGACTTCGACGGCCCCGGCGTCCTCCTCGGGATGCACAACCTCGACGCGTCGATCCGCAGCTTCGCGCGCGCCTGCTTCACCTACGCCCTGTCCGTGCGCCAGGACCTCTGGTTCGCGACGAAGGACACGATCTCGAAGACCTACGACCACCGGTTCAAGGACCTCTTCGAGGAGGTCTTCGAGGACGGGTTCCGCGCGCGCTTCAAGGAAGCGGGCATCGAGTACTTCTACACCCTGATCGACGACGCCGTGGCGCGCGTGATGCGCTCCGAGGGCGGCTACGTCTGGGCGTGCAAGAACTACGACGGCGACGTCATGTCCGACATGGTCGCCTCCGCGTGCGGCAGCCTGGCGATGATGACCTCGGTCCTCGTCTCCCCGGACGGCAAGTACGAGTTCGAGGCGGCGCACGGCACGGTGACACGCCACTACTACCGCCACCTGAAGGGCGAGCGCACGTCGACGAACCCGATGGCGACGCTGTTCGCGTGGACCGGTGCGCTGCGCAAGCGCGGCGAGCTCGACGGGCTCGCGGACCTGCAGGACTTCGCGGACCGCCTCGAGTGCGCGTCGCTCGAGACGATCCTCGCCGGGACCGTGACGGGCGACCTCGCCCCGCTGTGCGACCTGCCGAAGGTCGAGGTCGTGGACACGAAGGGATTCCTCGAGGCGATCGCGGCGCGGCTGTCCGCGGGCGCCTGAGCTCCGAGCGGAAGGAGAGGGAAGGGAATGACGCATTTCGAGCAATGGAAGGCCCTGGTCGACGACTCCGTCGCGCCCGCGCAGCGGGAGGCCTTCATCCGGAAGTACTACGACGAGGAGCGCGAAGCCTACGACCGCATCCTCGGCGCCTACCCCGAGCGCCTGTCGGGCGCCGCCGCCGGACTGCGCGAGCGCCTCGGGTTCTCGAGCCCGGCGATCTTCGCGGGGTTCGTCGACGGGATCAATCCGAGCCTCGAGGCCGCGATCGACGTCGAGACCCTCGACGACGCGACGCCGGTCGCGCTCGCGATCGACTTCGAGAAGCTGTACTGGAACATGCACGAGGCCCGGGCGGCCTGGCTCCACCAGCTGCCGTCGTGGTCCGCGGTGCTGTCCGAGGAGACCCGCGACGGGATCGTG
>CAIXGU010000055.1 GCA_903919045.1 uncultured Eubacteriales bacterium | reverse complement strand
GCGCGCGCGCAGCCCCTCGCGCTTCGGCGCAGGGACGCGCGACGACCGCACGCAGCGGCTCTCGACGGCGGGCGTCGTGACGCGGCTCGGCATCCTGAGCGAGCACGAGCCGGGCACCTTCGACGAGGCCGAAGGCCGGCGCTGGTTCGTGCTGGTCGACGAATTCACGGTCGGGCGGGACGCGGACCGGGCCGACCTCGTCCCCGACGCACCCGGGGTGAGCCGGCTGCACGCCCGGATCCGACGCCTGGGCGACGCGTTCACGCTGGAGGACCTGTCGTCGCGCAACGGGACGTTCCTCGACGACCGGCGGCTCGACCCGGGCGAGGAGCGCGTCCTGCCCGAGCGGTGCACCGTCCGGTTCGCCGCGGCGAAATACTGGTTCCGGGTGGAATGAGGAGGCTTCTACCCCCGGCGCTCCGCGCCGCCGGCCTTCGCGTGCTCGGACGCGACGTGCAGGCGGACCCGGGCGCGGCGGATGCCGGCCTTCGAGCGCTCGATCTCCTCGCGGGCGGTCAGGGGGTCGGCGATGCGCACGGAGGCGCGGTCGAGCGCTCGCTGGGCGCGGCCGGCGTCGATGCCCTCCGGCCATTCCGCGGAGGTGACGACGATCGTCACGCGGCCGCGGTCGATCTCGGCGTAGCCGTTCGAGGCCGCGGCGATGCGCCACGCGCCTTCGTGGAGGATGCGGATCTCGCCGGGGGCGAGCGCCACGACGACGGGCGTATGCCCCGCCATGACGCCGTACTCGCCGTCCGTGCCCGTGACGACGACCATGTCGGCGTCGCCGTCGTGGAAGAGGTCGTAGGGGGTGACGATGTGGACGTGCAGCGACGAGGGAAGACCCGGCGCCGGCGCCGCCGGTGCGGCCGCCTCGGCCGGGGCGGACGCCGCGCGCCCGGCGGGGACGCCGGCCGTTCCGGCTCCCGCGCCCTTCGGCTCCGCGATCGGCGCGCCCCGCGCGTCCGGATCCGCCATGGCCCGCCTACTCCTTCTTCGCGGTCGCGGTCGCCGCCTTGAACGCGGCGTACACGTCGCCGATCGTGCCCTTCATGAAGAAGTGCTGCTCCGGGATGTGGTCGACGCCGCCGGAGACGATCTCCATGAAGCCGCGGACGGTCTCGTGGATCGGGACGTACGCGCCGGGGATGCCGGTGTAGCCTTCGGCCACGTGGAAGGGCTGGGACAGGAAGCGCTGGATCTTGCGGGCGCGGGCGACGGTGAGCTTGTCCTTCTCGGTGAGCTCCTCCATGCCGAGGATCGCGATGATGTCCTGCAGCTCCTTGTAGCGCTGGAGCGTCTCCTGGACGCGGCGCGCCGTGCGGTAGTGCTCCGTGCCGAGCGTCGCCTCGTTCAGGATGCGCGACGAGGAGGCGAGCGGGTCGACGGCCGGATAGATGCCGAGCTCGGCGACCTCGCGCGAGAGGACGGTGACGGCGTCGAGGTGGGCGAAGGTCGTCGCCGGGGCGGGGTCGGTCAGGTCGTCGGCCGGGACGTACACCGCCTGGACGGACGTGATCGAGCCGCGCTTCGTGGACGTGATGCGCTCCTGGAGGGTGCCGATGTCGTTCGCGAGGGTCGGCTGGTAGCCGACGGCGGACGGGACGCGGCCGAGCAGGGCCGAGACCTCGGAGCCGGCCTGGACGAAGCGGAAGATGTTGTCGACGAAGAGGAGGACGTCCTTGGCCAGCACGTCGCGGAAGTACTCGGCCATGGTGAGGCCCGTGAGCGCCACGCGCATGCGGGCGCCCGGCGGTTCGTTCATCTGCCCGAACACCATGACGGTCTTGTCGATGACCCCGGACTCCTTCATCTCGCCCCAGAGCTCGTTGCCCTCGCGCGAGCGCTCGCCGACGCCGGTGAAGACGGAGTACCCGCCGTGCTCGGAGGCGATGTTGCGGATCATCTCGAGGATCAGGACGGTCTTGCCGACGCCCGCGCCGCCGAAGAGACCCGTCTTTCCGCCCTTCGAGTACGGAGCGAGCAGGTCGATGACCTTGATGCCGGTCTCGAGCATGTGCTCGGCCGGATACTGGTCGAGGAACGGCGGGGCGTCGCGGTGGATCGGCCAGTACGCGGACGCGTTCACGGCGCCGAGGCGGTCGATCGGCTCGCCGAGGACGTTGAACAGCCGGCCGACGATGCCCTCGCCGACGGGCACGGAGATCGGCGCGCCGGTGGCGACGCACTTCGTCCCGCGGGTCATCCCCTCGGTCGACTCCATCGCGACGGCGCGGACGACGCCCTGGTCGCGGTGCTGCAGGACCTCCGCGACGACCATCCGGTCGCCGACGGCGATGCGCACGGCCTCCTGGATCGCCGGCATCGCGTCCTCGTCGAAGCGGACGTCGATGACCGGACCGATGATCTGGACGACGCGGCCCTCATTCATGGGCGGAGAACCTCCGGACCTCTTCCGCGGCGGAGAGAACCTCTGCGCCGCCGACGATCTCCGACAGCTCCGCGGTGATCGCGGCCTGGCGGAGGCGGTTGCTTTCGAGACGGAGCCGCTCGAGGATCTCCTCGGCGTTCTCCGTGGCGTTGTCCATGGCGGTCATGCGCGCGGTCTGCTCGCTGGCGTAGGCCTCCGTGAGGGCGCCGTAGACCATGCCGCGCAGGTACGTCTGGACGAGGTAGTCCATGACGTCGGCGGGCGAGGGCACGAACTCGATCGTCTCCTGCGTCGCGATCGCGCGGTCGGCGAGGGCTTCGGGCGGGATGCCCTCGAGCAGGGAGCCGATGTCGATCGGGACGAGGCGCGTCACGACCGGGCGCATGTCGATCGCGCTGTGGATGACGGTGTAGACGACGTGGACCTCGTGGAGCTCGCGCCGCTCGAACAGGTCGTGGATGATGTCCGAGATCTCGCGGGCGCGGTAATAGGTCGGCGAGTCGATGGGGTACGTGAAATGCTCGTCGACGTCGAAGCCGTGCGTGCGGAGCTGCTCCTTGCCGATCGTGCCGGCGACGAACAGGCGCGCCTCCGCGGAGAGCCCCTGGCGGGCCTTCTCGACGAGGTCGCGGCGGATCCGCTTCTCGGCCGCGTTCAGGAGGTTCATGTTGTAGGCGCCCGCGAGGCCCTGGTCGCCGGTCAGGAGGAAGTACCCGAGCACCCGCTTCTCGGACTTCTGCAGGCGGTGGCCCGTGAAGTAGCGGTTGCGGACGTCCGGGCTCATCCGGTGGATCTGCGCCATGGTGATCCGGCACGTCTCGAAGAAGGGCAGCGTCCGGGCGAGCTGCGCCCGCGCCTTCTTCATCTTGACGGCGGAGATGAGGTACATCGCCCGGGTCATCTGGCGGATGTCCCCGATCGAACGCATCCTCTTGCGGATGTCGAATCCCTGCGCCATGGCCTACAGCTCGGCCTCCTCGGCGCCGTGCTCCGAACGCCACACCGGCTGGTAGTCCTTGAGAGCCTGCGCGACGTTCTCGGCGAACGAGGGGCCGAGGTCGCCGGTCGCCTGGATCGTGTCCATGACGGCGGGCGCGACGGCGGCGAGGAATGCGAGGAAGCCGGCGAGGAACTCGCGGACGGCATCGACCTCGACGTCGCCCAGCAGGCCCTGGGTCGCGACGTGCACCATGACGACCTGCTCGGCGAGCGAGCGCGGCGCGTACTGGCGCTGCTTCAGGACCTCGGTGATGCGCTCGCCGGTCGCGAGCTGCGCGCGCGTGGTCGGGTCGAGCTCGGAGCCGAACTGCGCGAAGACCTCGAGCTCGCGGTACTGGGCGAGGTTGATGCGCAGCGGGCCGGCGACCTTCTTCATCGCCTTCTCCTGCGCGGCCGAGCCGACGCGGGAGACCGACAGGCCGACGTTCACGGCCGGGCGGCGGCCCGAGAAGAAGAGCTCGGACTCGAGGTAGATCTGGCCGTCGGTGATGGAGATCACGTTGGTGGGGATGTAGGCGGAGATGTCGCCGCCCTGGGTCTCGACGATCGGGAGCGCGGTCATGGAACCGCCGCCGAGCTCGTCGGAAAGGCGCGCCGCGCGCTCGAGGAGGCGCGAATGGAGGTAGAAGACGTCGCCCGGGAAGGCCTCGCGGCCCGGCGGGCGGCGCAGCAGCAGCGAGATCGCGCGGTAGGCCTGCGCATGCTTCGTGAGGTCGTCGTAGACGACGAGCACGTCGGCGTGCGACTCGTACATGAGGTCCTCGGCCATGGCGCAGCCGCTGTAGGGCGCGAGGTACTGCATCGCGGCGGAGGTCGACGCGCTCGCGACGACGACCGTCGTGAAGTCCATCGCGCCGGCCCGGTCGAGGATCGCGACGACGGACGCGACCGTGGACATCTTCTGTCCGATCGCGACGTAGATGCACTGGACGTTCTTGCCCCGCTGGTTGAGGATCGTGTCGACCGCGATCGCGGTCTTGCCGGTCTGGCGGTCGCCGATGATCAGCTCGCGCTGGCCGCGGCCGATCGGCGTCAGGGCGTCGATCGCCGTGATGCCGGTCTGCAGGGAGCGGTTGACCTTCTGCCGGTCGACGACGCTCGGTGCGTCGGACTCGATCGGGCGGGTGCGGCGGCTCGCGATCGGACCGTGCCCGTCGAGCGGGCGGCCGAGCGGATCGACGACGCGCCCGAGCAGCTCGGCGCCGACGGGAACGCGGATCGTGCGGCCGGTGCGCTTGCACAGCATGCCCTCGGTGACGGTGTCGCCCTCGCCGAGCATGACGATGCCGACGCGGTCCTCCTCGAGGTTCATGGCGAATCCGGTCGCCCCGCTCGCGAACTCGACGATCTCGCCGTACATGCAGTTGCGCAGGCCCGGGACGGTGACGATCCCGTCGCCCGCGGTCGCGACCGCGCTGACCTCCTCGACGGTGGACGTCGCCTCGAACCGCGAGATCGAGTCCCGCAGGTCCTGGCGGATGCGCTCGGGGTCGATCGGGCCGGTGCCCTCCATGCGTCGGAGGTAGGCCGACTGGATCTCGGAGACGTCGGCGACCGGCGTCTCGGTGAAGTCGTCGAGCGACTCGCCCAGCGTGGAGGCGATGAAGGTCGACAGCGTGTCGTCCTCGGCCTGGGGCTGGTCCTGCGGCCGTGCGGCGCGCAGGCGGGCGGCGATGCGCCCGAGCTGGCCCTGGATGCTGTAGTCGTAGCGGAATCCGCCGGCGAAGACGACGAGTCCGCCGATCAGCCCGGAATCGAGCTCGACGGAGACGGTGTAATCGGACAGGCCGCAGCGCGTCGCGAATTTCTTCGCGAGGCGGTCGGCCGTCTCGGCGTCGACCGGCACCGACGATACGATGCGGACGACCGGGACGGACGAGCGGGCCGAGGTGCGGCGGGCGTCAGGCATCCGAGTCCACCCGGCCCTTCAGCTCGTCCGAGACCAGCCGGTCCACGAGCTCCTTCTGGCGCTGCTTGTCCACGCTCTGGCCGATGACCTTCGTCGCGATCGCCACGGAGAGCTCCGCGACCTCGGTCTTCATGTCCTCGAGCATGGCGTTGCGCATGCGGGAGATGTCGCCGTCCGCACGCTTGATCAGCTCGGCGGCCTCCTGGCGGGCGGACGCGAGGATCGCGTCGCGCTGCGCCTCGGCCGACGTCTTCGCGTCGCCGACGATGCCGGACGCCTCCTTGACGGCGCTCTCGATCTTCTCGGACGCCTCCATGGTGCGCATCTCCGCCTCGTCGATCTTCGACTGCGCCTCGCGCAGGTCGTTCTCGATGTTGGTCTGGCGCTTCTTCATGTAGGTCATCACCGGCTTGAACAGGAACCGCTTCAGCACGAAGTAGGTCACCAGCAGGTTGATGATCGCGAAGATGCCGGTCACGATGTAGTCGGTCATGGCCGATTCCCCCGTTCCGCCTCTCCGTTCCTCACTTCAGGACGAAGATGAGCAGGAGGCTGACGACCAGCGCGTAGATCGCGGTCGCCTCGATGAAGATGATCGCCGTGAACAGCAGCGCCTGGATCTTGCCGAAGATCTCGGGCTGTCGCGCGGCGGCGTCGAAGGCCTTGCCGGAGGCCATGCCGATGCCCAGCGCTGCGCCGAATGCGGCGATGGCGATGGCGAGGGCGGCGGCGAGTCCGATGAGCGAAGTGGCGGCCATGGGAATGCTCCTTCCTGCCGCGCGGCGGCGGCGTGCGGGTCTGCGGGCCCGGATCAGCCGCGCTCCGCGCGTCCGGCTCGGACGGCGTGCTCGGCATGCTCGGCGAGGTGGGCGTTCTCGACGATCTCCCCGATGTAGAGGGCGTTCAGGTAGGCGAAGACGAGGCCCTGGATGATGCCGTCCGCGAGGTCGAACCAGAGGCCGACGAGACCGGGCAGCAGGATCGGCATGATGATGTTGATGAACTCCATGAAGACGAAGGCGCCGAAGATGTTGCCGAAGAGCCGGAGGGACAGCGAGATGATCTTCGTCGCGAAATCGATGATCTTGAAGGGCAGCATGATGCCCGTCGGGTAGAGCATCGAGCGGGCGAACCCCTTGAGGCCGACCTCGCGGATGCTGAAGACGATGACGGAGGCGATCGACAGGACCGCGAGCCCGATCGGGAAGGCGGGATTCTTCGCGGGCGGCGGGAGACGGAATACGGACGAGACGTTGCACAGCGCGATGAAGAGGCCGATCGAGCCGACGTACGGGACGTAGCGGTCCACGAGCTCCGGCTCCATGACGGTGCGGCAGAGCGCCTGCAGGCCGTTCACGAGGTTCTCCGCGAGCAGCTGCCCGCCCTTCGGGACGGGACGGAAGCGGCGCCCCAGGAAGAAGGCGGCGACGAACAGGACGGCCATCACGCCCCACATCACGACGACGACGTCCGCGACGGGGACGTGGAAGCCGAAGAGGTCGAAGCCGAAGACCTCGCGCACCTGGATCGACGCCGAGATCTCCGCGCCGATGTCCTGCCCGCTGAACCGCTCGAGGACCGGTCCGAGGATCGTGCGCTCCTTCAGGGCGAGGAAGATCGGGGTCACCGCGTCGACGAGCGCGCCGACGGGCGTCTTCTCGACCGGGAGCGAGGTGACCGCCTCGGTCGTCCAGAAGGCGACGAGGAAGAGCAGGACCGCCGTCACGGCCGCGGAGAGGCTCTCGCCCGGAATCGGGCGGCGCGCGCGGTGCCCGGCGGTCGGGGCGGCGCGGCGCGTCGAGATCCGGCGCAGCGTGGCGGACATGATCTCGGCGAAGTTGCGGAAGCCCCGCGGCACGTCGGACGTCTGCCGGTGCGACAGCGCGACGCCGAGGAACACGAGGGCCATCATCGCCCACTGCACGACCATGCCGACCGTGATCGGGACGGAGATCCCGAGCAGGTCGAACCGGGCGATCGCGTGGATCTCGAAGAACGTCAGCATGCCGCGCCTACGTCTCGGCCTCGGGCGGGGTGTTGGGCGGGCCGCGGCGGTCGAGGGCGACGCCCGCCTCCGCGAGCAGCGAGAGCGAGAGTTCGTCCGGGTAATCGCCGTCGTACACGATGCGCGTCACGCCGGCGTTGATCAGCATCTTGGCGCACAGGGAGCAGGGCTGGCAGGTCACGTAGAGCGTCGCGTCGTCCATCGTCACGCCGGAGCGCGCGGCCTGGATGATCGCGTTCTGCTCGGAGTGGATCGCGCGGCACAGCTCGTGGCGCTGGCCGGACGGGATGCCGAGCCTCTCGCGCATGCACCCGATGTCGAGGCAGTGCGCGGTGCGCACGGGCGACCCGTTGTATCCGGTCGACACGATCCGCTTGTCCTTCACGATCACCGCGCCGACCTGGCGTCGGACGCAGGTCGACCGCGTCTTCACGAGGTGGGCGATGTCCATGAAATAGTCGTCCCAGGACGGCCGGCCCATGCGGCGCCGCTCCTTCCTACTTGGTCCCGAAGAGGCGGTCGCCCGCGTCGCCGAGGCCCGGCACGATGTAGGCGTGGTCGTTCAGCCGCTCGTCGACGGCGGCGCAGAAGATCGGGACGTCGGGGTGGTCGCGGTGCAGGCGGTCGATCCCGACGGGCGCCGCGATCAGGCACATGAACCGGATCGCCTTCACGCCGCGCTGCTTCAGGAAGCCGACCGCCGCGGAGGCGGAGCCGCCCGTCGCGAGCATCGGGTCGAGCAGCACGATCTCGCGCTCGACGGCGTCCTCGGGGAGCTTGCAGTAGTACTCGACGGGCTCGAGCGTCGCCGGGTCGCGGTACAGGCCGATGTGGCCCACCTTCGCCATCGGCATCAGGCTCAGCATGCCGTCGACCATCCCCAGGCCGGCCCGCAGGATCGGGACCAGCGCGAACTTCTTGCCGGCGAGGACCTTCGTCTTCGCGATCGCGACGGGGGTCTCGACCTCGATCTCCTTGAGCGGCAGGTCGCGGGTGACCTCGTAGGCCATCAGCATCGCCACTTCGGACACGAGCTCGCGGAACTCCTTGGTCGTGGTCTTCTTGTCGCGGAGAAGGGAGATCTTGTGCTGGATCAGGGGGTGGTCGAAGACGAAGACGTTGTCCATGCGGGGGTCCTCCTACCTGAAATTCCTGCGCTCGACGTCGAGGATCTCCGCAACGCGCGCCTGGTGGCGTCCGCCGCGCTCGAACGGTTCCGAAAGGAAGGCGTCGGCGATCGAGGCGGCGAGCCCCGCGCCGACGACGCGCGCGCCCAGGGCGAGCACGTTCGCGTCGTTGTGCTGGCGGGCCATCCGGGCCATGTACTCGTCGGTGCACACGGCGGCGCGGATCCCCTTGTTCTTGTTGGCGGCGATCGAGATGCCGAGACCGGTCCCGCAGATCACGATCCCGAGGGGCGGGTCCCCGGCGGCGACGGCCTCGGAGAGCGACACGGCGAACGGCACGTAGCTCGACGGCTGCGCGTCGGTCGCGGCGCCGAAGTCGACGCACTCGTGCCCGGCGGCCGAAAGGTGCTGGGAAAGGAAGCGCTTCAGCGCATAGCCGGCGTGGTCGCTCGCGAGCGCGATCCGCATCGTCCCTTCCCTCCCCGTCCCGGCCTTCAGCGGGCCAGGCCGCAGCAGCCGCCGGAGCATCCGCCGCCGTCGACCGGACACGATCCGGGCAGGTCGCCGCGGCTCTTCACCACGTTCACCTTGCGGAACACGGTCTCGAGGCGGAAGGACCCGCACGCGGGGCAGCGGATCGCCTGCGCGGAGCGCTCGTCCATCGACGCCTTGGCGTTGAATTCCTGCTCGCAGTCGGCGCATTTCAGATCGTAATACGGCATTCGGAAAACCCCTTTCGATCCATGAAATTATACCATGCCCCCGGGGGCTCCGTCATGCCGCGGCCGCCGCGGTCCGAGGGCCACGGACAGCGCCGCGAGCGTCGGCGCGAGGAGGACGAGCGTCTGGGGGTTCTCGACCGGCATGTCCGTGACGCCGTGCACGAGCAGGGAGGCGAGCAGCGCGAGTCCGCCGGCGAGATAGGGCCGCAGCGGCGAGCCCTTGAGGCTCCGGATCGCGGAGAAGGCGAGCCGGCCGACCAGCCAGAGGAACGCCAGGAGCCCCGGAAGGCCCGTCTCGAGCCAGAGCGAGAGGTAGAGGCTGTGGCTGTGCGGCACCCCGCGGTACGCCGCCTTCGTGACGTACAGCGGGAACGAGAACAGTCCGCGGCCGACGACCGGCTGCTTCGCGATCTCGTCCCACGCCATCCCCCAGAGGGCCGCGCGGTTGCGCATCTCGAGCGTGAACGTCTGCAGGCGCGGGATGAAGGGCTTCAGGGCCTCGAGGACCGCCTCGTGCGCGACGGCGAGGCCGACGAGCAGGAGCGCGGCGAGGCCGAGGAGGACCGTGAGGGCGCGGCGCTCGCTCATGGCCAGGAGGAAGACGGCGACCCCCACGAAGCCGGCCAGAAGGCCCGACCGGCTGCCGGTGGCGTACAGGAGGACCCAGCCGGCCGCGAGCGCGACGGCGAGCATCGTCCGGCCGGCGCGGCTCCAGACGTGATACAGCATGGCCATCGCCCAGGGCAGCAGCATCTCGAGCGCGATCGCGAGGATGTTGGGATTCGCGAGCGTCCCGAGCACGCGCGGCGCGTACTTCGGGACCGGGAGCAGGGCGGCCTGGACGACGCCCGCGGCCGCGACGGGCAGGATCAGGAGCGAGGCGTAGTGGGAGAAGTGGAGCGCGTCGTCGCGGCTCCACGTCCGTTCGAACCAGAGCGCGGACACGCAGACGGGGCCGAGGAGGCCGAATGCGAGGAGGAGCGCCGTCGCGTTTCCGTACGCGACGGCGCCGACCGTCGCCGAGGCCCAGAGGACCGCGCCGGGGACGAGCAGCCGGCTCTCGCGCGCCGCCGCCGTCGTGCGCGCCG
>CAIXGU010000054.1 GCA_903919045.1 uncultured Eubacteriales bacterium | reverse complement strand
CGTCAGCGCGTCCGCCGCGGGATAGCCGCCGTAGAGGTAGGCGCCCATCAGGATCAGCCCGTCGAGCGAATCCGCGTGCTTCGACGCGTAGGCGCTGGCCATCGCGCCGCCGAGGGAGTGCCCGCCGACGTACCAATGGCGGATCTCCGGGAATGCCGCCCGGACGCGGTCGGCCGCGTTCATGTCGAAGACCGCGAGGTTGAAGGGCATCCGCACGAGGACCACCGTGATGCCGCACCGGTCGCGGATCTTCTCGAGGATCGGGAGGTAGGCCGTCGCCTCCACCTTGCCGCCGGGATAGAAGACCAGCGCCGTGTCGGTGGCGGTCGCGGCCGGCAGGACCGTGAGGCGGCCGTCGATGCGCAGGGTAGCGTCGCTCGAAAGGAACGCCGTCGCCGTGGCGTCCGCCCGGTAGTAGTCCGACGCGTAGATCCACAGCGCCCCGTACAGCAGGACGACGGCGGCGACGACGGCGCCCAGGGCGATCCAGAGCCTCTTCTTCGTGCGCTGCTTCATGGCGGGGTCCCCTCTCTCCGGTCCTAACGCCGCTTCTCGGCGCTGCGCTTGTCCTGGATCTCCTTCATGTGCGTCTCGTCGAGGAGCGCGACGCCGTTGGCCTTCGCCCAGTCGACGCAGCCCTGCAGCGCGGCCCGCAGGAACACGCGCGGGACCCGTACGAGCGAGCGGCAGGCCTCCTTCGTGAATCGGACGTCCGGGTCGATCCGGTTCGCGGCGAACCAGACGGCGTCGACGTCCGCGGCCTTGCCGGCGGGGATCGGCTGCGCGACGGGGCGGCGGAACCGCGTGTACCAGAAGTGCGTGCTGTCGCGGTAGCCGTAGTCCACGGGCACGCGCGGGAAGTCCTTCGCCTTCACGCCGTCCACGATGGCCCGGTACTGCTTCTCCTTCATCAGGATGCGGTCGACCCGCAGGATGAAATGGCAGCCGTAGCGGCTGGTGATGCCGTTGAAGTCGCGGTACGGCGGCTCGACGCCGTCCCGCTGCCCCATGCGCGCGCGGTCCTCCGCGGCGTTCTCGAGCGCGGACAGCCAGGTGCACTCGAACACCTGGAACGCCTTCGAGACGACGAGCGGGCGCGGGGTCCCGTCCTGCGCGGCGAGGCCTTCCTCGAGGGCGAAGCGGCAGCCGTTCATCTTCTCGTCGCACGTCTCGCCGGGGAAGCCGAGGCGGACGGCCTCCGCGAAGTCCTTCCGGCCGTCCTCGATGAAGTTCAGCGCGCACGTGCCGCTCCGGAGGAGGTTCTGCGCCGTGTTCGAGCTGTTGCGGCACTCGAGGAGCATCGCGTAGGAGGACTTGCCGGCGATGTAGTAGGGGAAGCAGAGGGAGTACGAGCCGATCGAGGTCCGGCCCTCTTCGGTGAGGGTCGAGACCAGGACGGTCGGCATGGGGAAGAACGCGGAGGTCTGGTAGAAGTTGTCGACGATGCGGAGGTCCTGGAAGGTTCCCATGGTGTCGCCCCGTTGCATCCGGCGGGACCCGCCCGCCTGCGGTCACGCTGCATCCGGCTCGAGTATACGGCGGTCGAAGACCCGGAGACCTACCGCCACTCGTAGGTATACCGCATCCCGTACCCTTCGCCGAAATCCAGATAGAGGGCCATCCGGTCCCCCATCTTCCCGACCGGGATCGGCGAGACGCTCGCGAGGGTCTCCTTCGCGTTGAAGACCTCCTCGCGCGTGTCCTTGTAGGGCCCCTTCTCGCCGTGCGGATGACGGAAGGCGATCGACGCCGCCGTGGCGTAGCCCGGCTTCTGGTCGGGCGCATCGAAATGGACCGACGCGACGGGCGGCGTCCAGACCTTCGAGGTGAGTCCCTTGTGCTCCAGCGTGACGGTCGTCGGGTCCCCGCCCTTCAGGTAGGACGCGGGCGCTTCCCACTTCAGGTTCCATGCCGTCTGGCAGAGCACGGTCCCGCCTTCGTCCGTCCGGGTGTGGGAGAGCGTCAGGTCCCCGACGGCCCCTTCATCCTGATACGTATCGAGCAGGACCGCGCCCGTGCCCGTCTGTGTGCTGCGGACCGGTCCGCCGAGCACGTCGAGGTCGGTGTCGGGAACCATCGGGAGGGACTCGACGAGGTGCCAGCCCGTGGGTTCGGGCGTCGGGGTCGGGGTCGGCGTCGGGGTCGGCGTCGCGCGAGGACCCAGCAGTCCGCAGCCGCACAGGGCGAGGATCAGCATCAGGACGACCAGGGAAACGATGCAGCGCTTCATGGTCCACCCTCCTTCCGCGGCTCCTTCGGAATCCGCTGCCTCCATCGTAGCACGACCGCGTGGCGTCGGCATCGGTCGGAGGTCCTGGAGTCGGGGGGATGTGGATGCCTGGCTTGCAGCCGCTTCCGCAGAAGGATGGCGGAGAACGCCGCACCCACGAGGAACAGGGCGGCGCAGCCGAGGAACATGGAGCCGTAGCCGTAGGCGGAGGCGATCGTCCCGCCGACGATGGGGCCGATGCCCTGTCCGATGTCGGCGCCGAGGAAGTACGTGCTCGTCGCGAGTCCCGTCCGGCCCTCGGGGGCGCGCCGGATGAGCGTCGCCTGCAGCGAGGGTTGCGCGGAGCCCTGGGCCGCCGCGTACAGCACCGCCGCCGCCAGGACCGCCGCGATGCCGGCCGCCGTCCCGAGCAGCGCCGCCGCGAGGATCGCGAGGCCGAACGCGGGGAACAGGACGACGCCCAGGCCCCTCCGGTCCGAAAGGCGCCCCACCGCAGGGCGGACCAGCAGCAGCACGACGGCGCTCACCGTGAAGTAGAGCGCGACGCCGGCGATCTTCCGCTGCTCCCCGACCAGCACGAGGAAGGACGATACGGTCCCGTTCATGAACGAGAAGATGCCGCCGACCAGGGCGAGCGGCAGGAGCGGCAGCGACACCAGGTCGCCGAAGCGGATGCGCTCTCCCTTCCGACGCTCCTCGCGCGGCCGCTTCGGCAGGCGGAGCATGAGCAGGCTGTTCAGGACGAGTACGGCGCCGGCGACCGCGTAGGTGGTCGGGAGCCCGCGGGCGGCGCCGATCGCGAGTCCCGCCGCGGGGCCGACGGCCTGCGCCAGGATCTGCCCGACGCCGTAATAGCCGATGCCTTCGGCGAGGCGCGAGCGCGGGATCACGGAGGCTACGATCGCCATGTTGACCGTGCTGCTGACGGCGAAGGCCGTGCCGTGCAGGATGCGGAACGCGACGAGCACGGGCAGGACCGGAGCGAGGGCGTACCCGAGCGTGGAGAGGCCGAGGACGGCCGTCGCGCCGGCGAGCAGCGTCTTCCGGTCCAGACGGTCCGCGAGCAGGCCGCTCGCCGGCCGCGCGACCAGCGCGGTCAGCGAGAACAGGCCGGCGACGGTCCCCGCCGCTGCGAGCGACGCCCCGAGCGCGACCGCGTGCTTCGCGATCGTCGGCTGGACCATGGCGAACGCGAGGGACGACACCGTGCCGAGGAACATGAGGAAGACGTACGCCAGCGACCAGAGCCGGTCGCGGTCCGCCGGCGGGGTCCGTTCCTCGGTTCCTGCGGGCAGGACGGAATCCTGCGGAGGCATCTCGACGCTCATCGGCGGCTCACGGCAGGACGTCGACCGCGAGCGCGTTCATCGTCTCGATCAGCCGTTCCGAGATCTCGCCCGGACGGGTCCGCTGACGGAATCCGTGGGCCATCCGCTCCATCCCGTCGTCGTCGAGGATGTACCCGGCGAACGGACCCTGTCCGATGCGGTTGTGCGTGAGCAGGAGGGTCCGCTCGAACAGGGAGGCGCGCTTCAGGTCGCTCCCGAGACGCGAGAAGAGCTCCCCGGAGATGCCGAGGAGAGCGACGTCGCCGATGCGGAGGATCTGCATGGGGATCTTCCAGGGCGCGGCCGGTCCGTAGCCGACGATGCGACCGCCTTCCCGGAGGACCGGTTCGGCCGCAAGGACCGCCGTGCGCGCGGAGCCCGCGACCGGCCCCGTCATCCGATCGGTCCGAAGCGACCGGTTCACGCACAGGATGTCGTGGAGGTGGATCGCGGCGAGGTTCTCGGCCAGCCCCGTCGAGTCGTCGACGGTCGGGACGACGACCGGCGCGCCCGTGTCGGGGTCCGCGCGGAAGCAGAACCCCGTGAGGATCGGATTCTGGTCGCCCGCGGCGCCGCTGGTCCAGAGGGCGACGGAGCCGGGGAAGCGTTCCTCCAGCCTCTGCGCCGTCAGCGCGGCGAAGTCGCCGCTCATGCCGCCTAGGCCGCCGAAGCGCGTTCCGGCTTTCCCGATCGCGATGTTGTGCACCGCGTAGTTGGCGAGGAAGGCGATGGGAACGCCGTCCTCGGCGTCGAAGCGGAGGACGGCGAGCGTCGGGTCCGTAGGGCCGTCCGGGTCCACTCCGAGGCCGACCTGCGTTTCGTAGGTTCCGTCCTCCTGGCGGACCTCGTAGGTCTGGTTCCGGTTCCGGGCGATGCGGCTCGTCCCCGTCGCGTACCCCATGCGGGCGGGCCGCAGGCGGTCCAGCGCCTGCTCGGACGCGGACAGCGTCCGCGCGGCGACGAGCCGGCGGTACGCCTCCATCCGCTCGCTCTCGGCGTCCTCCCGCGGCGGCTGCCCGAAGAACGGGAACATCGGGGCGACGTGCGTGTGCGTCCCGAGCATCAGGATCCGCTCCTCGGGGATGCCGACCCGATCCGCGAGCTCCGGCAGGAAGGGCGGGGTCGTGAGGTCGTGCGACAGGATCAGGGAGGCGTTCCGGCCGTCGGAGACGGCGATCGCGCTGACCCGGAGGGGATGCAGGACGCCGCCGAATCCGCCCGGTCCGGAGAACGGGTTGCCGAAGGACGACGGGAAGGCGTCGTCGGGCGGCGAGATGCCGACCGCCGCCGCGCCGCAGCGCAGCGCGCCTTCCACTGTCCGATCGTCACGTGTGCTCATGGACGAACGCGAAGTACTTCTCGAGTTCGGGCGAGACCGCCGGGAATCCCCGGACCTCCCGCTCGTTGAGCCGCATCATCATCGGCTCCTCGGTCGTGAACGGCTTCCAGGCCGGCAGCCCTTCGCCGTTCGGGTCCCCGCTCCGGGCGAAGTTCGTCCAGTAGTCGACCATCGTCGCCGACAGCTCGTAGTGCCGGCCGTCGAACCGCCGCCAGCACCGGTCCAGCGTCCCGAAGACGTACCAGAGCTCGGCGGAGTGGTAGGCCGTCCCGTCGGGGACGAACCCCTCTTCGTTGCGGCCCGGGAACACCGGATCGAAGTAGAAGAGGTGGACCGGCTTCCGGCCGTTCCGCACCTGGGCGTCGGCGAGGGAGATGTCGCCGATGCTCGCGGACTTCAGCAGCTCCTGGCAGATCGCCGCGCCGTCGCCGTCGAGCGGATGCCTCGCGAGGAAGGCATCCGCATCCTTCCCGAAGCGAGTGCGGAGCATCGTGACCCGGAAGTCCTCGCCCTCCTTCTTCGGGATCATCATCAGGCCGCCGTCCCCCGAGACCGAGCCGGCCAGGATCGGGACGTCCTTGAGATGCCCGCGGGCGATCTCGAGGCCGGGCTGCTTGTGGAAGACGTAGCCGTCCAGGACCTGGCGGGGGTGCTGCCCCGCTCCCTTGCGCTGCGCCTCGCCGAAGGCGGCCTGCAGCTCTTCGGCCGGCAGGGCGAGCAGATCCTCGAGCGTCCGGCCGAGCACGCGGCAGACCTCGACGCCCCAGGCCTCGGCGTCGGCCAGCGTCGTCGACGAGCCGTAGAGGGAGACCCCGAACGTGCCGCTCTGGATGATCGCCCGGTGGAAGAGGCCCTCCGAGAGGGGGGAGACGAGGTGCGACACGACCGACCCGCCGCCGGCGGATTGGCCGAAGATCGTCACGTTGCCCGGGTCGCCGCCGAACGCGGCGATGTTCCGCTGGACCCAGCGGAGCGCGGCGATCTGGTCGAGGATGCCGCAATTGCCGGACGTGCCGGACGGATTGGAGCGCGAGAGCTCCGGGTGCGCGAAGAAGCCGAGCGGTCCGACGCGATAGTTGATCGACACGAGCAGGACGCCGCGCTTGCAGATCGCCTCGCCGTCGAACTCCATCTCATGCCCGTAGCCGGACCCGAGGCCGCCGCCGTGGATCCAGACCATGACCGGCCGCCGCTCCTCCGGACTCTGCGCCGGCGTCCAGACGTTCAGGGCGAGGGAGTCCTCGCTGCGGACCGGCTCGACCGGGTAGAACTCCTTGAAGAAGAACTGACCGAAGGG
Source organism: uncultured Eubacteriales bacterium (assembly GCA_903919045.1). Lineage (GTDB taxonomy): Bacteria > Bacillota > Clostridia > Saccharofermentanales > UBA5734 > CAILLO01. The sequence continues at coordinate 18,416 of CAIXGU010000054.1, read as the reverse complement.
CATATGGAGGTTCCGATGCTCCTGGATGCAGATGTCCGGGAACGCATCGCAGACGCGCACGCCCGACCAGGACGCGACGGGCTGCGGCGGCCGGAAGCGGTTGCGGCCGGACGTCGGCGCGGCGTAGGGGATGCCCTTGAAGACGGTGAAGGTCGGGTTCCCGCACGGGATGCCCTGGACGGAGCCGGAGTCGATGCGGGTGCTGCGCAGCGGCATGTTGGTTCTCCCTTCCGGTTCGCGATATAATCACGAAGTTGGTATGCATCGGGCTTCTTCGGCGGAATCCGCACGGATTCCATAACGGACGGAGGCATGCGGCGTGGAACTCGACTATCTGCGGGACTTCGTGAAGATCGCCCATCTGGGCAGCATCTCCCGGGCCGCCGAGGCCAGCAACGTGACCCAGCCGGCGATGAGCCGCATCCTCTCGGTCGTCGAGGACGAGATCGGCGTCAAGCTCTTCGATCGCGAGAACCGCTCGCTCCACCTCAATCCGGCCGGTGCGGTCGTCCTGCAGGCCGTGATCGAGAGCCTGTCGATCCTCGACAACGCCTGCGAGCGGGTCCGCGGCCTGGCCAAGGTCCCGTCCGGAAACCTCAAGGTCGCGGTCGTGTCCCTCCACCCGAACGTGCCCCTGTTCATCGCGGATTTCGCCCGGCGGTTCCCGGACATCCGGATCGACGCCTTCCCGGTGGACGACGAGACCACCCTGAACCCGTCCGTCTGCGACCTCTGCTTCATCTCGTCGCCGATCTCGAACCCCGCGCTCGTCTTCGAGCGGGCCTTCTCGGAACCGCTCCGCCTCGTCGTCGCGAAGGACCACCCGCTCGCCTCCCGCGCGTCCGTCGGACTCGCCGAACTCTGCCATTACGAATTCGTCTGCAGCGACCGGAGACGGTATCGGGCCCTGGTCGAGTCCTACTGCATCATGGCGGGCTTCGTACCCCATATCGGCTTCGTGCACGGGAACTTCTCGATGCAGCGGGGCCACCTGATGCTCCGGAAGTCCGTCATGCTCACGCCGTTGTCCCTCCTCGAGGCACCGGACCCGGAGCTCGCCATCGTGCCGCTCGAGGAGGAATACGCCCAGCGCGTGGTCCATCTCGCCACCTGGCGCAACGTCCGACCGTCCCTGGCCGTGCAGGCCTTCCTGACCGCGGCGCGGATCCGCTTCGATCTCCCCGCGGCGCCGGCGCCCGCATCCCCGTAGGACGTCTCCTTCCGCCTCCCTGCCGTGCGTTGCGGGCTCAGCCCTTCACGCCGCCGAGCGAGATGCCCTTGACGAAGTACTTCTGGAAGAACGGGTAGAGCACCAGGATCGGCACCGACCCGATCGTCGCCATGGCCATTCGAATGGCGGTCGACGGCAGCGGGATGTTGAAGCCGAGCTCGTTGCCGTATTGCCGCAGGAACGACAGGTTGGCGAGGATCCGGTTCAGCAGGACCTGGAGGCTGAAGAACTTCGCGTTCGAGATGTAGTACAGGCCGTTCATCCAGTCGTTCCAGTACCCGATGCCGGTCATGAGCCCCATGGTCGCGAGGATCGGCGTCGAGAGCGGCATGACGATCCGGAAGAAGATGTAGAACTCGCCGCCGCCGTCCATCTTCGCCGCCTCGATCAGGGCGGGGTGGATGTTGAGCACGAAGTAGCTCTTCATCAGGAGGATGGAGAAGGCGCTGATCAGGAGATTGGGCACGATCAGGGCCGCGAAGGTGTTCTTGATGTGCAGGATCTGGGTGTACATCAGGTACTGCGGCACGAGGCCGCCGTTGAAGAGCATCGTGAAGAAGATGTAGAAGGTCAGGACGCCGCGCTTCCGGTAGTCCTTCCGCGACAGGGCGTAGCCCATCATCGGGGTGAGCAGCAGGCTCAGCATCGTGCCGGAGGCCGTGACGCCCAGCGTGACCGCGTAGGAGCGCAGGATCGTCACCGCGTCCGCGACGAAGAGATAATAGTACGCGTAGAGGCTGAACTTCGACGGGAAGAGGGTGTAGCCGTACTTCAGGAGGATGTCCTCGTCGGTGAAGGAGGACATGATCATGAGCAGGAACGGGACGAGCGCCGCGAGCATGAAGCCGATCATCACGAGGTGGAGGGCGATCTGCCCGGGCGAGAAGGTGCGGTGGAGCCTGCGTTGCATCGTCGCCTCCTACATCAGCGCGCTATCGCGATCGATCAGTCGGACGAAGTAGTTCGCCAGAAGGACCGTGACGAGACCGACGACGGACTGATAGGCACCGGCGGCGGAGGACATCGGGATGTTGTTGTTCTGCATGAGCCCGCGGAAGACGTACGTATCGATCGTCTGCGTCACCTTGATCAGCGGGCCCGAGTTCATGGGCACCTGGTAGAACAGGCCGAAGTTCGAGGAGAAGATGCGCCCGACGGCCATGATGACGAGCATGACGACCGTGGGTTTCAGCATCGGCATCGTGATGTAGCGGATCTGCCGGAACTTGGAGGCGCCGTCGACGTAGGCGGCATCGTAGAGCTCGCGGTCGATGCCGATGATCGAGGCGTAGTAGAGCAGCGAGGCGTAGCCGATTCCTCCCCAGATGTTGACGCCCGTGAGGATGAAGGGCCAGTAGACCGGGCTGCTGTAGAAGTCGATCGCCTCGAGGCCGAGCATCGGGAGGATCGTCTTGTTCACGACGCCCGACGACAGGGACAGGAAGCCATAGACGAGGTTCGCGACGATGATGATCGAGATCAGCTGGGGCAGCAGGATCGTCGTCTGGTAGACCTTCGTGGCACGCTTCGCCAGGATCTCGCTCAGGATGATGCCGACCGCCACGCCCAGGAAGTTCATGATCAGGATGAAGGCGAGGTTGTACAGGATCGTGTTCCGCGTCATCAGCCAGGCGTCCGGCGTCTTGAAGAGGTAGACGAAGTTCTTGAGGCCGACCCAGGGACCGCCGTAGAGGCCCTTCGAGAAGTCGATCTTCTTGAAGGCGATCACGAGGCCGTACATCGGGATGTAGTTGTTGAACAGCAGATAGACGACAGCCGGGATGCACATCAGGTCCAGCGGCGAGAACCAGCGTCTCATCCGCTTCGCGAGCGGCATCGTTCGGGTGGCGGGGGCCGTCCCCATGGCAACTCCCATCCGCAGGCGCCGGGCCTGCGTTCAATATCCGGGGATGGCGGGCGGAGCATCGGCGCTCCGCCCGCCATCCGGATCATCGGTGGTACGCGGTCATGGACTCGGGAAGGTTCCGGCTACTTCTTGGACGCGAGCCAGGCGTCGAGCTGCTTCTGGTTCTCGGCGATGATCGTGGCATATCCGGAGTCGTCCAGTTCCTGCAGGAACTTCGGCAGGGCGGTCGCCGGATCGACGTTGCCGCAGGTCAGCGAGAGGTAGTACTCCGTGACCTTGTTGTTGACGGCGGCGATCTCGTTCATCACGGAGGTGCCGTCGAAGGTGTAGCCCAGGAACTGCGAGGCCACGGCCTTCTTGTCCAGCTCCAGGACCTTGTCGCGGAGATCCGGCGCTTCAGGCGCCATCACGCCCGAGAGGAACTGGTTGCCGAAGAAGAACGTGGCGGCGTTGCTGTAGGGGTTGTTCGTGAAGTCGATGCCATCCGGGAGCTTGAAGGTGCCGTCGGCGTTGACGAGGTAGTGCTTGTCCTTGATGCCGTAGTTGATCAGGTCGTTCCATTCCTTGCTGGTGAACATCCAATCGAGGAACTGGATCGCGACGTCCTGGTGCTGGGAGACGGCCGGGACGACCCAGACGAACTTCTGGAAGCGGCCGGTGCTGACGGCCGTGTCGGCGATCTTGATGATCTGCTGGGCGACGCCCGAACGGGCTTCCGCATTGGCCTCGTTGTCGAAGCCGTACTCGCCGTAGGACATGGCGCCCATCATCTTGCCGGCCTTGATCTTGTCGGAGCCGGTCGTGGTCTGGTCCGCCGCGGCTTCCTTGTCGATCCAGCCGTTCAGGTACCACTGGCGGGTGATCTCGACGTATTTCTTGAAGTAGTCGGACGCGTACGGGTTCTCGACGGTGGTGCTGTCCGCCTTGATGATGCCTCCGTAGGTCCACGACGCGCTGCCGAAGAACTCCGTCGTGAGGTTCGTCGAGAAGTCATCGAAATTGATCCAGGTCCCGTTCGAGACCAGGACGCCGGAGCCGAGGCCGTTGGAGCCGAGGACGGCCTTCTTCTCGCCGTCATAGATCGTCTTCACGACGGCCTCGAGGTCGGCGAGGTTCTTGACGTTGTGGAGGTCGAGGCCGTACTTTTCGAGCGGCGCCTTGGCCATGTAGAGCCAGAGGAACGAATTGACGTCATTCAAGGGGCTCATGCCGTAGAGCTTGCCGTTGACGGTCGTGCCGGCCATGCCGTTCGGATACACGTCCTTGATCGCCTTGGTCATGTTGGCGCCGTACTGGGCGACCAGGTCCGTGATGTCGGCGCACTGGTTGTTGGAGACCATGCCCTGGAACTGGACCGATCCGAACGGCAGGGTCAGGAACAGGTCGAGCTGGTCGCCGCCGGCGAACAGCAGGCTGGCCTGCTGCATGTAATCGCCCATGCTGTAGGCCAGGAACTTCACGGTGATGTTCTTGGCGGGGACGGAGAGCTTGTTGACCGCATCCTGGACCAGCAGGATGTCGGGCTGCGGGCCGGCGAAGGTCGGGTACATCATGACGATCTCGGTCGGCGGGCCGAGGGTGGCGGTCGGGCCGGTCGTCGGGGTGGCGGTCGGAGTCGCGGCCGGCGCGCAGCCGACCAGTCCGAAGGCGAGGAGCAGCGCGAAGGCGAGGACGAGTGTCGCGGTTCTTCTCATTTCTACCTCCTTGTGGTGGACGAAGGGCATGCCGGCGCAGGCCGGCGGTCGAAGGACATCTCCATGCTATCGGCAGGGCGTTGTGCGAACAAACCACAATCCGTTATGAAAAGCCGGACGTCAATATGGAATCTGCTATGCATCGCGCGTCGGGCGACCCATATCGGAAACCGGAGGGAAGACCGCGGCGTCCATAAGAAGCGCATCATGGTTCCCGCTCGCGGGCATCGCTATGATTTTCGTGGAATGGCGACGCAAGGAGCGCGCGCCGGGAGGAATCCACATGGCGATGCTGAGAACCCGGACCCGCTGCGGCGACGTCGAAGGCGTCCGCGGCAGCAACCTCAACGTCACGGTCTTCAAGGGCATTCCGTATGCGGAGCCGCCGCTCGGGCCGGCCCGCTTCCTGCCGCCGAAGCCCGCGACGCCCTGGATGGGGACGCGCGTGTGCGACCGCTTCGCGCCGGCGAGCATCCAGGGGACGATTCCCGTCGGGATCCCGTTCGGGAACTTCTTCCGGAAGGAGTTCTATCCGTACGACCCGCCGCGCAGCGAGGACAGCCTCTGCCTGAACGTCTGGACCGCCGCGATGGAGCCGGGCGAGAAGCGCCCGGTGCTCTTCTGGATCCACGGCGGCGGGCTCGCGTCGGGATTCGGGCACGAGATGGAGTTCGACGGGGAGGCGATCGCGAAGCGCGGCGCGATCCTCGTGACGATCAACTACCGGCTCGGGGCGATCGGGTTCTTCGCGCACCCGGAGCTCTCGAAGCGCTCGGGGACCGGCGTTTCGGGAAACAACGTGCTGCTCGACCAGCTCGAGGCGCTGCGCTGGGTCCGCGACAACATCGCTGCTTTCGGCGGCGACCCGGACAACGTCACGGTCTTCGGTCAGTCCGGCGGCGCGGCGGCGACGACCGCCCACCTCGCCTCCCCGCTCTCGAAGGGACTCCTCCACAAGGCGATCATCCAGAGCGGCGTGTCCGGGCACGACGTCCACGCGTTCGGCCGGACGACGCTCGACGATGCCGAGGCCTGGGGCGTCAAGGCCTGCGAGGTCCTCGGCAAGACCGTCGCGGACCTGGAGCAGATGCCCGCGATGGAGCTCCATGAGGCGCTCGAGCGCGCGCCCGGCCTCGGCGCGGGGCGCCGACCGTCCGAGACCGTCGACGGGCATTTCCTCACCGTCAATCCCCGCGAAGCGGCGTCCAGCGGCCGTCTCGCCGATCTGCCGATCCTGACCGGCGGCGTCTCCGGCGACGGGATGCCGGGATTCCCGCTCCCCGAGCTGCAGGGCGAGCCGCCCGAAGTGCTGGCGGCGGGCGCCCTCTTCGGCGGGTTCGCCCGCGAATTCGTTCGGGAGCATCCGGTCGGCGCCCCGGAGAACCAGGAGCTGTACCGCCGGATCGCCGGAGCGCGCCCGTACTTCGGGGCGCTGACCTTCGGGGAGCGCCAGGCCGAATGCAAGCATCGCGCGCCGTACCTCTACTATTTCGACGCGTTCATACCCGACGGCGACGACACGGGCCTGGCCGGCGACGGCGTCGCCTACCACTCCGCAGAACTGTGGTACGTGTTCGGGACGCTCGAGCGCTGCTGGCGGAACTTCGACGGCCGCCACTACGACCTCTCGCACCGGATGACGGATTACTGGACGAACTTCGCGCGGACCGGGGACCCGAACGGCGCCGGACTCCCCCGGTGGGAGCCCTACACCCTCGCGAACCGTGCGACGATGCGGCTGAACGAGGCGGACACGTCCTGCGGGACGATGGTCGACGCCGAAGTGGCGACGATGCTGGAATTCACGCGGACCCACGCGGTCTCGCGCACCTGAAGAAGAGGAAAGGGAGGAATCGACATGGATGTCCCGACGATGAGGACCCGCTACCTGAGCCGCCTGCCGAACGGAGAGGTCGAGAAATACCTCGCGCGCAACGACATCATCTTCGTCCCGGTCGGCACGATCGAGCTCCACGGCGCGATGCCGCTGGACACCGAATACGTCGGGCCGCTCGCCTTCGCGCAGGCCATGGCGGAGGAGATCGACGGCCTCGTGCTGGACGGGCTCCAGTACTTCTACGCCGGCGCGACGACGATCGGCCGCGGCGCCGTGCAAATGAGCATCCGGAGCGGCTACGACTACCTCAAGGAGATCGCGCGCTCTCTGATGTGCCAGGGATTCCGCCGCCAGGTCTACGTGACCGGGCACGGGCCGGCGGAGCTGACGGTCGCCGCGATGGCCCTCGACTTCTTCGACGAGACGAAGGTGCCGCTCGCCTACATCGACATGGCCCGCACGCTGAACTACACCGCGAAGAAGCGCGACGTCGCCAAGGACGGTCCGCAGGACTACCACGACATCATCCACGGCACCTACGAGATCCTCGGGCGCCGGGAGGACCTCCCCGTCGACCCGAACGTCTACCCGGAAGTCCACGGCCAGGCGATGCCCCCGAGCCTCGCGAACATCACGCACATGGTGAACTTCGGCGGCTTCGCCTACTCGCTTCCCTTCTACTTCGGCGACCTGACCGACCACGGGCCCACGAACGCGCCCTTCCGGACCGTCGAGGAACGCGAGGCCGCGTGCCTCAAGGGCCTCGAGGAGCTGCGCCGCACGGTCCGGCTCATGGACCTGCCCCAGTACATGAAGCAGTTCAGCGACCAGATGGCCTATACCGAGGAGGTCATCAAGCCGAAGTACGGGAGGTACCTGCCCAAGATCCGGCACGTCGATTGGACCTGAAGATACAAGGAGACGAAGGAAGATGAGCCTCCCGATGAGGACCCGCATCCTGCCCAGCATGACGAACTTCGAGGTCGAGCAGTACCTGCAGCGGAACGACATCATCCTCGTGCCGCTCGGCGTCAACGAGATGCACGGCGGCATGCCGCTCGACATCGAGTACGTGATCGCCGACGGCAACGCCCGCGTCATCGCGGAGCAGATCGACGCGCTGGTGCTGCCGAACCTCGTGTATTTCTCCGCCGGCGGCACGACGATCGGCCGAGGCACCGTGTACATGAGCATGCAGGACAGCTACCTCTACACGATGGCGATCGCGCGTTCCCTGCTCTCGCAGGGCTTCCGCCGCATCCTCTTCGTCCCGGCGCACGGCGATACCCGCGTCTTCATGAACGCCGTGATCTCGGATTTCTTCGACGAGACGAAGTGCCCGATCCTGAGCTTCGACGTCGGGTCCGTGCTGCGCCGGTTCGGCGTGTCGATCCCGATGATGGACCTGCACCACGCCGACCCCGTCACGCGCGGCGACAAGCTCGGGTGCTCCACGGTCGCCTGCGGGTACTACCGGATCTGCGGGCGCCTGGGCGACGTACCGACCGGCGCCGAGGTGAACGGCCAGCCGGGGACCCTGCAGGACGCCTACCTTGGGCACGAGGACCCCTACCCGTTCGCGCCGATCCCCGGCTTCGACGCCCTGCACGAGCTGCTCGGCGCCTTCATGCCGATCCCGATCTACTTCGACCAGCCGTCGAACCACGGCAGCCAGCCGCTCCCCGAGACGCGCGAGGACGTCGAGCGCGAGGGCGCGATCGGCGAAGCCTTCATCCGCAGCCAGCTGGCGAAGATCGACTGGTCGCGCTACACCGACGGTCTCCGCAAGGCCGACCGGCATTTCCAGGAGGTCGCGCTGCCCCGCTACGGGACCCACCTGCCGAAAGCCCGTCCCGTGCCGACCTTCCGCCCGTAGCGCCGTCGGGTCCGCTGCCGGAACGCACAGGAGGCGTCCCCTGGGGCGCCTCCTCTTCGTCCGTCGAGAGGACGGCTGCGGCGCCTGTGCGCCGCGGCCGTCCGCGTCCGGATCAGGTCCAATCCATGTAGCGGCTCTTCGGGAGGAACTTGCCGAACTTCGGCTTGATCACGGTCTCGTTGTAATTCGCCTGGTCGCGCATCTGCTGCACGAACAACGGCATGTCGACGACGTCGACGACCTTGCGCAGCTGCTCGAGGCCGCGACGGCAGGCCTCTTCCCGCTCCGCTTCGCTCCCGAAGGCGCCCTGGTCGCCACCGTGGTCCATGATGTCCCCGAAATAGAAGCCATAGGAATACGCGAAGCTGCCGAAGTTGATGATGTGCGACATGTTCCGCATGCTCTCCGGCAGGCCCATGAAGGCGCTCTGGCCGGGCTTGAACATCTCGCCCGTGCGCTCGATCCTCGGGGCGCGGTTCGGATCGACGATCAGCTCGTTCCTCCGGCCGAGGAACTCGTACGAGCCCATCGTCACGTCGCGGAAATCGTTGTACTTCTTCGCCTCCTCGGCGCCGACGCGGAACTTCGCGAAGTTCTGGACCGTCATCTGGTCCATCCAGGCGATCGGGTGCTTCGTCTCCTCGAAGAAATCGGCGACGAGCGCGCCCAGCGTCAGCTCGGAGGTACCGTGCCCGGTCACGTAGATCTGGCGGTTGAAGCCCTGGCTGAGCAGCGAGAGCGCGATCGCCTTCAGGTACTGGTAGCCGTCGTTCACGGTCATGCGGACCGTGCCGCGGCCGATCCCGCAGGCGCCGTTGTAGAAGTACTTCAGCCCATCGAGCACCAGCCCGTCGACCTTCTCGGCCATGGCGACGGCCATCCCGAGCGGCCCCACGTACTCGACCTCGAGGGGCAGCCGTCCGTGCATCTCGGTCGGTCCGACCGGCACGAAGATGATGTCGCTGCGCTTCATGTAATCCTCGACCTCGAAGTTGGTCATCTGCGGAAGAATGCGGGTCCTCATCCTGATCAGGTCCGACATGCGTTTCTCCTCCGATTGTGCGAGCCGGATCCGGCACGGATCCGACAACCGCATGCAACTGCCGATTCCACGGTAGCAGGGGCGCACGCGGGGAACAAACCCGGATCCGTTATCCTTCCTGCGGCCGTCCATGCCATTTGTTTGATGGTTCGCGGACGGACCGGACGCTATCATGGAGCCGAGGCACGCACGGACTGCAAGGAGGTACTCGCCATGAAGTTGGTCATCCGCATCGACGACGTCGGCTACACCGACATCCACGACATCGGCGCCTTCCGCACGATCGACCGGGGCATCGCGACCTCGGCCGACGTCATGCTCGACACGCCGGGCACGGAGAGCGCCCTGCGCCGGCTCCGCGACCTCCCGTGGATCGCGGTGGGCTGGCACACGCATTTCTGGGGCTCGCCCGTGCTGGATCCGGCGAAGGTCCCGTCCATGGTGATCGAGGAAGAGGGCCGCATCCGGTTCCGCAAGGACCTGCACCAAAGCGAGGAAGTCGACCCGGGCGAAGTCCTGTCCGAGTGCCGCGCCCAGATCGAGCGCTGCATCCGGATCCTCGGGCGGGCCCCCGACGTCCACCTCGCGGCGGGCGACTCGGTCCTCGCGCGGGCGATCCGCGCCACCTGCGACGCCTACGGCATCGCGTACGATTTCGCGGAGCGGGGGGAGGTCACGTTCCCCGGCGCGCCGCCCGCGCGGCCCGTCGCCGACCGCTGGAAGGCCTGCCGCATCCGGATGTCGGACGGCATGGGCGGGATCGGGCCGCTGATGTCCGACACCCTCTCCGTGGTCGACTCCTACGACCCGGCCGGCGCGCTGATCGCGAACCGAGAGGGATTGAAGAAACTGGATCCCGACGGCGTCTCCGTCCTCGTCTTCCACCCGGGCTATCTCGACGAGTTCGTCCACAAGAAGGGGGATTCAGGGAAATTCGCGCGGAACTTCCTGCTGAGCCGCCTCGCGGACGTCGAGGGGCTCTGCTCGGACCGGCTGAAGGCCTGGGTCCGCGAGAACGGCATCGAGCTCGTGAGCTTCCGCGACGCGCTCTACGGCACGCACGACTACCAGAACCACCTGAAGGCGATCGGGAGCGACCTCGCCGCAAGGTAGCGGGAGAGCCTCCGACCGTCCGGCAGCTGACGGGCGCCCGGTCGCATAGCGACCGGGCGCCCGTCGCGATGGCGGTTGCTTTTCGTCGCCTACTTCTTGATGCTGATCACGACGTCGTCGAACTGGGCGACGGTCGAGCTCCAGGTCCGTACGCCGACGCTGCCCTCCGTGAAGGTGGTGTCCGTGAAGCTGGAGACCACCTTGCCGTCGACGGTGATGACCTGCTTGCTGCCTTCGGAATCGATCTGGATGTCATGCATGGCGTAGAGGTCGAACCCCGGCGGGAAGTCGGTCCGCGTCAGGATGACGGACTCGTTGTTGTTCACGACCTTCCGGACGATGAAGCGATTCCCCGCGCCGGGGTCGATCTGGAAGCAGTAGCCGGAGATGACGGTCTTGTCTTTCGGGCTCGCCGTCGCGCGGAAGTAGATCCCGTAGCCGCTGGCCCCGGAGGTGCCGGGCTTCACGAGCTTCGCATTCAGATCGATGGAATAGTCGGACCCCGACGTCCCCTCGAAAAGGGCGCGGTTCTCGCCTGCAATCACATTGGTGAGGTAGCCGTCCTTCGAGCGGAAGTCGCCGCGCAGGACCGTGACGCCCGTCATGCTGTCGAACGTGCTCGAGAACGCGATGTCAGCGCCCAGGATGGTCCACTCGCTGCCATGCACGCTGCAGACCAGCGAGTCGATTCCATCGTCGCCGCGCACCCAGGAGTAGGTCCCGCCGGAGGGGCAGACCGGCGCTGCGCCGATCAGCTTCGCATCGATCAGGAACTGGAAATCCGCCGTCCCATCCGGATCGAAAGCGCCGCCGTCCGAAGCATAGGCCTGCAGCATCCGTTCACTGGTGCGGATGTTGGTCAGGCAGGTCTTCTTCTGCGATTCGAGGATGAATCCGTGGACGGTCGGCACGAGAATCGCCGACAGGATGCCGAGGATGGCGATCGCGACGATCAGCTCCATCAAGGTGAACCCGGCACGCCTCGTATGCGTGGTCCGCTTGATTTCCAACATGGGATGCCTCATCGGTTTCAACGATGTCATCGGATCCGGTGCCCCCCGGATGAGCCGAGGCGGAAGAACCGCACGACGATTCGGAACAGCCTGCCGATGACGATGCAACTGCGATTCTACCTGTGCCGCCCGGCGGCGCAGGGGTCCGCGCGATGACAGTTGGATGACGATTCGGGGACGCGTCTGCCCTCCTGCGCCCTCTGCGCGTCGGCGGTCAAGGCCACCGTGGAGTTGTTGAGCCGCTCGTGCCCCTTGTGTCCGCCTTGGCTAGGAGCAGGATGCCGGACGCCGCCGACATGTTCTGGTAGATGAAGGCGCCGCATGGGACGGATCCACGGTATCGCGATCCGTCAGCGTCAAGGGTCCGGTCGAGTAGATTGCGGGTGCTTCATTCCGTTCGTGGTCGCAGCGCGTTGCATGTCGGGACTCCTTCCGCCCTGCATCCCCGGCCGGTCCAGGCCGCGGCGCCCCCTACGGCAGGATCGTCGCACGGCGGAGCGGCAGCCACTCCCCGATCGCCTTCCGGAGCGTCAGGTCCCAGAAGTCCCATTCGTGCCCGTAGCCCGGCGTGAGCTCGAACGAGACGTAGTACCCGAGCTTCTGGAGCTCATCGTGCCCCTGCCGGCAGCGGTCGAGCGCGAAATCCTTGTCCCCGCACGCGAAGAAGAACCGCGGCAGGGGCTTCCCGGCCGCGACGTTCTCCGCCGCCGCCTTGTACGCGTTGTCGCGGCTCTTCGCGTAGCGCTGCGCATCCCCGTAGATCGCCTGGATGTCCGGCATCGGCATGATGTCCGGATCCATTCCCGCGGGGCGCATCGGGCGCATGCCCGTCGCGACCGTGTCCGGATGCCGTGCGGCGCCCGACATCACCAGGGCCGCCGCGAACCGTTCCGGGTAGAGCAGCGCGATCTTCATCGCGCCGTGCGACCCCATCGAAAGCCCGCCGATGAAATTGTCCTCGCGCTTCTCCGACAGCGGGAACAGCGTCCGGCAGACGAGCGGCAGCTCCTCCGCGACGTAGCGGAGGTATTTCGGTCCGGTCGGACTGTCCGTGTAGTCGGCGTTGTAGTCCGACGGCATGATGACGGCGACCTTGTGGTCGTCGGCGTACCGCACGATGCTCGAGAAGTGCAGGTAATCGGAGTCGTCCCCGCTGCCGCCGTGCAGCAGCAGGAGCGACTGGTACTTCATGCCCGGGACGTACGGCTGCGTCGTGCCCTTCATGACGTCCGCGAAGCTGAAGGTCGGCAGGCAGATCGTGACGTTGGTCTGGAAGCCGAGGTACTGCGACAGGAAGTTGAATCGGATCACGCCCATGGCCGTCCTCTTTCCAATCAGAAGGGTCCGCCGGCCTCGGCCTTCTTCAGGCCGAAGCGGTCGAGCGCGCGCTCGATCTCGAGGTCCCAGAAGCGCCATTCATGCGCGTAGCCGGGAAGCTCCTCGAAGTCGGCGCGGACCCCGGAGTCCTCCGCCAGGCGGCGGAAGTCCTGGAACGTCCCGTACAGGAAGTCGTCGGTCCCGCACGCGGCATAGAGGTACGGCAGCCGTCCCGTGGGCGCCAGTTCCTGGAAGCGGTCCCACAGATTCTCGGACGACGCGAGGTAGTCCGCCACCGTCGGGTACTTCGCGACGACGTTCACCATGCGTCCGCCCATGAGCCCGCGGAACATGGGCGGCAGATCGAGCGTGCCCTCCGCCGCGGCCTGCCGGAACTCGTGCGACTTCAGGGCCGCGAACGGCCGGAGCGACGACATGTCCCAGGCGGCCGCGGACAGCGCCGCAGCGCCCGCGAAGCGCTCCGGGTGCGCGAAGGCGTATTTCAGCGCGCCCGCGCCGCCCATGGAGAGCCCGGCGATGTAGTTGTCCTCGCGCCGGTCGGAGGCCGGCAGCCAGTGGTGGACGAGCGGCATGAGCTCCTCGGCGAAGTAGCGTTCCATGTCGAAACCCAGGCCGAAGGCCGGCCAGCTCGCGTAGTCGCTGTTCAGCGCGGACGGCATGACGACGATCACGTTCCGCTCGCACGCGTACAGCTCGATCCTCGACTTCCGGATCCAGTCGGACTGGTCGCCGAAGCTGCCGTGGAGGAGCCAGAGGACCGGGTACTTCTTCCCGCAGGCATAGAACGCCGCGGGGTCCTTCGTCTGCCAGGGCATGTTGGGGAGGATGACCCCGACTTCGTGGCTGATTCCGAGGTAGCGGCTGTCGAAGTTCATGCGGATGAGTGCCATGGTTCCCTCCTGTGCGTCCGCCGGCCTATCCGCCGGTCTTCCCTTCCGTCGTCTCGTCCTTCGTCCGCTCCGCCCGCTGCGCCATCATCCGGGCGAACCGCTCCTTCCCGAGACGGTCGACGAAGCCGCGCTCCTTGAGCGGCAGCCAGTCGATGATCCTCGGCAGCGCCTCGTTCCAGAAATCCCAGCTGTGCGTCCCGGGCCATTCCGCGTAGGTCACGGGCACGCCGATCCCCTCGGCGAAGGTCCGGAACGCCTGGAAATGCTCATAGGCGAAATCCTCGGTGCCGCAGCAATCGTAGATCCGCGGCAGCGCGACCTTCGCCGCCATGGCCTGTTCCAGGACGTGCCAGACGTCGTTCGCCGTGCCGGGGATGGCGTCCATCTTCCCGAAGGTCCGCTCGAACCGCGCGTCGTCCTGCGGGAACAGCCGCGCGAGCTGGTGGGGGCCGACCGGTCCCGTCGACATCAGCGCGACGGCGGCGTAGCGCTCCGGGTGGTTGAACGCGCATTTCGCGGCCCCGAACCCGCCCATGGACAGCCCGGCGATGAAGTTGTCCTCGCGCAGGTCGGAGAGCGGGAAGTGCTTGCGGAGCAGCCGCGGCAGCTCGTCGACGACGTAGGCGTAGCACTGCGGACCGTCCGGGAGGTCGTTGTAGAAGCTGTTCCCCACCTCCGGCATCACGACGGCCAGCTTGTGCCGGACCGCCCAGTGCTCGATAGCGGTCTTCCGGAGGTAATCGGTGTGGTCGCCGCCGCCGCCGTGGAGCAGCCAGAGCGTCTGGAACCGCTCGCCGGCGCGGATCTCGCTCTCCATGTCCTCGAACACGGGCAGGACGACGGAGACGCTGGTCTGCCCTCCCAGGGCGTCGCTCTTCAGGCTCAGGGTGAAGCTGGCCATGGTTCCCTCCTTCGGTGGATGGGCAGCGGATAGGGGGTCGGGTCCGACGACCCCGCCCACCCGCGGGAGTCGAGACGCCGGTAGCGCAGGTCCGGCAGGGAGAGCAGCGGCTCCCATTCGAACGAGGCGTGCTTCCATTCCGTGCCGATGCGTTCGAACCGGTGGCGATAGAAGCCCAGGAACAGCATGTACGCCGATCCCAGGGGGTCGTCGTCGGCCTTCGCGCCGAGATTCGTCAGGCTGCAGTCGAGCCACGCGGCCTCGGCTCGTCCCGCCTCCGCGTCAACGTTCAGGACGGGGGTCGTCGCCGCATGGTGGCTGCACTGCTTGAAGACGAAACTGCGGTCCATGGGGCCGAGCTTCGCGAGGATCGCCTCGCCCGTCTCGAGGAGCGGCGTCTCCGTACCCCGGCTGCGGATGTGCATCCGCACGGGCATCCGCGGGTCGATCATGTGCTCGACGGCATAGCGGCTCAGCGTTCCGTGGTGCAGGCACCCGACCCAATCGGCCAGGAGGTTCTCGAGGCCGACCAGGTCCTCCGCCGAACCGCAGTCGGCCGAAAGACCCGACGGCAGCCAGTTGTCCTCCGGAAGGCGCATGCGATGATAGCGCGTGTCCGCGTCATAGGCGCCGAGCGCGGCGTCGACGCGGGGATGCAGGAGGAGTTCCCGGACGCGCCACCCCGCCGTCGTCCGGACGAACCGGGAATGCAGCGTCCCGAACGCGCTGCGGACGACGAGCGGGCCGTCCGCTCCGGCCGTCGCCGCGGTCACGCGGAACGTCCGGACCAGCCACCACCCCTCCGCGGTCGTCCGATCGGAAGACACCGAGACGACCGGCGTCGTCGCGAGGAAGGCGTCCTGATAGCGGCCCCCTTGTTCGTCCTCCCGGCGGTCCAGCTCCTCCAGCCGCTTCCGGATCTCCGGATGTCCCCGATGGACCTCCGCGTCCGCATCCGGGAACCCGAGCGCGGCGTCCGGCCCGTCGGCGAACCGGGAGAGGAAGCCCATCCGCCGGTCCACGGCGAAGAGGTCCTGGAGGTTCCGCACGTCGTACCAGTCCTTCGGGTCGCCGACCGGGCGGTCGGCCTCGCCGAGACCGGGAAGCGGCGCCTGCGAGGGACGGATCCTTGTCCCGGCATCCGTCCGGGGCAGGAAGGACTGCATCTCCCGCCAGAGCAGGGAGACGAACCGCCACCCGCCGCGTTCCTTCACGAACCGGGATTCGAACCAGCCCACGCCGAGGTCCGAAGCAACCTCGTCCCGGGCCGGCCGGAACGCGTGCACATGGGCCTCCCAGGAGGCGCGCGCCTGCGTCCCGTCGGGCGAGACCTCGCACGACGGCGAGTGGAGCAGCACGAATTCGACGAAGCCGCTTCCGGTGCGGGACCGCTCGAGGTCCGCCAGCGCCGACCGGATCGCGGCGAGACCGACAGCCGGCGCGTCGAGCGCCGGCATCTCGAGACGTACGTCCGGCCGATCCGCGAACAGCGCTTCGGCGAGCCCGGAGAGCGCGTTCGCGACGTACCGGTGGACGAAGAGCCCCTGCAGGTTCTGGATCGCGCAGACGGCCTCGGCCTTCCGTGCCTCCATGCGGAGCTCTCTCAACCCTTGAAGTGGATCGTCCGGACCCAGGCCGTGCCGTTCAGGACGCGCACCGTGACCGTCGCCTCCTCGCAGGGGTCGAGCGTCAGGGCGTCCTTCCAGCCGAGCCCGTCCGTGTCCGGCGCGATCCGAGCGGTGCGGCCGTGGCCGGCATCGACCTCGACGACCGTCCCCGGCGTCCCCTTCAGCTCCAGGGCGACCGGAACGGGCTTCGTGCATTCACGGACCGTATACGCGGCGAACTCGCCGGCCGACAGCTCGATCATGAGCGACATCAGCGGATCGAGCGGGCGCCGGACGTTCGGATCCGGATACATGTCGAAGCCCGGGCGGGGTTCGTCGACGCCCGGCGCGAGGACCAGCTTCGTCCGGTCGGACAGGCGGTAGCCCAGCAGGTTCCCGTGCTCCCAGGACCCGCGGTAGGAGGCGCCGTCGCCCGGCCGGTTGTCGTATCCGACGGCCGGCAGGCGGAGGTCGGGGCTCCGGCGTGTGATGCGGATCGCTTCCTTGTCGTGCTCGCAGTTCTCGTACTTGATGTTCTCGAGCAGCTCGTCGAAGATCGCGCGGCTCCGGGCGTAGCTGGGCTTCGGGCCGCCGGCGCCGTAGCCGCGGACGGCCTCCCAGTCCTTCGGCAGCCGGTAGCCGACGGACCGATGGCCGAACGGGCCGTCGATCGCGGTCTTCCAGCACCAGAGGTTGAAGCCGATGCCGTAATCGGCCGCGACTTCGAAGAACACGGCGTTCGCGAGGGGGTGGCTCCCCCCTTCCCCGATCCAGACCGGCACGTTCCGCTCCATCCCCTTCAGGATATACCACGCGAGCTCCTGCTTCTCGGGCGAGAAGCCGTAGAGGTGGATGTGGATGAGCCAGTTCCGGCATTCCGGGTCGTAGTCGCGGTCGAAGATCTCGTTGGACTTCGAGAACTTCGGGCCTTCGAGCGTGAACAGGTGGCGCTTGTCGTGCTTGCGGATCCGCTCGATCGCGGCCTCGTAGAACTCCGCGAGCTTCGGGACGAACTCCTGGTGGTTCGGCAGGCTGACGGGCTCGTTCAGGAGATCGTAGCCGCCGACGATCCAGCGGTCCGCATAGCGCTGCGCGAGGCGCTCCCACAGGGCGAGCGCGCGGTCCCGGCTCTCGTCGTCCATGAAGAGATGCGGCGAATTGTCGTAGCCGCCGTCGCATGCGGTCGCCGACTGGCCGCCGGGCGCCGCGTGGAGGTCGAGGATGGCGTAGATCCGGTACTGCTCGCACCAGTCGATCACCCGGTCGAGCATCCGGAATCCGTCTTCCTTCCAGACGAGTCCCGGCTCCTCCTGGAGGAAGGCCTGCCAGTTCAGCGGCAGCCGCACGGAGTTGAGCCCCAGGTCGGCCATCGCCCGGATGTCCGCCTCCGCGAGGTGGTTCGCCTGCCAGGCCTGCCAGAACCCCTCCGCGTAGGAGTCGCCGCAGAGCTCCCGGACCGCCTGGTCGAAGGTGCGGCGGCGGTCGAACCGGCGCGGCGGGATGTACTTCGGCGAGAAGATGCCGCCCGCGAGGTCGATCTCCGGCGCGCCGACCATGAAGCCTTCCGGATTCGTCCAGTTCCCGCATCCGTAGCCCTGCAGGACGATCTCCTCGCCGTCCCCGTTCACCACGCGCGTGCCGGATGCGCGCAGGAATCCCTTGACCCGTTCTCTCCCGAAGCGTCCCATGCTGCTCTTCCTCCTTCGATTCCCCGGCCTCAGCCGAGGACCTTCTCGCGGATCGTCCGCGCCATGTAGGCCGTCATCTCCCCGTAGTGGTCCGATGCGTAGACGGCGCCGTCGCATTCCGTGACGAAGGCGCCCGCGACTTCCGACGCGAACCACTGGAAGGGCACGCAGAGCCTGCCCTCCGCCATCTCCGCCTGCCGCCACATCGCCGCGACCTTGCCGTCGAGCACGACGCCGACGTTCCCTTCCGAGATCTCGACGACGCGGCCCGCGGGCGTCGTCACCCGCACGGCGCGTCCCCCCGCCCGCTCCTCGACCG
>CAIXGU010000053.1 GCA_903919045.1 uncultured Eubacteriales bacterium | reverse complement strand
GGCTGGTTCGACTTCATCCGGCCTCCTCGGCGCGCTCGGCGATCCGGGCGACGAAGGCGTCCATCCACGCGGAGGGCTGCGTCTTCTGCCCGAAGTCCCAATCCTTCCATGCCGTCCAGACGGACTCCGGCGTGAAGCGGCCGTCGGGGCCGGCCTTCGCGAGGATCTCCCCGAGCATCCCGCGGAAGCGGGGGTCGCGACGCGCGGCGGGGAACCGCGAGAGGACCTCTGCGACGTGCAGCAGATCGTACCAGATGAACGGCGCCTTCAGCTTCCGGAAGTCGGTGCCCATGAAGAACATGTAGGGGTGCCGCTCGCGGCTCGTCTCCCAGAGGTCCAGCAGGCATCCGATGCCGGCGGCGGCCTCGGGCGAAGCGCGGAGGTCGTCGATCGCGGAGAAGGCCTTGAGCATCGCGAGCGTCGCGTACGGGCAGGGGTCGTCCTTGCGCCCGGGTCCGCGGAACTTCCCGTGCTCGAGCGAGACCGCGCAGGGCCATCCGTTCTCCCGGACGAGTCCGCCCAGATGCGCGGCGGCTTTTCGCACGCGCGGGTCGCCGGGGTCCCCCATCGCCGCGACGTCATAGAGCAGGATCGGCGCGTCGCAGAGCGCCCAGCCCCGGGTCGGGGTTCCGCTGCCGCCGTATGCGACGGGGATGGAGTTGAGAAGCCGGAAGGGACCCTCGGGCGCGGGCGCTTCCATGACCTTCTCCAGCACTCCGGGCAGGGACGGCCATGCGGGGTCGTCCGCGCGGATTCCGATGTCGGCGAGGAATTCGAGGCGGTGGTAGAGGAGGGCGGCGCTGCGGTGGCTGGCGAAGGGCGGCCCCGGCCAGTCGTCCAGGGAGGCGACGAGCGCGGCGATGCGGTCGTGGTCCGCAGCGCGGAGGACCTCGAACGTCTTCGACGTTCCAGCGGTCGACGGGCCCGACGTCATGCGCACCCCTCCTTCCGGGATGGAGGTCCCGCGTTTCTGCGCGGTCCGGTCATTCCGCGACGATGGCTTCGATTCCCTTCTCGCGGAGGGTCCGGATCGCCTCCGGATCCGTCCCGGAATCGGTGATGACCGTCTGGAATGCGTCCAGCGGCAGGGACAGGCACAAGGACATGGCCTCGAACTTGCTGTGGTCCACCAGGAGGACCGCCTTCCGGGAGACCTCGACCATGGCCTTCTTGATTTCGATCAGGGGAAGCTGGGAATCGAAGGCGCCCTCGGCGACGGAGACCGCCTCCGTGGAGACGAAGGCCAGGTCGGCGCGGAGCTGCCGGATCGCATCGGCGGCGACGTAGCTCATCACCGAATAGGACGAATGATGGACATTCCCGCCGATGCTGAGGATGTCGACCTTCGGCTTCTCGCAGAGCGCGACGGCGGTCATCAGCCCGATGGTGATCGCGGTGAACCGGATGCCGTCGGGCAGGTGCTCCACGATGGAATAGGGCGTCGTGCCGGCGTCGAAGAAGACGATGTCGCCTTCCTTGATGAGCTGCGCGGCGGCGCGGCCGATCCTCGACTTCTCTTCCTTGAAGGACCCGACCCGGTCCCGGAACGGCGACTGCTCCGCGTCCCGTTTCCGCAGCATCGCCCCGCCGTGCACCTTCTTGATCGCGCCTTCCTGCTCGAGTTCCCGGAGATCGCGCCGGATCGTCATCATCGACGTCCCCAGCCGCCGAGCCAGGTCGGAAACGGCCATCACGCCCTGTTCGCCAAGCAACAGGATCAGTTCGCTGCGTCTGCCGGACTTGCCCATCTCTTCTCCCGATCCGCCTGGAACCTGTTCCGAACCCGTTCCATCATAGCATCATCTCCCGGCCAATTCATCGGCGCCTGCCGGGCGCGGACCGGGTCCGGACCGCACGCGGCCGCACTGTTCGGCCCCCGGCGGAACCGGCCGCAAGGGGACCGCATATGTTACTAACAGCACGGAATATTGAATCGACGCCCCCATGGCTTGTCGCTATAGTTACATCGCTATCGTTCTGTCCGCGGGAGATGCCGCACCTGCGGCAGGAGCGCTCGAGGGCACAGGAGGGATTCCATGGACAAGCGGATCTATTTCATCGAGCCGATCCTCGAGGAGCGGATCTGGGGCGGGCAGCGGCTGAAGGAGAAGTACCGCATCCAGACCGATCTGAAGAACATCGCGGAGATCTACACGGTCATCGCCATTCCGGGGCATCTCGACTGCGACGTCCGGGGCACGGGGCGCAAGCTCTCCGAGTTCTACCACCTGCATCCCGAGCTGTTCGGGTCGGAAACGCCCGACATGCCCGTCCGGATGATCGTCGGGAATTCCGCGGACCGCCTTTCCATCCAGCTCCATCCCGATGACGAATACGGACTCCTCCACAGCGGCATGCGCGGCAAGCCCGAAGGATGCGTCTTCTTCGAGGGCGAAGGCGAAGGCAGCATGGTCTTCGGCCACTACGCCCGGACGAAGGAGGAGTTCATCCATCTGTCGCGGACCGGGCAATGGGACAAGCTCCTGAAGTACGTCCCCATCCGGAAGGACTCTTTCGTGCACATCCCCTACGGGACGCTCCACGCGTTCGGCGCGGGCGGTCTCTGCGCGGCCTTCTCGACGAACGGCGACGTCACGTACCGGCTGTACGACTACGACCGCGTCGATCAGGCCACGGGCAAGCCGAGGCAGCTGCACGTGCAGGAAGTCTACGACAACATCACCGTCCCGGATGCCGACCGGGAAGCGGTGCGCGTGGAGCCCTTCCAGAAGGACGGATGCGAGATCTGCCTCTATCACGACGAGCCCGGCTGCTATACCGGGGGAAGGCTGATCGTCCGGGGCCAGGGGACCTACCGCCAGGACGAGTTCCTCTTCATGACCTGCATCAACGGCCGCGGCACGATCGACGGCGTCCCGGTCGGAGAGCTCGACACGGTCTTCCTGCCGCAGGACTACGGAGCCATCGGGATCCAGGGGGACCTGGACCTCGTGTTCGTCTCGTACAGGAACAAGTCGTCGCGGAGGTGATCGAGTGGCGCCCAGCAGGCCCTGCGCCGTCTATGTCGGGACCTACGACCGCCTGCACTGCTTCCGGTACGACGGTTCCACCGGGGCGCTGCGGCATCGGGGTTCCTACGGCGAGCTGAAGGATCCGTCCTACCTCGTCGCCAGCGAAGACGGCCGGCTTCTCCATGCCGTCTCGGAAGCCGACGACCGCCTGGACGGAACCAGCGGATCCGTCGGGTCCTATGCGATCGACCGGAGGACCGGGGATCTGTCCTTCCTGGGCGCCCTTCCGGTGGAGGGCAGCGCGCCCTGCCACCTGTGCGCGGACGAGACCGGCCGGTTCCTGTTCACGGCCAACTACGGCAGCGGTTCGGTCTCCGTCGTGGCGCTCGACGGCGAGGGACGTCCCGGCCAGGTGCTCCAGGTCCTCCGCCATGCCGGGTCCGGCCCCGATCCGATGCGGCAGGAAGGCCCGCATGCCCACTTCGTCGGGCTGACGCCGGACGGGAAGCACCTGTGCGCCGTCGACCTGGGCCTCGACCGGCTGTTCCTCCACCCGCTGGATCCCGACGCCGGGATCCGCGCGTCCGACGCCGATCCGTGCGTCCCGATGACGCCCGGATCCGGTCCGCGTCATCTCGCGTTCCGTCCCGACGGCCGGTACGCCTACACCGTCCATGAACTGGACTCGACGGTCCACGCGTTCGCCTGCTCGACCGACGGTCCCGTCTTCCGGGAGATCCAACGCCTCTCCACCCTCCCGGCGGATGCGGCAGGCGGGAATTCCTGCGCAGCCCTCCGCGTCTCCGCGGACGGAAGGTTCCTCTACGCCTCCAACCGCGGGCACGACAGCATCGCCGTCTTCCGGATCGATGCGGACAGCGGCCGCCTTTCCTTCACGGCGGCCGTCCCGACCCTGGGGAAGCACCCCCGGGACTTCGCGCTGGACCCCGAAGGACGATTCCTGCTCGTCGCCGACCAGCATTCGGATCGGATCGCGGTCTTCGCCGTCGATGCCGCGACCGGAATCCCGACCCCCCTCGAAGGGGCGGTCGACGTCGCCTCCCCCACCTGCATCCTATTCGTGCCGCTGGAGGCGGATCCGCCGGATCGCATCCTTCCGGATGCCGGCCGCAGGGCAGAAAGGAACCCCCGAGGATGAGCACCGCACTGGAGAAGGACGTCTTCCTGCGCGAAGCCGAGAAGGAACTCAAGGAGGGCATCCTGGCGTTCTGGATGAAGAACGCCGTCGACACGGAGAACGGGGGCTTCCTCGCCCGGATGGACGGCGAAGGGGTCGTCGATCGGCTGTCCATCAAGGGCAGCATCCTGAATTCGCGCATCCTCTGGACCTTCTCCGCCGCCTCCCGGCGGTACCGCGAGCCCGAATACATGGCCATGGCCAACCGGGCCTACGCCTACATGATGGAGCATTTCTGGGACCACGAGCACGGAGGTCTCCATTTCTACGTCGACTGCCGCGGCGACGCCGTGGAGCCCCGGAAGCAGGTCTACAACCTGGCGTTCGGCATCTATGCGCTCGTGGAGTACCACCGGGCGTCCGGCAGGAAGGAACCCTTCCTGCGGGCCCTGGACCTCTTCCGGATCATCGAGGCGCACATGTACGACGCCGAGAACAAGGGGTACTTCGAGGCCTGCAGCGCCGACTATTCCGAGATGGAGCACTTCTTCGCCTACGAAGTCCCCGACCGCGAGAAGAAGTCGATGAACACGCATCTCCATGTGCTGGAGGCCTATACGCAGCTCTACGGGGTGTGGAAGAACGAGCGGATGGCCCAGCGTCTCAAGGAGCTCATCGAGGTCACGCTGGACCGGATCGTCGACGCCCGCACCCACCACTTCATGCTCTACTTTGACGAGAAGTGGAACAGCCGGACGGACGAGATCTCGTTCGGGCACGACATCGAAGGCAGCTGGCTCCTCCTCGAGGCGGCCGAGGCGCTGGGCGACGCGGCGCTGCTGCAGCGGGTGCGCGCGGAGTCGGAAGCCATGGCGGCCGTCGCCCTGGCGC
>CAIXGU010000052.1 GCA_903919045.1 uncultured Eubacteriales bacterium | reverse complement strand
GATCTTCATCAGGATGCAGTGCATGGGCGCGCCGGCGATGTCCACGAACCGCATGTCGGTGATCCGCAGGTCCGACGGACGGGAGCCGGTGCGGACGTGGGCGAGCGTCTCCTCATAGGCGTTCCTGCGGTCGTTCATGGATGATCCTCCCTCTTCCATAGGCCGTGCGCTTCCGCTGCGAGGAACGCCGCGACGACCGCGCCGGCGGATTCCCCCAGGCGCGCGGCGGCGATCCTCAGGTCGTTCGCGAGGACGGCGAACATCTGGCGCTTCGCGCTGTCCACCATCGTGTCGTAGAAGAGCCCGAGCGCCCGGGACGTGCCGCCCCCGATCACGATGAGGTCGGGATCGAGGCTCTGGACGAGGGCCGAGACCGCGAGCCCCAGCTTCCTGCCGACCTGGTCCCAGATCGAGAGCGCGATCGGGTCCCCTTCCTTCGCCAGGACCTCGACGGCCCGGCAATCCAGGGAAGCGAGCGCGTCCGCATCGTACCGCCCGGTCCCGGCGAACGCCTCCCGCGCGATCGCCGCGATGCTCGTGCCCGAGGCGTACGCCTCGAGGCATCCCGTGTTTCCGCACGCGCAGCGCCTTCCGTCCTTCTCGACGCAGAGGTGTCCGTATTCGCCGGCGTGGTCGTGGCGGCCGCGGTACAGGGACCCGTCGAGGACCAGGCCTCCGCCGATCCCGGTGCCCAGTCCGATGAAGGCCAGGCTCCGGAGCCCCTTGCCGGCGCCGTGCAGGAACTCGCCGTACGCCGCGGCGTTGCCGTCGTTCTCCAGGACCACCGGGACGCCCAGCTCGGATTCCAGCAGCGCCCGGACGGGGACGTTCGTCCACTTCAGGACCGGCACGCGGATCACCGTGCCGCTCGCGACGTCCAGCGGCCCCGGAGCGCAGACGCCGACCGCGCGGACGGCGTCCATCGGGAGGCCGGCCGACGCCACGGTCTCGCGGACCAGGTCCGCGATCCTCGGGACCGACAGGTCGCCCCGGGTCGGGGAGTGCGTCCTGTCGCGCACCTGCGACAGGATCGCGCCCCGGTCGTCGCAGGCGACCCCGGCGATCTTCGTTCCGCCGATGTCCACCCCTACATGGAAGGCCCTTTCAGCCATGGACGGCACCTCGCGCCGCTTCGGGATCCTCGCCCTTCCCCATCGAACGGAGGAGCGGGTCCCGCGTTCGTGCCAGCAGGTCGAGGTTCCTCCGGATCAGGTCGTTCCGCTGCTGGACGCAGGCGTACGAACGGAGCGGATCGGAAGGCGTATGGAGGACGTAGTCCAGCAGCCGCTCCACCGTGGTGGTCGCCACATGGCATCGCGTATCGGAGGACGCGTAGTAGAGCAGGACGTCGCCGTTCGCCCGCGCGATCAGGCCGTTGCAGAAGACGACGTTCGAGACGTCCCCGACGCGTTCCTCCCCTTCGGGCGCGAGGAGGAAGCCTCCCGGGCTGCGGATCACCTTCCAGGGCTCGTCCGCGTCGGTCAGGAACGCGTAGAGGACGTACCGCAGCCCCGCCGCCGTGTTCCGGACGCCGTGGGCGACGTGCAGCCACCCGTGGGCGGTCCGGATGGGAGCGGGCCCCTGGCCGTTCTTCACTTCCTTGATCGTGTGGTACAGCCGGTCGTCGACGATGGTCTCCTCCTCGATGACCGCCTGCTCGATGCCGTCGGACAGCCCCCACCCGATGCCTCCGCCCGAGCCGGCTTCGATGAAGCCGTCCTGCGGTCTCGTATAGAAGGCGTATTTTCCCTGCACGAACTCCGGATGCAGCACCACGTTCCGCTGCTGCCGGGAACCCGTCTTCAGGTCCGCCAGCCTCTCCCAGGTCCTGAGGTCCCGGGTCCGGACGATCCCGCACTGCGCGACCGCGCTCGACAGGTCGCCCCGGGGCGCGTCGGGATCCCGGCGCTCCGTGCAGAACAGGCCGTAGATGAAGCCGTCCTCGTGCCGGGTCAGGCGCATGTCGTAGACGTTGACGTCCGGGTCCTCCGTCTCCGGGATGACCGCCGGATAGTCCCAGAAGCGGAAGCCGTCGATGCCGTTCCCGCTTTCCGCGACGGCGAAGAAGGATTTCCGGTCGTTGCCCTCCACGCGTGCGACCAGGAGGCATTTCCCGTCCAGCTCGATGGCGCCCGGATTGAAGACGCAGTTCACCCCGAGCCGCTCGAGCAGGAGCGGATTCCGCTCGCGGTCCAGGTCGTGCGTCCAGTGGAGGGGGACGTGCTCCTTCGTGAGGACCGGGTGGACATGCCGGTCGAAGATCCCGTTCCCCGTGCCGGAAACGGGATTCCGGCGCGCGATCGTGCGTTCGTGGTCCCGCAGGAGCCGGGACAGCCGTTTCCGGAAGACGTCAGCGACCATGTCCGACCTCCCCGGGCGCCCCGCCCAATCGCCGCAGGATCTCGAAGCACGCGCGGGAATGGTGGTACGGGCACTTCCACGGCTCGATCCTGGGGAAGCTCCGGTCCGGCGTGCCGTCCCGCGCCACCTGCCAGAACCATTCTCCGCACTCCCGGTCGATCATGTGCTTCTGGATGAATTC
>CAIXGU010000051.1 GCA_903919045.1 uncultured Eubacteriales bacterium | reverse complement strand
GCGGAGACCTCCCGCAGCAGGCGCTGGTAGCCGGGGTCCTTCGAGAGCGCCGCGAACAGGTCCTGCATGCCGTCTCCTTCCTCCGGGCGCGACGCGCCGCCGGGCTCGGGAGCGCCGGGCGGCGGGATCGCGGATCGCGCGGAACGCGCGAATGCGGCCGGGAGCGCTTCACCCCCCGGTCGCAGGTCCGGCCGCACGTCCGGCCGCTCCTTCGGTCCATCCTACCACAGGCGGCGCCGCGGCGCGACGCCGGGCGGGCCTTCGGACGGCTTCCTACGCCTCGACCTCCACGCGGTTGCGCCCGAGGATCTTCGCGCGGTAGAGGGCGGCGTCGGCGGCGGCGTAGCTGTGGATGGCGTCGCGCCCTTCCCCGGCGTCCAGCGCCGCCACGCCGAAGCTGGCCGTGACGGAGACCGCACCTTCGCCGTTCGGGAAGACGGCCGCCGCCACCTTCTCGCGCAGCTTCTCCGCGAGGGCCCGCGCGCCGTCGAGCGGCGTGTCCGGGAGGAGGAGGATGAACTCCTCCCCTCCGAGGCGGGCGACCGTGTCGGAGATCCGGACGTGGTCGGTCAGCACCCGCGCGACGCCCTGCAGCACGTCGTCGCCGAGCGGATGCCCGTAGGTGTCGTTGAGGACCTTGAAGTGGTCGAGGTCGACCACGATCAGGCTGGTCGTCGTCCCGCGGCGCCGCGCGGCCGACGATTCCGCTCTCACGGCGCGGTCGAACCAGCGGCGGTTGGGCAGGCCCGTCAGCGAGTCGTGGAAGGCCATGTGCTCGAGCTCGCGGTTCACCCGCGCGAGCTCCTGCCGCTGCTCCTCGATGCGCGTCCGCTGCCCGCGCGTCTGGAGGAACAGGCGCCAGAACGCGAGCGACACGCCGAATCCGAGGACGGCGCCCGTCAGCCCGTTGACGCGGTTCGAGACGAGCTGGGCCGGGTCCAGGTCGACGATGCCGAGCGCGAAGTAGAAGACGAGGTAGGAGGCGAGGAAGAGGGCGGCGGCGGGGAGCGGCCGATGGTAGAAGACCGCGCCGGCGGCGAGGCAGACCACCACGAAGGGTGCGATGCTCGGCGTGACGGCCTGGTCGATCGTCGTGAGGGCGATGCCGAGGGCGAACAGCCAGGCGAGGAACGGGACCTCGCAGGCGAGGAGCGCGGCCGCGGAGCGCGGCGCGCGGAAGACGAGATACGAGACGAAGAGGAAGAGGAGGGCCACCGCCAGCGATGCGGCGTGCGTCGTCTCGATCCCCCGGTGCCAGGCGATCTCGGCCGGCGTCGTCCCTTCGGGGACGAGGCGGAACCAGACGAAGTAGGCGGCGTCGAGCAGCGCGACGATCGCCGCGGTCAGGCGGAGGCGCTGGTGGTTGATCGTCCGCGCCTCGAGGAGGACGTCGGCCTTCTCCTCGGGACGGATCGCGAAGGCCTCCTTCCAGCCCGCCATCGTCAGGTCACCGGCTCTCCTCGACGAACTGGACCTCGAACCCGTCCGGGTCCCTCACGTAGAAGAACCGGATGCCGGGTCCGGGGGACATCGGACCGCGCTCCACGGCGACGCCCTTCTCCGCGCAGAGCGCGAGCTGGGCGTCGAGCGCGGCGACGCGGAAGCCGAGCGTCGCGCCTTCGCCGCGGCCCGGAGGCGTCCGGCCCGCGTCGGCGATCAGCTCGACCTTCGTCTCCCCGTCTCCGAGGAAGGCGATGAAGTGGCCGCCGCCGCCGAAGCGCCGCGCGACCGGCAGCCCCGCGACGTCACGGTAGAACGCGATCGCGCGGTCGAGGTCCGAGACCTGGAGCGTGGTCCAGCAGAATCCCATGGGCGTACCTCCGGGAGGCCTTTTCCGACATGGTATTCCTTTTCGCGCACCGATGCAAAGCGTACCCGGTGCGTCTCCACCGCGGCGCCGTGGTCACCTGCGGTCGGCGGCGGTGCTCCGCGCGCCCGCGATGCCTCCTTGCGGTCGCGCTCGGCACCCCCCGCGTCCGCGCAGGCCTTCGTGCACAGACGCTCGGGCTCGGTGCCGAACGTCGACGCACGGGATCGGTCAGGTGCGTCGCCGTTCGGTGTAATGCGTGTGCAGGAGCTCGTGCGAGCGGTGGCCGTTGGGCGCGCCGAGGAACTCCGCATAGAGCCGCTGGATGTCGGGGTTCTCGTGCGACTTGCGCATCGGCTTCCCCTCGTCCTCGCGGTAGATCGCCTCGAGCCGCTTGCGGCGCACCTCGTCGGTCGTGAGGCGCGGCTGGCCGCCGCCGCTGATGCAGCCGCCCGGGCAGCCCATGACCTCGATGAACAGGTACGGGCTCTTCCCTTCCGCGATCTGGTCCATCAGCACGCGCGCGCCGGCGAGGCCGTGCGTCACGGCGATCCCGACCTCGACGCCCTCGAGGAAGTCCCACTCGGGCTTCACCTCCGCGAACTTCACCGTCGCCGACTTGATGCGTTCGAACCCCTGGATCGGGGCCACGTGCAGCCGTTCGAACGGCAGCGGGCGACCCGTCACGAGCTCGTGCACCGTGCGCAGGGCCGCCTCCATGACGCCGCCCGTCACGCCGAACACGTCGGCCGCGCCGGTCGAGACGCCCATCGGCGAGTCGAACCGCCCTTCGGGGAGCGTCGGGAACCCGAGCCCCGCCTCGCGGACCATCCGCCCGAGCTCGCGCGTCGTGAGCACCGCGTCGACGTTGCGGAAGCCGTCGTTCTCCATCTCCGGCCGCGTGATCTCGAACTTCTTCGCGGTGCACGGCATGATCGACACGACGAACAGCTTCTTCGGGTCGATGCCCGCCTTCTGCGCGAACCAGCTCTTGGTGAGCGCGCCCAGCATCATGTGCGGCGACTTGCACGTCGAGAGGTGTCCCAGCAGCGGCGCGTGGAAGTGCTCGACGTACTTGATCCAGCCGGGGCTGCAGCTCGTGACCATCGGCAGGACCGGCTCCGGCAGGCGCTCCGGCATCCCGAGCCGCGCGAGCCGCTCGTCGGACACCGCGCCCTTCGACCGGAACAGGGACACGATGCGCGCGAGCAGCTCCGTGCCCTCCTCGAGGATCGTCAGGTCCGCGGTGAAGTTCGTGTCGAACACGTAGTCGAACCCGAGCCGGCGCAGCGCCTCGGCCATCCGCCCGGTGACGAGCGTGCCGGGCTCCATCCCGAACTCCTCGCCGAGCGCGGCGCGCACGGCGGGAGCGGTCTGCACCGCGACCACCTTCTCCGGGTCGGCGAGCGCCTTCCATACCGCGGCCGTGGAGTCCGCCTCGTGGAGCGCGTCGACCGGGCACACCGTCGTGCACTGCCCGCAGAACGCGCACACCGCGGAGCCCAGCAGCAGGTCGCCGCCCGGGCCGATCTCCGTCGTGAAGCCGCGGTGCTGGGCGTTCAGCGCGCCCACGCCCTGGACTTCGTTGCAGACCGTCACGCAGCGGCGGCACAGGATGCACTTGCTCGTGTCGCGCACGACCGACGGGCTCGTGTCGTCGACGAGCGCGCGCGAGCGACGGCCCTCGAAGCGCGCCGAACGCACGTTCAGGATCTCGCCGGCCTTCTGGAACTCGCAGGACTGGTTGCGCTCGCAGTGCAGGCAGTCGTTCGGGTGGTCCGACAGCATCAGCTCGAACAGGACCTTGCGCGCCTTGCGGACGCGCTGCGTGCTGGTGCGGACGACCATGCCCTCCGTGACCGGGGCGATGCACGAGGCCACGAGGTTCTTCGACCCCTCGACCTCGACCACGCAGAGGCGGCACGCGCCCGTCTTGTGGACGTCCTTCAGGTAGCACAGGCTCGGGATGTCGATGTGGTGGCGGGAAGCCACCTGCAGGATCGTCTCGCCGTCCTCCGCGAGAAGGGGCCTTCCGTCGACCGTCAAGCGGATCATCGTCGCTTCCCCCTTCCCTAGCGCCTATCGCAGCGCAGGCAGCGCATGGCCTCGGCCATCGCGTTCAGCTTGTGGTAGCCCTTGTAGACCTCCTCGAAGCCGTGGATCCGCTGTTCGGGCGGGAGGCACTTCATCGGGAAGCGCTCGTGCTCGGCGAGCTCGCCCTCGTCGAAGGTCATCGGGATGTCGATCGGCTCCCCCTTGTTGAGGACGCCGTCGCCGCCCAGGTAGCGGTCGATCGCCGACGCGGCCTTCTTGCCGTCCGCGATCGCCGTGATCACGACGTCCGCGCCGCGCACGACGTCGCCGCCGGCGAACACGCCCGGCATCGTCGTCCGCTGCGTGTCCGCGTCGACCACGAAGGTGCCCCAATCGGTCAGCTCCACCTCGTCCCGCCGCACGAACGGCAGATCCGAGTACTGGCTGACCGCCGGGATCACGAGGTCGGCCTTGTACAGCACCGGCTCGTCCTCGACGGGCACGGGCTTGCGCCGCCCTTCCTTGTCGAAGCCGGCGAGGCGCATGTGGCGGCAGAGCACGCCCTCCACGCGGTCCCCGCCGACGAAGCGCAGCGGGTCGACGAGCTCGTGGACGTGGATGCCCTCCTCGAGCGCCTCGTGGATCTCGCGCCGGTCCGCGGGCATGTCCTCGATGCCGCGCCGGTAGAGCACGTGCACCTCGTCCGCGCCGAGCCGCAGCGCCGTGCGCGCGGCGTCCATCGCGGTGCTGCCGCCGCCGATGACGGCGACGATCCCCTTCACCTCGACGGGGTGCCCCAGGTTCACGTCGCGCAGGAAGTCGATGCCGTGGTACACGCCGGGGAGCGACTCCCCGTCGACGCCCACCTTGCGCGAGAGCTGCGTGCCGGTCGCGATGTAGACCGCGTCGCTCTTCTCCCGCATGTCCGCGAACGACAGGTCCCTGCCGATCTCGATGCCGGTGCGGACCTGCACGCCCACGTTGCGGATCGTGTCGATCTCGCGCTCGAGCACCGCCTTCGGCAGCCGGTACTCCGGGATGCCGAACGCCAGCATGCCGCCCGCGACCGGGTGCGTCTCGTAGACGACGACGTCGTAGCCGAGGCGCGCGAGGTAGTAGGCGCACGTGAGGCCGGAGGGGCCCGCGCCGACGACCGACACGGTCTTGCCCTTGCGGGCGTGCACGCGGTCGACGAACGGCTTGTCGAGCTTCATCGCCTCGTCGCTCGCATAGCGCTTCAGGTCGGAGACCGCGAGCGGCTCGTCCACCTGCGCGCGGCGGCAGGCGCTCTCGCACGGGTGCGTGCAGACGCGGCCGCAGATCGCCGGGAACGGGTTCTCCTGGCGGACGAGGTTGTACGCGTCGACCGGGCGGTTCGCCGCGATCAGCGCGATGTAGCCCGGCACGTTCACGCCCGCGGGACAGGCGTTCTCGCACGGCGAGAGGAACAGGTCGGCGCAGACGCCCGCGCGGCACTTGCGATGCCGGATGTGCTCGTCGTACTCCTCGCGGAAATGGCGGATCGTGCTGAGCACCGGGTTCGGCGCGGTCTGCCCGAGGCCGCACATCGCGGTGTCGCGCACCGTCTCGCCGATCTCGACGAGCAGCTCGACGTCGCCCTCGCGTCCCTCGCCGCGCACGATGCGCTCGAGGATCTCGAGCATGCGGCGCGTCCCGAGGCGGCAGGCCACGCAGCGGCCGCACGACTCGTCCTGCACGAACTCCATGAAGAAGCGGGCGACGTCCACCATGCAGGTGTCCTCGTCCATGCAGATCAGGCCGCCGGACCCCATGATCGCGCCGAGCTCGACGAGCGACTGGTAGTCGATCACGGTATTGAGATGCGCCTTCGTGAGGCATCCGCCGGAGGGGCCGCCCGTCTGGGCCGCCTTGAAGCGCCGCCCGCGCGGGATGCCGCCGCCGATGTCGAAGAGGATCTCGCCGAGCGTCGTGCCCATCGGGACCTCGACGATGCCGGTGTCGCTGATGTCGCCGGCGAGCGCGAAGACCTTCGTGCCCTTGCTGTTGGACGTGCCGATCGCCGCGAAGGCGTCGGCGCCGTCGCGCAGGATCGCGGGGACGTTGCCGAACGTCTCGACGTTGTTGATGACGGTCGGCTTCCCGAAGAGGCCCTTGTCGGACGGATACGGGGGCTTCTGGCGGGGCTCGCCGCGACGGCCCTCGACGCTGGCCATCAGCGCGGTCTCCTCGCCGCACACGAACGCGCCGGCGCCGATGCGGATCTCGATGTCGAACCCGAAGGACGAGCCGAAGATGCCGGGGCCGAGGATGCCGGCCTCGCGCGCCTTGGCGATCGCCTTCTCCATGCGCTCGACGGCGAGCGGGTACTCCGCGCGGACGTACAGATAGCCCTTCGAGGCGCCGATCGCGTAGCCGCCGATCGCCATCCCCTCGATGAGCGCGTACGGGTCGCCCTCGAGCAGGCTGCGGTCCATGAACGCGCCGGGGTCGCCCTCGTCCGCGTTGCATACGATGTACTTCACGTCGCCGGGGGACTTCCGCGCGAGCGCCCACTTGAGGCCGGTCGGGAAGCCGCCGCCGCCGCGGCCGCGCAGCCCGGAGCGCTTGACCTCCTCGGCCACCTGCTCCGGCGCCATCTCCGTCAGCGCCTTGTGCAGCGCCTCGAAGCCGCGGTTCGCGACGTACTCGTCGAGGCGGTCGTAGTCGATGCGGCCGCAGTTCGCGAGCACGATGCGCTTCTGCCGGCGGAAGAAGTCGATGTCGTCCATCCGGGCGACGTGCTTCCCCGTCTTCCGGTCGACGTACGCGAGCGCCTCGACGGGGCGCCCCTGCACGAGGTGCGACCGGACGATCGTGCGCGCGTCGTCCGGCGTGAGCTTGCAGTAGAAGTAGCCGCCCGGCTCGACGACGGCCGTGGGGCCGACGTCGCAGTTGCCGATGCAGCCCGTGTCCTTGATCTCGACCTTCTCCGAGAGGCCCGCGTGGGCGAGCTCGGCCTCGAAGGCGGCCTTCAGCGCGGAGCAGCCGCAGGAGATGCAGCCGGCGCCCGCGCACAGGCGGATCGTGTGGGTCTTCCCGGCCGCCTCCCGCCGGTACGCGTCCGCGACGCGCCGCAGGTCGTCGAGGCTGCGGAGGATCCTCGTTCCGGTGTCCGTCGTTGTGTCGCCCATCGCCGCGCCCCCCCCTACTCGTACTTCCCGAGGATGGCCTTGAGCTTCCCCGGGGCCACCCGGCGGTACACGGTGCCGTCGATCGCGACGGCCGGCGCGAGGCCGCAGGCGCCGATGCAGCGCTTGACCTCGAGCGAGAAGGCCTGGTCCGCGGTCGTCTGCCCGACGTCGATCGCGAGGATGTCGCGCAGGGCGTCGAGGACCTTCTTGCCGCCGCGCACGTAGCAGGCCGTGCCGAGGCAGACCTGGACGGTGTGGCGGCCGCGGGGGCGGGTGGTGAAGTAGGAGTAGAACGAGACGACGCCCGAGACCTCGGAGAACGGGAGGGCCATCTCCCGCGCCACCGTGCACAGGACGTCCTCGGGGAGATGCCCGTAGATCGCCTGGGCCATGTGGAGCACCTGGATCAGGTTGCTCCGGTCGCGGTGGTAGTCCTCGATCACGGTGAGAAGCAGGTCGCGGCGCTGGTCGGGCGTCTCCGTCAGCGACGCGCAGGCGGCAGCGGTTCCCATGGAGAACCTCCTGATGCATCGAAAGGCCCGAGGGCGGAAGTCCGCCGGGGTCGGCCGTGTCCGCATGCGACGACAGGGTACCTCTGCGATTGTACCATGGGAAACGGTTTTCGTGCGGGGTGGAAGAGGCGCTAGGCCCGGTTTTCGTCCTCGGCCCCGCGGTTCTTCGGGTGGTGCTTGTAGACGAAATCGCGCTGGAGCGTGTAGCTCACGAAGTACAGCCCGAAGT
>CAIXGU010000050.1 GCA_903919045.1 uncultured Eubacteriales bacterium | reverse complement strand
TCCGGCGCGAGGCGCTCGGTCCGGGTGTACAGGTCGAACTCGTCCTCGCGGCCCGCCTCGGCGGCGAGGTCGCGGGCGTGGTCGCGCAGCAGCTTCGTGCGCGGGTCGGACAGCGTGTAGACCGCGTGGCCGATGCCGTAGATCAGGCCGCTGCCGTCGTAGGCCTCCTTGCGCAGGATCCTCGCCAGGTAGCCGGCGATCTCGCCCTCGTCCGACCAGTCCTTCACGTGCGCCTTGATGTCCTGCATCATGCCGTAGGCCATCCCGCTCGCGCCGCCGTGCTGCGGGCCCTTCAGGGAGCCGATCGCGGCGCCGATGACCGAGTAGGCGTCGGAGCCCGAGGACGCGACCGCGTGCGTGACGAACGTCGAGTTGTTGCCGCCGCCGTGCTCCGCGTGGAGGACCAGCGCGAGGTCGAGGACGCGCGCCTCGAGCTCGGTGAAGCGGCCGTCCGGGCGGATGAGGTGCAGGATGTTCTGCGCCGTGTTGTACTCCTCGCGCGGCGAATGGAGGAACAGGCTCTGCTTGTCGTAGTAATGCCGCTTGGCCATGTAGCCGTGGGCGATCATGACGGGGAAGCGGGCGATCATCTCGACGCACTGGCGCAGGACGTTCTCGACCGAGGTGTCGTCCGGGCGGTCGTCGTAGGAATAGAGGACCAGGGCGGCGCGCGCCAGCTTGTTCATGATGTCGGGGCTCGGCGCCTTGAGGATCATGTCCTCGGTGAAGTTCGGGGGCAGCGGGCGGTGCTGGGCGAGCAGCCGCTCGAACTGCCCCAGCTCGTCCGACGTCGGGAGCTCGCCGAACAGGAGCAGGTAGGCGCACTCCTCGAAGCCCGGGCGCTTGGGGTAGAAGCCGTTCACGAGGTCGTTGATCTCGATGCCGCGGTAGAAGAGGCGGCCCTCGATCGGCACCATGTCGCCCTCGTCGACGATGTAGGAGACGACGTCGCCGACCTCGGTCAGCCCGACGAGGACGCCGGAGCCGTCGTCGTTGCGCAGGCCGCGCTTGACGCCGTACTTCCCGTACAGGGAGGGGTCGATCCTTCCCTTGCGGTCGGCGACGCCGGCCATCTTCTGGACGAGGGAGAGGTCCTTCGGGGTGAATTCACGGTTCGACATGGTCCTGCCTCCTTGTTCCTGCGGCTCTCTCGTAGCTGCCGACGGCCCGGCGGATGTGCTCGACCATGAGCGCCTCCGCCTCGTCGGCCTTCCCCGAGAGGATGGCCTCCATGATCCTCCGGTGCTCGGCCAGCGCCTCGGCGGGACGGCCTGCGGAGGACAGGGAGCGCCGGCGGGCGCTCCGCGAGTGGCTGTGGAGGGTGACGAGGATGCTCTGCAGGATGCGGCTGTGGCTCCCGCGGAAGATCGCCTCGTGGAAGCGCGAGTCGGTCGCCTGCAGCGCCTCGACGTCCCCGCGCGAGGTGTAGAACTCCTCGAGCGCGAGCGCCTCCTCGAGCTCCCGGCGCTCGGGGGCGTCCATCGAGCGCGCCGCGCGACGGGCGGCGAGCCCCTCGACATGCACGCGCACCTCGAACATGTCCTCGACGTCCTGGTCCTCGATGCCCTGGACCACGACGCCCTTGTTCGGCGTCGCGACGACGAGCCCGTCCAGCTCGAGCTGGCGGAAGGCCTCGCGGACGGGGGTGCGGCTGACGCCGATCTCCTTGGAGATGCGCAGCTCCGTGAGGGCCTCGCCGGAATGGAGCTTCCCGTCGAGGATGTCGGCCTGCAGGCGCAGGTAGACCTGCGACCGCAGGGAGCCCTGGGCCGACCCTTCCTGGGCGCGCGGCGCCATCGCGGCCACGGTCAGACCGCCCCGCGGGTGAGGTTCAGGAGCCCGCCCGCGAGGAGCATCGCGGCCTGGCGCCCGGAGATCGGCAGCTTCATGCGCATCGCGGTCCCCTTCGTGGCGTTGCGGACGACCACGTCCTCCCCGCGCGCGGCGGCGCGGACCTGCGCGGGCGCGTCGTCGACGGCGAGCTCGTCCATCGGATCGAGCGCGGCGTAGTCGGCCGGGTCGGCGAAGGCGAGGGGCAGGATGCCGCTGTTGATCAGGTTCGCCATGTGGATGCGGGCGAAGGACAGCGCGAGGACGCCCTTGATGCCCAGCTCCAGCGGGGCGAGGGCGGCGTGCTCGCGGCTCGACCCCTGGCCGTAGTTCCCGCCGCCCACGATGAACCCGCCGCCGTTCGTTCGGGCGCGCGCCGGGAATTCCGGATCGCAGGGCGTCAGGCAGAATCCGGCGAGGTACGGCACGTTGGAGCGGTACGGCAGGAGCTTCGCGTTCGACGGCATGATGTGGTCGGTCGTGATGTTGTCGCCGAGCTTGACGAGCGCGCGTCCGCGG
Organism: uncultured Eubacteriales bacterium; assembly: GCA_903919045.1. GTDB lineage: Bacteria > Bacillota > Clostridia > Saccharofermentanales > UBA5734 > CAILLO01. The sequence continues at coordinate 42,337 of CAIXGU010000050.1, read as the reverse complement.
ACCTCGGAAGGCAGCGCGGCGCCGCGCGGGAAGGGCTTGATGTTGGGGCCGCGCACGACCTCGACGGAGTCCGGGTCGGCGGCGGGCGGGACGACCATCGCGTCGTCGGCGTCGAAGCGGTCGGGCAGCGCGACGACGGGAGCGGCGCCGAGCGTCCGCGGGTCGGTCAGGACGCCCGCGACCGCGCTCGCGGCGGCGGTCTCGGGGCTGACCAGATAGACCTTCGCGGACGCGGTCCCGGAACGTCCCTCGAAGTTGCGGTTGAACGTGCGCAGGGAGACGGCGTCGGTGCGGGGCGACTGGCCCATCCCGATGCAGGGCCCGCAGGCCGACTCGAGGATGCGCGCGCCCGCCTTCACGAGGTCCGCGAGCGTGCCGTCGGCGGCCATCATGGCCAGTACCTGGCGCGAGCCCGGCGAGACCGTCAGCGAGACGTCGGGGTGGACCGTGCGCCCGCGGAGGACGGCCGCGACCTTCTTCATGTCGAGCAGCGACGAGTTGGTGCAGCTGCCGATGCAGACCTGGTCGACCTTCACGGGGCCGATCGCGTCGACGGCCTCGACGGCGTCGGGGCTGTGCGGCATGGCGGCGAGCGGCGCGAGGGCCGAGAGGTCGATGGAGATGGACTCGTCGTAGACGGCGTCCGCGTCGGCGGCGAGCGGGACGAAGTCCTGGGGGCGGCCCTGCGCGGCGAGGAAGGCCGCGGTCGCGGCGTCGCTCGGGAAGATCGAGGTCGTCGCGCCGAGCTCGGCGCCCATGTTGGCGATCGTCGCGCGCTCGGGCACCGACAGCGTGGCGACGCCCTCGCCGGCGTACTCGAGGATGCGCCCGACGCCGCCCTTGACGGTCAGGCGGCGCAGCACCTCGAGGATGACGTCCTTCGCGGAGACCCACGGGCGGAGCCGGCCCGTCAGCACGACGCGCAGGATGCGCGGGGTCGCGACGTAGTAGGGGCCGCCGCCCATCGCGACCGCGACGTCGAGTCCGCCCGCGCCGATCGCGAGCATGCCGAGGCCGCCGCAGGTCGGGGTGTGGCTGTCGGAGCCGAGCAGCGTCTTCCCCGGGACGCCGAAGCGCTCGAGATGGACCTGGTGGCAGATGCCGTTGCCGGGGCGCGAATAGCGGATGCCGTGCTTCGCGGCGACGGTCTGGAGATACTTGTGGTCGTCGGCGTTCTCGAAGCCGGACTGGATCGTGTTGTGGTCGACGTACGCGACGGAGAGCTCGGTGCGCACGCGCGGGATGCCGATCGCCTCGAACTGCAGGTACGCCATCGTGCCGGTCGAGTCCTGCGTCAGCGTCTGGTCGATCCGGATCCCGATCTCGGCGCCCGGGGCCATCGCGCCGTCAATGAGATGCGCGGCGAGGATCTTCTGTGCGATCGTGAGGCCCATGCGTTCCCTCCTGCTTTCGGTCCGGGCGCATCCCGGGTGAAGATTGTATACAATTATCCACGTACACATCCGACTGTCAACCGGCGAGCGCATTCGCCCGAATCCGTTGCCCTTTCCGGGCTTCGGGAGTAGAATGGCGCTATTCGTCCGCGCGGGACCGCGCGGAGCCGCTTCGCGAAAGCCGAGGATCCGAACCGCCGTGAACGCCACGCGCAGAGTCTCCCCCGCCGGCCGCGTGCTCCGCTGGATCACCGCCCGACCGGCCCGCCTGATCTCCTTCAGCTTCCTCACCGTGATCCTGGTCGGAGCCGGCCTGCTGTGCACGCCGTTCGCCTCGGCGAGCGGCCGTTCGACGGATTTCCTGCGCGCCCTCTTCACCGCGACGTCGGCGACCTGCGTGACGGGCCTCGTCGTCGTCGACACCGTGACGCACTGGTCCCTCTTCGGCCAGATCGTGATCCTCGCGCTGATCCAGATCGGCGGCCTGAGCATCGTGACGATCACGACGTTCTTCTTCGCCCTGATGCGCCGCAAGATGGGCCTGAAGACGCTGATCGTGATCCAGGAGTCGACCGGCAGCTTCGATTTCGCCGACGTCCTCCAGCTCGTCCGGAAGATCGTCGCGATCACCTTCGCGATCGAGATGGCCGGCTTCCTGATCCTCCTTTCGCAGTATCTGCCGGCCTTCGGCTGGCACGCCGTCTGGAAGGCCTTCTTCCAGGCCGTCTCCGCCTTCTGCAACGCCGGCTTCGACCTCATGGGGAACGTCTCGGGGCCCTTCTCGAGCCTCACGGCCTGGAACGGGGATCCGATCGTGACGATGACCACCTCCTTCCTCCTGATCTTCGGCGGCCTCGGCTTCGTCGTCTGGTCGGACCTGATCGCCGCGGTCCGCAAGAGATCCTCGCTGAACTACCATACGAGGATCGTCCTCGTGCTGACCGCGGTCCTGCTGTTCGGCGGCGCCCTGTACTTCTACTTCGCGGAACGTCAGAACCTATCGTACGGCGCGCTCGGGACGCTCCCGGAGTGGCAGCGCCCCTTCGCGGCGTTCTTCCAGTCGGCGACGACGCGCACCGCCGGCTTCAACACGATCGACCAGCACTCGCTCCGACCCGGCTCGAAGTTCATCACGACCCTGCTGATGTTCATCGGCGCGGCGCCCGGCGGTACCGGCGGCGGCGTCAAGGTGACGACGTTCGGCGTGATCCTGTTCGCGGTGCTCTCGGAACTCCACGGCGACGACGGCACGCTCATGCTGAAGCGGAGGATCAATCCCGAGACCGTCATGCGCTCCCTCACGATCGTCGGCCTCGCCCTCGCGCTCGTGCTGGTCGCCACGCTGTTCCTGTCCTTCACCGAGGAAGCGCGCCTGCTGTCGCGGTTCTATGCCGACGTCCAGACGCCGGAGACCCAGGTCTCCTTCCTCGACCTGCTGTTCGAGGTGATGTCCGCGTTCGGCACGGTCGGGCTCACGTCCGTGCAGACGTCGACGCTGCACCCGGTCTCCTGGGCGGTCCTGATCCCGGTGATGTTCATCGGCCGCATCGGCCCCGTGGCCTTCGCGCTCGGGCTCACGATCCGCGCGAAGCTCGGCAGCGACAAGGTCCTCCCCGAGGGCAAGGTGCTCGTCGGATAGCCCCTGCGGAGCGCTCCTGGAACGCAGGAAGGCCCGCCCCGCAAGGGACGGGCCTTCTCCATGGGACGGGCCGCCGGCGGACCGTCCGGCCTAGCGGACCATCGCCTTCCAGACGGCGTCGAGCTGGCCGCGGTCGCAGACCATCATCAGGGTGTCCCCTTCCGCCAGCATCGTGTCGCCGGTCGGGATCTCGACCGCCCCTCCGGGCGTCGTGCGCAGCACGATCTTGCTCTGGCCCGCGAAGTCGTTGTCGCGGATCCGCTTGCCCACGGCGGACGAACGGGGCGAGAGCGCGAACTCGACGATCACCTTCGTCGTGCCCTTCACGGTCATCGCGACCCGCATCCCGTGGTACTCGACCTCCTGCTCGATCAGGTCGGCCACGATCTGCGTGCTCGACACCGAGCGGTCGACGCCCAGGCGCTCGAACATCTCGATGTTCTTGGGGTTGTTGACCTTCGCGACCGTCGTGCGGATGCCGAACTTCTTCTTCGCGATCTCGCTCGCGATCAGGTTGCTCTCGTCCTTGCCGGTGAGCGCGATCAGGATGTCCATCTCGGCCGCGCCCGCCTGCTCGAGCAGCGCGATGTTCGTCCCGTCCCCGTTGTAGACCTCGGCGTTGAAGTCGGTCGCGATGCGCTCGCAGATCTCCATGCGCCGTTCGACGACGGTGATGTCGTGCTGCCCGGGCTGGAGCGTCTTGACGAGGTAGTACGCGAGCTTGCCGCCGCCGATGATGAGGATCCGCATGTGACTTCCGCCTTTCGATGCGCTCTACAGGAGCGCGGCGAGGATGACCCGGTCGCCCTTCTCGATCCGCACGCCGGGCATCGCGAGGATGCGGCGCCCGTTCCGGACGAGCCCGAGGACGTGCTTCCCGTGGACGCCCGAATACTCCTCGACGGCCATCCCGGTCTCGGAGGGCTCCGCAGCGACCGTCGTGAGGACCATGTCCTCGCCGCCGAGCATGTGGATCTCCTCCTCCTCCTCGCCGCTGAGCGTCCGGAGGATCGCGTCCACGGTGAGGCTCGTCGAGCAGATCGTCTCGAGCCCGAACTCCTCGAACAGCTCGCGGCTTCCGGGGTTGAAGATGCGCGCCACGACGTTCTGGACCTTGAAGATCTCGCGCGCCACCTGCGACGTCATGATGTTCATGTTGTCGTCCGAGGTGACGGCGCAGACGGCGTCCGCCGTCTCGATGCCCGCGCTCTTCAGGACGTCCTTGTCGATCGGGATGCCGTTGATCTTGATGCAGTCGATGTCGTCGGCGTTCGTGAGGAGGTTCCGGTCGCTCTCGATGATCACGACGTCGTTTCCCGCCTCCACGAGCTGCCGCGCGAGCGACGAGCCCACCTTGCCGCAGCCGATCACGATGACCTGCATGGGACCTCCCTCTCCGCCTTCAGCGGACCGCGGGCCGTTCGCCCGCATCCGGCGCCTTCCGCGAGGCCCGGAGCATCTCGTAGACCAGGACGGCGGCCGCGGCCGCCGCGTTCAGGGATTCCGCCCGTCCGGGCATGGGAATCCGCACGCGCCGGTCGCTTTCCGCGAGCGCACGGCTGGACAGCCCGTCCGCCTCGTTGCCGACCAGCACCGCGCCGCGCCCCGGGACGTTCCCGTCGAGGGCGTCCGTCCCGTCGAGGTCGGCGGCGACCACGGGCAACCCCGCCGCGCGCAGCCACGCGCAGGTCTCCGGGATCTCCGCGCGGACCACCGGGAGGTGGAACGCGGAGCCCATCGACGCGCGCAGCGCCTTGTCGCCGAACGGGTCGGCGCAGCCGGGCGTGCAGACGACGGCCGACAGCCCGGCCGCGTCCGCGGTGCGGACCATCGACCCGACGTTGCCGGGATCGCGGACGTCCTCGAGCACGAGATAGCGCCCCTGCGGGTCGGCGGCCGGCGGAAGCGTCCGGAGGCCTGGACCCGGCAGGAGAAGGAGGAAGCCCTGGGGCTCCTCGGTGCGGCAGAGGCGGCGGAACAGCGGGTCGGACAGCAGGACCGTCCCGGCGCCGTCCGGCAGCGCGTCGGCCAGCGTCGCGGAGCGCGGGTCGGTCCCGACGTCCTCCGACAGGACGAGCAGGTCCGCGCGCATCCCCGACGCGAGGGCGTCCGCGCACAGGCGGTAGCCCTCGACGAGGAGGCGGTCCCCGTCGCCCTCCTCGGGACGGCTTGAACGCACGGCGAGAAGCCGGCGGTACAGCCGGTTCTCCTTGCTCGCGATGCGGAACGGAGACGGTCGCTCCATCGGGTCCGGGGCCGGACGTCGCCGTCCGTCCCCCGGTCGCCTTCTTCCTTTTCCTACGCTTCGGTCCGGCCGCGCGTCAGGCGGACCGGACGCGCTCGCACAGCGCCTTGAACGCAGCGGCGTCGTGCACGGCGATGTCGGCCAGGACCTTGCGGTCGAGGGCGATGCCGGCCTTCTTGAGGCCGTTCATGAAGCGGCTGTACGACAGGCCGTTCATGCGGGCGGCCGCGTTGATGCGGACGATCCACAGGCGGCGGAAGTCGCGCTTCTTGGCGCGGCGGTCGCGGTACGCGTAGTTCAGGGACTTCATCACCTGCTGGTTCGCGACCTTGAACAGCTTGCTCTTCTTGCCGAAATAGCCCTTCGCCTGCTTCAGCACGCGGTGGTGGCGGGCGCGGGTGCGGACGGAACGCTTGACACGGGTCATCGGGTTCGACCTCCTCGGACGTCATCGGAGCCTTCGGCTCCGCGGATGCTCTTCGTCGCCTACTTGAACGGGATCATCGACTTGATCGTCGCTTCGTTCGCGGGGGAGGCGATCACGGACTTCCGGAGGTTCCTCTTCCGCTTCGTGGTCTTCTTGCTCAGGATGTGCTTCTTGAAGGCCTGGGACCGCTTGACCTTCCCGGTCCCGGTGATGCTGAACCTCTTCTTCGACGCGCTGTGGGTCTTCATCTTGGGCATCTGTCTCTCCTCCTCCGTGGATCGCCGCACGATGCGGGGTTCGTCTACTTCTTGGGCTGGAGGAACATGATCATGTTCCGTCCTTCGACCCTGGGCTCCCGGTCGATCCCGCCGAATTCCTTGCAGGCCTCGGCGAAGTCCTTCATGACCGCGTACCCCTGGTTGGTGTAGGTCATCTCGCGTCCGCGGAACTTCAGGACCACCTTCACGCGGTCCCCTTCCGACAGGAAGCGGCAGGCGTTGCGCGTCTTGAACCCCAGGTCGTGCTCCTCGGTGCGGAGCTTGAGCTGGACTTCCTTGACCTCGGTGACCTTCTGGTTCTTCCGGGCCTCGCGCTCCTTCTTGGCCATCTCGAACATGTACTTGCCGTAGTCCAGGATCTTGCAGACCGGCGGCTCCGCCGTGGGGGAGATGCACACGAGGTCGAGCTCCCGCTCTTCCGCGCGGGCCCGGGCCGCTCCGATCGGCACCACGCCGACCATGCTCCCGTCGCTGTCGATCAGGCGCACTTCCCGGAACCGGATCTCCTCGTTGATCATCAGGCCTTCCTGCGATCGGCTGATGTGCGTTCACCTTCCCTTTCATGAAACGCGACGGGCGGATGCCCGTCTCCGTGCATCCGCCTGTACCGAACGCGGGTCTCCCCGCGGTTCCGACGCTATCGACCTCTTCGCTGCGCTCGAGGTGAGAAGCGGATGCTTCTGCTTGTTCCGTCGACATCCTACACGCCGGACGCCGAACTGTCAAATGCGCGGCCCGGAAGACCGCCGCGCGTCCGGTCGCGGCTTCCGCGGACGCCTGCGATGCGGTAGGATGGCCCCATGAAGGAACCGGCGAAGACCAACGCGATGCGCAGGCTCGACGCGGCGGGGATCCCCTACGGGACCGCGGCGTACGAGGTCTACGAGGACGACCTGTCGGGAGAGGCGGTGGCGCGGAAGATCGGCCTCTCGCCGGACGAGGTCTTCAAGACGCTCGTCCTGCGCGGCGCGGGCGGCGAGATCGTCGTCGCGTGCATCCCCGTGTCCGCCGAGGTCGACCGCAAGGCGCTCGCCGCGGCCGCCGGCTGCAAGTCGCTCGACCTCCTGCCGCTGAAGGAGCTGCTGCCCGTCACCGGCTACGTGCGCGGAGGCTGCTCGCCCGTCGGTATGCGCAGGCCCTACCCGACGTTCCTCGACGAGACCGCGGTCCTCTTCGACCGCATCGCCGTGAGCGCCGGCGTCCGCGGACTCCAGCTGCTCGTCCGCCCGGACGACCTGGCCGCCTTCGTCGACGCGCGCTTCGCCGCGATCGCCGTCTCCTGAGCCCGGCGCCGCGCCGCCGCGGCTGGCCGGCCTACTTCTCGATCGTCAGGGAGCAATCCTTCGGGAGCGCGAGGCCGCACGCGACCTCGATCGCCTTCAGCACGCCCGCCGGGACGGTGCACACGGGATGCCGCAGAAGCGCGGCGTCCTCGGAGACGCCGTTCTTCCCGAACGTTCCGAAGACCTGCTCGTAGGCGTCGAGCTCCCCGCGCGCCGCGAGCGCCTCCGCGAACCGCACCACGTGCGGGCAGTCGGAGACGACGGAGACGCGGCACATCTGGCCGTCCTCCGAGAACGCCTCGATGTCGGCGGTGAAGCCGCAGATGCCGGGGACTACGTGGACCTTCGCCATGGACGGACCTCCTTCGGGATCTCGAACGCGAGGACGGCGGCCGCCGCGAGCGCGAGGCCGGCCGGGACGTCGGGCAGGTGGTGCTGCTTCACGAGGACCGTCGAGGCCCACACGAGCAGGACGAACGCGAGGCTCGCGGCCTGGAGCGCGCGGGCGCGCGGCCGGAGGCGGAGCAGATGCCAGGCGCTGACGGCGGAATAGAAGACGTGCGTGCTCGGCAGGCAGTCGAAGGGCCCGTCGGCCGCATACACGAGGCGGAGCAGGGACGTGAAGGCGTCGCCGCCGGAAAGCGACGGGCGGTCCATCGCGGTCGGGTACAGGAAGAAGACGGCGGTGGCGGCGGCCATCCCGGCGAACACGGTCCAGACGAACCGGTAGTAGCGGTCGGAAGGGTCGAGGAACAGGACGAGCGCGGTCCCGGCGACGTACGGGAGGAACAGGAGGTAGGGAACGACGAAGGCCGGGACGAGCGGGACGAGCGCGTCGAGCGGCCAGGTGACGATGCGCGCGGGCAGGACCTGCAGTACCCCGAGGCGGTTCGTGAGGAAGTAGCCAAACGTCCCGAGGACGAACAGCAGGAAGAACGCGCCGCGCCGCAGGGCCTCCCTCGCTCCGATCCGCATGCCGCCGCCTCCCTTCCGGCCGTACCGTCCGTGCCGGACACGCGCCTCCCTGATGGTATCATCGAACCATGAGCCGCAGAAGCCCCCCTCCGAAGGAGGACATGATGGACATCCAGCCCTTCCTCGACGCCCTCTCGAACGGAACCCCGATCCACCTGCGCGAATCCGGCGGCGCCGCCGCGGCGGTCCACGCCGCCGCGTGCTGGGTCGAGCGCCCGACCCCCGGACTCGGCCGCGTGGTCCTCGCCGTGCCCGAGGAGACCCTGCTCGCCCTCGAGATCCCCGTGCTGACCGAAGCGATCGGGCACCGCAGCGTCCGGCGCTTCTGCGCGCCGGTGCACGCCGAGGGCTCCGACGACCCGGCGGACGCCGTGCGCGCGATCCTCGCAGGCGACCGCGCCCGCGCCCTCGTCCCGGGCGGCGCCCTCCTCCCCGTCCCCGTCACGCGCGAGGGCGTCCTCCGCAACATGACCGTCTACGAGGCCGCCGCCGACCTGTGCCGCCTCGCGGGCCTGCCGCCCGTCGCGGTCGTCCTGCGCGAGGAGGACTGCCCGGACTGCGTCGCGCCCGGCGCGGCGCCGCTCGCGCTCACGCTCGACGACGTCGTCGCGGCCCTGCGCCTCGCGAACCCGCTCGTCGAGGCCGAAGCCGTCGCCGAGATGCCGACCTGGCACGGCGATTTCCGCATCCACGCCTTCGTGGAGCGGCATACCGGAAAGCACCACGTCGCCCTGGTCAAGGGGGAGATCGACCCCGAATCGCCGACGCTGGTCCGGGTGCACTCGGAGTGCCTGACCGGCGACGCGTTCGGCTCGAAGCGCTGCGATTGCGGCCAGCAGCTCGCCGCCGCGCTCGAGCGCATCGAGGCCGAAGGCAGCGGCGTCCTGCTGTACCTGCGGCAGGAAGGGCGCGGCATCGGCCTCGTCAACAAGGTCAAGGCCTACGCGCTGCAGGACCTCGGCAAGGACACCGTCGAGGCCAACGTCCTCCTCGGCTTCCCGCCGGACGCCCGCGACTATGGCATCGGCGCGCAGATCCTGCGCTTGCTGGGGCTGCGCAAGCTCCGCCTCCTCACGAACAACCCGCTCAAGATCGAGGGGCTCGCGGGCTACGGCCTCGACGTCGTCGAACGCGTGCCGATCGTGCTGCCGGCGAACCCCGCGAACGCCTTCTACATGGACACCAAAAAGGAGAAGATGGGGCACCTGCTCGAATAGCGGGCGCCGGGCCGGATCGGCAGGCGAGGGGCTATCCCTTCGCCTTCCGGTCGCACCCCTCCAGGTGGTCGTCGACGACGCCCATCGCCTGCAGGTAGCTGTACACGATCGTGCTGCCGACGAACTTGAAGCCGCGACGCGCGAGGTCCTTCGAGATCCGGTCGGACAGCGGCGTCGTGACGGGCATGTCCGACCACGTCGCGAGGTGGTGGACGACGGGCGTCCCGTCGACGAACCCCCAGAGGTATCGGTCGAACGACCCGAGCTCCCGCTGCACGTCGAGGAAGCAGCGCGCGTTGTTCACGGCCGCGAGGATCTTCAGGCGGTTGCGGACGATCCCGGGGTCCCCGAGGAGCCGCTGGACATCGGCGTCGCCGAACGCGGCCACGCGCTCCGGGACGAACCCCGCGAACGCCGCCTCGAAGGCGGGCTTCTTGTGGAGGATCGTCGACCAGCTGAGACCGGCCTGGAATCCCTCGAGCACGAGGAACTCGAAGAGCGTAGGGTCGTCGTGCACCGGCGTCCCCCAGACGTCGTGGTAGGCCCTCATCTCGGGATCCTTCGCGCCCCAGCAGCAGTCCATGTCAGTCCCCTTCCCCATCCGGTCGCCCGAACCCGTAGCGCCCCACGAACTCCACGAATACCACGCCGCCTTCCTCGAAGGCGACGACGCTGCCGTCCGCGCGCTTCTCGACCCGCAGCAGCTCCTGGTACCCCCTCGTCCCGACCGGGATCACCAGCCGGCCGCCGGGCGCGAGCTGCGCGACGAGGGGCGCGGGCACCCGAGCGGCCCCCGCGGTGACCAGGATCCGGTCGTACGGCGCACCGTCCGGCGCCCCGTCGCTGCCGTCCCCGACCACGAAGCGGACGTTGCCGGCCCCGAGCGCCGAAAGCCGCGCCTGCGCCCGCGCGGACAGCGCCGCGATGCGCTCCACGGTCACGACGGTGCCGCTCACGGCGGCGAGCAGCGCCGTCTGGTATCCCGAGCCCGTGCCGATCTCGAGCACGCGCGACGCCGGCCCGGGGTCGAGCAGCTCGGTCATGCGCAGGACCAGGCTCGGCTGCGAGATCGTCTGACCGAATCCGATCGGGAGCGGACCGTCGTACGCGGCTTCCCCCTTGTACGGCTCCTCGAGGAAGAGCGCGCGGTCGAGGCCCGCGTAGGCCTCCGCGATGCGCGGCCGCGGCACGGCGCGCCTCCCGTCCGCCTCAGGCGAAGGTCCGCTTCTCGCGGCGGTCCGCCCGATAGGCGCGGACGCGGGGCGAGAGCAACAGCCAGAGGCCGAGGCCGGTGAAGACGAGCAGGAAGACGACCGTCGAGATGTCGAAGGCCATCGTCAGGTCGAGCACGTAGAGGGCGTCGCCGAGCGCGAGCCGGGCGAAGGAGAGCCACCAGGCGACCCGGAAGCCCTGGAACGCGAGGAGATAGAGCGCCGCGCTGATCGTGAGGCGGACGAGGGCCGTCGCCCACGTCGCGACTTCGCCGGAGGCGTTCGCGGCCGCGTCCGCGGCGATCACGTACACGGCGTTCGCGAGCTCGCAGGCGCCGAGGAGCAGCAGCAGGCGGCCGGTGAACCGGCGGTCGGCGAGCCGGACGGCGAGCGGCCGCGCGGCCTCGGCCTCGGCGGCCCGCAGGACGGCGCCGGACGGGCGGACGCTGCGGCGCGGGAGCTGGCCGTTGGCAGTCACGGCTTCTCCTCCGGGATCTCGATCTCCGTGCGCTGCCCCTCGGGGTCGTCCGGCTGCCAATCCGTGTGCGAGAGGTCGAGATCGGCGATCGCGGAGAAGGGCAGCTTCATGAACTTGCCTGTCGCCTCGACGGCGACCTCGCCGTCGGGGAGCAGGATCACGCCCCGGCCTTCGAATAGGCGGCGGGTGTCCCGCGTGAGGCTTCCGACGGCCTTCACCTCGGCGTCCATCGGGACGGGCCGCCGGTAGCGGACGTCGAGCTCCACCGTCACGGCCCAGATGTCGGGCTGCGCGACGTTCGCGGTGCGGGCGATCGCCTCGTCGAGCAGCGAGGCCGCGATGCCGCCGTGGAGGCGGCCGGGGTACCCCTGGTGGTCGGGCTGCGGGACGAAGACGCCGGCGACGTCGCCGTTCTCGAGCTCATAGAACCGCGCGTGCAGCCCGGATCGGTTCGACAGGCCGCAGACGTGGCAATGGTGCGTGTTGTACTGCTTCTTCACGATGCGGTGGCGCATGGGACCCCCTCGGCGGCGGCTCCGGTCACCCCGGGGTTTCGCCGCGCGTTCCGATTATAGCACGGGAGGGCCGGTCGCCCGGCCCTCCCCTCGTTCCGCGCACGGCGCGGAGGATGTCAGTCGTCCGCCGCCTCGACGCCTTCGGCCGCGGCGCCCTCGGCTGCCGCGACCGCTTCCGCTTCGGCGGGCGCGGCGGGGATGACGGCTTTCGCGCGTCCCTTCGTCAGCAGCGAGACGACGACGAGCGCGAGGAAGCTCAGGGGCACCGAGAAGATGGCGGGGTTCGAGACGGGCACGGGTGCGGTCGCCTGCACATGGTAGACCAGGTCGAACGTCTCCTGCGACAGGAGGATCAGGCCGAGCGATGCGACGAGGCCGGTCGTGATGGAGGCGATGACGCCCTGCGAGGTCGTCCGCTTCCAGAACAGGATCATGACGATCGACGGCAGGTTGGCCGAAGCGGCGACCGCGAAGGCCCACCCGACGAGGAACGATACGTTCATGCTCTTGAACAGGATGCCGAGGACGATCGCGACCGCGCCGACCCCGATCGCGGCGATCTTCCCGGCCGTGACCTTCTTCTTCTCGGCGAGGCCCTTCTTCGACAGCCGGTCCATCAGGTCGTGCGCGACCGCGCCGGACGCCGCGACGATGAGGCCGCTGACCGTGCCGAGGACCGTCGCGAAGGCGATGGCCGAGATCACCGCGAAGATCGAGATGCCGAAGCTCTTCGCGAGCAGCGGCGCGGCCATGTTGTCGTTCGTGAGGTCGAGCACGCCGCTCGTCATCGCGCCGAGGCCCATGTAGAGCGTCAGCAGGTAGAAGAGGCCGATCGTCGCGATGGCCACGATCGTCGACTTGCGGGCCGCCTCGGGGCTCTTGACGGTGTAGTAGCGGATCAGGATGTGCGGGAGCGCCGCCGTGCCGCAGAACAGCGCCAGCATCAGCGAGATGAAGTTCAGGCGGTCCGCCGTGGTGGCGCCCTTGGCGGCGTCGACCTTGTACTTGAGGCCCGGGGCCATCACGTCGCTGCCCGATGTCGGCTTCTGGTAGAAGATCGTGACATGGTCCGTGCCGTCGGGGACCGAGGCCTTGCCCCAGCGGACGACGGTGCCGCTCTTGATCGCGGCGGAGAAGCTGAGGAGGTCCATCGTGGTGAGCGTGATGTCGGCGTCGCCGCCGATGTCGCTCATGTTGCCGACCTGGAAGAACCGGCCCTCCGCCTTCGGGGCGCCGTTGTACAGCGTCGTGCCGTCGGCCTTCACGAGGATGGTCTCGGTCTCCGTGAGGACGGACGTCGCCGCGTCGAGCTTCCAGTAGCTGGACTCCCCGTCCTTCTCGAGGCGGACGAAGACGAGCGGACCCGAATGCAGCACGGCGCCGAGGGTGTAGGCGGGATCGACCACCGTCAGCGAGTCGTCGGTCACGTCGGAGACCGCGACCGTCGCGTACCGGTGCGCGGGGACGTTGCCGCCCTGGTCCGGTGCGGTCGTGAGGCCGCGCGACAGGACGAGGAAGACGAGCACGAGCGAGAAGACGATCAGCAGGCCGCCCTTGAGGAACTGGACGTAGGTGGTCGAGGCCATCCCGGCGGTGGCGACGATCAGGACGACGATGACGCCGACCATGACGACGCCCGCCTCGTGCGGCAGGCCGAGCAGCGGCGTGACGAGCGTGCCGGCGCCGACCATCTGGGGGATCAGGTAGAAAAGGGACACGAGGAGCGTGCTGATCGCGCCCATCAGGCGGATGCCGCGCGAGTTGAACTTCGCGTCGAGCGCATCGGTGAAGGTGAACTTCCCCAGGCGCTTCATCGGCTCGGCGACGACGAACAGGGCGACCACCCAGCCGGCGAGGTAGCCGATCGAGTAGAGGAAGCCGTCGTAGCCGTAGGTGGCGATCATTCCGCAGATGCCGAGGAAGGAGGCTGCGGAGAGGTAGTCGCCGGCGAAGGCGACGCCGTTCACGGACCAGTGGATCTGGCCGCCGGCTGCGAAGTAGCCCGCCGCCGTCTTGGTCCGGCGCGCGAAGTGGTAGGAGATGGCGAGGACCATGGCGACGAAGGCGACGAAGATGCCGACGGCCCAGGGCGAGGCGACGTAGTTCATAGGATCTCCTCCTTCTTCCCCGCCCGGCGCTCGGCCAGCGTGCAGAGGTGGTTGTAGACGAAGGCGAGGACGACGGCGAGGACGATGAGGCCGAATCCGTAGACGATCGCGACGTTGAGGCTGCCGACGTCGGCGCGCATCCACGACGGCGCGAAGACGCCGATCAGGATGAAGGCCGCGTAGACGGCGGCGTAGACCAGGAACATGATGACGCCCAGCCGGGTCTTGTAGGCCGACGCGCCGTCCTCTTTCCACTCGGTCGCTGGTCCGTGGCTCATGGCGATGCCCTCCTTCCGCCTCCTCCGAGGCACTTGGAACTGTCGTACCACGTTCCATTTTGAGAATCAAAACATTCGTGGGCGCGCATCGTCCTTCACGTGCAAATGGGCGCGATTCATTCATATTCCACAATCCTTTCGGCATATGGGGTCCGGTTTCCGTATGAAATAGCGGTTCGCTCGGAATTGACGCGCGGGAGTCCTTCCGGTGCTTGGAACCGAACCGTGCGCTGCAGCGTCTATCAAGCAGGAGCGGATCGGCCGCTCCGGGAGGTACCCCATGAAGCGCATCCTCGTTCTCGTTTCCGTCCTCGCCCTTTCGCTGGCGCTCCTGTCGGCCTGCGCGGCCTCCGCCGCCGAGAAGCCGACGCCCGTCCTCGATCCCGATCTCGCCGGACAGTGGACCACGGCCGCCGACCGCACGCACGTGGCGATCGACGCGCAGGGCCAGCCCGTCGGCGACTTCCCGATCGGCGTCTGGTTCGAGTTCCGCGCCGACGGCACCTACTTCTCGTCCGCGAACCACATGACCTTCGCGATCGGCGGCATCTCCGTCGAGGAAGGCCGCTACGAGGCGAAGGACGGCGTCCTGCGGCTGACGCAGCGCACCTTCAGCTTCTACCCGTTCGAAGGCAGCCCGCAGAAGAAGCAGGTCCGCACGCCCCAGTCCGACGCGACGCTGACGTATGCGATCGGCTCGGACGCGGACGGCGCGACGCTCTCCCTCGCGGAGAAGGACAGCCAGGCGATGGTGTTCCACGCCGCGAAGAAGTAGCGCTCCGGTCCGGACGCGAAGCGACGGGGAGGGCGGCTTTGGCCGCCCTCCCCGTCGTTCGTCCGTCTCCCGCCCCTTCCGGCGGCGGGTCTACTTCAGTTCCTTCTTGTGCCGCTGCAGCGTGACGAGCACCTCGGTCAGCTGCTCCTCGAGCTCCGAGAGCTTGGCGCGGGCGTAGTCGATCGCACCGTTGCGGATCGTCCGCGCGGTGCCGTTCGCCGTCTCGACGGTCTCGGCGGCCATCCGGCGGGCGCGTTCGGTGATCTCGTGCTCGTCGATCATGCTGGTCATGCGGGCCTCGGCGTCCTTCCGGATCGCCTCGGCCTCCTTCTTCGCCTCGGCGATCAGCTGGCGGTTCTGGTTGAGCATCCAGGCGGCCTGCTTGATCTCGGCGGGCAGGTTCTCGCGCACGGCCCCGATGAGGACCATCATCTCCTCTCGGTCGACGATGCAGCTGCCCGACAGCGGGATGCCGCGCGCGGCGGCGACGGCGTCCTCGAGACGGTCGATGAGGTCGTTCACGTCCTCGCCCCGGTCCCGTTTCGCTTCCATGGTCGGTCAGCCCTCCCCTTCGGACAGGAGCGGCGCCTCGCCCCGCAGGTCGCGCCGCAGGAGCCTGCGGGCCACCTCGTCGGCGATCTCGGGAGGCACCATGCCGCGGATGTCGCCCCCGTAGGAGGCCACCTCGCGGACGATCTTCGCGCTCGTGAACGCCAGGTCGGTCCGGCACGGGAGCAGGATCGACTCGAATTCCGGCAGCAGGATGCGGTTCGCAGCGGCGATCTCGGCCTCGTAGCGGAAGTCCGATTCGCTTCGGAGGCCGCGCACGACGGCCGTCGCGCCGGTCTTCCGGAAGTAGTCGACCATCAGGCCCTCGAAGCCGTCGACGCGGCAGTTCGGGACGTCCCGCAGGGCGCGCGCGGCCATCGCGACGCGCTCCTCGAGCGTGAAGGCGGGTTCCTTGGCGCGGTTGTGGAGGACGGCGACGATGAGTTCGTCGCACAGGCGCGCGGCGCGCCGCGCGATGTCGGCGTGGCCGTTCGTGAAGGGATCGAAGGAGCCGGGATAGATGCAGCGCTTCAAATCGTCCCTCCCGGGGCGGGTCAACCGGACCTCTCCGAGTAGAATGTTAGCATCGTGCTCCCGTAGCGACAACTCCGGAGCCGTTGCAGATTGATTACATCCGGCTCCGGATCGTGCCGCGCGTCGTGCTCGAGGACCACGGTCGCGCCCGGCCGGAGCAGGCCGTGCGCGGCGAAGGCGGCCGCCGCGTCGCGCAGCGCGTCGCGGGCGACGGCGTACGGCGGGTCGATCAGGACGAGATCGAAGGCGCGGCCGGCCAGGGCGAGACGGGGCAGCGCCGCATCGGCGGACGTCGCGAGGACCTCGGCGGCAGCGGTGAGCCGCGTCCTCGCGAGGTTCTCGCGGAGCAGGGCCGCGCAGGCGCGGTCGCGCTCGACGAAGGCGGCGCTGCGCGCGCCGCGGCTCAGCGCCTCGATCCCGAGCTGGCCGGTGCCTGCGTAGAGGTCGAGCACGTCGGCGTCCCCGAGACGCGTCGCGAGGATGCTGAAGAGCGCCTCCTTCACGCGGTCCGACGTCGGGCGCGTGCCGCGTCCGTCCGGCGCGAGGAGGCGGATCCCGCCGGCGGAGCCGGCCACGACGCGCGGCACGCTCCCCTCCCCGTCCGCCTAGATCCCGACGTTCGGGAACAGCGACCCGAACCGGGAGCGGAGGGCGGGCAGCACGACGCGGTTCTCGGGCGCGGCGAGCAGCGGGTCCCGGGCGAGCAGGCGGTCGAGGGCTCCCTGCACCTCCTTGAGGACGGGCAGGTCGCGGTAGAGGTCGGCGATGCGGAACTCGGGCAGGCCGTGCTGCCGGGTGCCGAAGAACTGGCCGGGGCCGCGGAGCTCGAGGTCCTTCTCGGCGACCTGGAAGCCGTCCTGCGTCCGGCAGAGGGTCCGGAGACGCTCCAGGGCGTCGCCCTCGGCGCCCTCGGCCATCAGGATGCAGACCGACCGCTTGTCGCCGCGCCCGATGCGGCCCCGCAGCTGGTGCAGCTGCGCGAGGCCGAACCGCACCGCGTCCTCGACGACCATCACCGTCGCCTCGGGATGGTCCACGCCGACCTCGATCACGGTCGTCGCCACGAGGATCCGCGTCGTCCCGGAGCGGAACGACGCCATCGCGTCGGTCTTCTCCTTCGCCTTCATCCGCCCGTGCACCAACGCGACCGGCAGGTCCGGGAAGACTTCCTGCGACAGACGCCGGTAGGTCTCCTGGGCGGAGGCGAGGTCGCGTTCCTCGCTCTCCTCGACCATCGGGCAGACGACGTAGACCTGGCGGCCCTGCTCCGCCTCCCTGCGCAGGAAGGCGTGGATGCGGGGGCGGTCCGCCTCCTTCGCCGTGTAGGTCTCGATCGGGATGCGGCCGGCCGGCATGCCGTCGACGAGGGAGATGTCGAGGTCGCCGTAGAGGATCAGCGCGAGGGTGCGCGGGATCGGCGTCGCGGACATGACGAGGACGTGCGGGACGCGGCCCTCGCCGGTCGCGAGGGCGGTGCGCTGGCGGACGCCGAAGCGGTGCTGCTCGTCGGTGACCGCGAGGCCGAGCGCGCGGAAGCGGACGGCCGTCTCGAGCAGGGCGTGCGTGCCGACGACCATGTCGATCGCTCCGTCCTCGAGCCCGGCCAGGATCCCCTTGCGGCGGGAGGGCGGCGTCGCGCTGGTCAGCAGGGCGATGCGCGGGCCCGGTCCGAGGAGGCGCTCCAGGGTCGCGTGGTGCTGCTCGGCGAGGATCGCGGTCGGGGCCATCAGCGCGGACTGGAAGCCGGCCTCGCGCGCCTGCAGCATCGCGAGCGCCGCGAGGACGGTCTTGCCGCAGCCGACGTCGCCCTGCACGAGGCGGTTCATCGGCACGTCCCGCGCCAGGTCGGCGGCGATCTCGGCATGCACGCGGCGCTGCGCGTCGGTCAGGGCGAAGGGCAGGCGTGCGGCGGCGCGATCGACCGCCTCGGCGCGCGGCAGCGCGGGCGCGGCATGCAGGCGCGAAGAGCGCGTGCGCAGAAGCCGGAGTCCCGCCTGCATCAGGAAGAGCTCCTCGAACACGAGGCGGCGGCGGGCGAGGTCGACCTCCTCCCGGGCAGCGGGCTCGTGGATGCTCCGGTAGGCGTATTCGGCGGCTGCGAGGCGGTGCTCCATCCGGACCGGGACCGGAATCGGCTCCGGCACGAAGGCGCCGACGCGCCCGAGGGTCTCGTGCACGGCCGCGCGGACGATCCCCTGCGTCAGGCCCTGCGTCAGCGGATAGACCGCCTTGAGGCCGGCGCCGCCCTCCTCGGGCGCGGCCTCGAACGAGGGGTTCGCGATCTCGAAGGCGAGGTCGCGGCGCTTGATCCGCCCGCGGAACAGGTAGCGTTCGCCTTTCTTCAGCTTCCCCTGCAGGTAGGGCTGGTTGAACCAGACCGCGGCCACGGCGCCGGTGGGGTCGCGGAGCACGGTGCGGACGAGGCTCGTGCGGCCGGTGCGCCGCAGCGTCGGGTCGCGCGCGACCTCGGCGACGAACGCGGCGTCCTCGCCGTCCAGCAGGTCGCCGATCGCCTTCGGATCGCTCCAATCCTCGTACGTGCGGGGGAAGAGCGTCAGGAGCCCGCCGAGCGAGTCGGCGCCGAGGCGCGCGAAGGCTTCGGCGCGGCGCCCGGCGATGCCGCGCAGCGCGGAGACCGGCAGCGCGAAGGGGTCGGGCGCGCTCACGGGCGCCGCCCCTCCGCGCCGGACGCGGCGGGACCGGCCGCTGCGGCGGACCGTCCGTAGTCGCACAGGGGGCGCAGCGGACAGGCCGGGCAGCGGGGGCGCCGCGCGATGCAGAACTTCCTTCCGTGCGCGACCAGGAGGTGGCCGAAGTCGGTCTGGCGCTCGGGGGGCAC
Source organism: uncultured Eubacteriales bacterium (assembly GCA_903919045.1). Lineage (GTDB taxonomy): Bacteria > Bacillota > Clostridia > Saccharofermentanales > UBA5734 > CAILLO01. Next base: position 23,592 of record CAIXGU010000050.1, on the reverse strand, counting down.
GATCCTCAGGAGGTCGCGCTCGATGCGCTCGGGCGTGTCGGCGTCGGAGAGCCCGATCCGCCGCGAGAGGCGCATCGCGTGGGTGTCGACGACGACGCCCGGCGTGCCGAAGCAGTCGCCGAGCACCAGGTTCGCGATCTTGCGGCCGACGCCCGGCAGAGAGAGCAGCTCGTCCATCGTCCGGGGGACCTCGCCGCCGAACGAGGACAGGATGCGCATCGCGCTCGCCTGGATCGACCGGGCCTTCACGTGGTAGAAGCCGCAGGGACGGACCGCTTCCTCGAGCTCCGCGAGCGGCGCCTGCGCGAACGCCTTCGGGTCGGGATAGGCGACGAAGAGCGTCTTCCCGACGAGGTTCACCCGTTCATCCGTGCACTGCGCGGCGAGGATGGCGGAAACAAGGAGCCGGAACGGCTCCTTGTTCTCCAGCGTGCAATCCGCCTCGGGGTATTCGCGGTCCAGGACCTTCAGGATCTCCCGGACCTCGTCCGCCGTCTTCCGCTCCACGCACCCCTCCGACCCGGGGTCAGTTCTTCTTCTCCTGCAGGGTCACCTTGATGGTATCATACTCGCCCGTCGACGTGCGGTAGACGCGGAACGCGACGGTGTCGCCCGGCTTGAGCAGCGCGAGACGGTCCTTGAAGGACGCGAGGTCGGGCACGGGAACGCCCTGCATCGCGGTGATCACGTCGTCCTTGCGCAGGCCGGCGGTGTAGGCCGGGCCGTCGGCGAGGACGGAGTTGACGTAGATGCCGTCCGGCCAGCCCTGCCCGTTCCGCAGCGACGCGTACTGGGCGTCGGAGAGGACCGTGACGCCGAGCCACGGGCGGCCCGTCACGTACTTGTGCTCCTTCAGGTCGGAGGCGATCGACATCGCGAGGTTCGACGGGATCGCGAAGTTGACGCCCTCGTAGGTCGTCTTGTTGAGGCCGGAGCTGTTGACGCCGATCACGAGGCCGGCCGCGTTGAGCAGGGCGCCGCCCGAATTCCCGGGGTTGACCGCGGCGTCGGTCTGGATCAGCTTCATGGTCGTCCCGTCCTCGAACACGATCTCGCGGTTGAGCCCGCTGATGATGCCCGACGTGACCGAACCCATGAACTGGAGGCCTCCCGGATTGCCGATCGCGACGGCCAGCTCGCCGACGACGAGCCTGTCGGAGTCGCCGAACTCCGCCGGCGTGAGGTCGGTCGCGTCGATCTTCAGCAGCGCGAGGTCGGTGCGCGCGTCGCGCCCGACGACCGTCGCCGGGTACGCGTCCGCGCGGTTCTGGACGTAGACGTCGATCGTGGCGCCCGTGATCAGCTCGCCGTTGGTGTCGAAGACGTTCTCGACGACGTGGTTGTTCGTGAGGATGTAGCCGTCGGCCCACACGACGATGCCCGAGCCCTCGTCGGTCGTGGCGAACGGTCCGGTCGTGCCGTCGGTGACGCGGATGCCGACGATCGAGGGCATCGCCTTCTCGGCGATCGGGACGACCGCGTTGTCGCCGGGGACGATCTTCGTGATCACTTCCTGCGGAGGAAGGGTCGGGGCCGGGGTGGAGGTCGGCTCCTGCTGTGCGGACGGCGTCGGGAGCGCGCCCTGGTACAGGAGGACGAGCGTCCCGGCGGTGAGGCCCGATCCGACGATCGCGCTGGCCAGGCAGGCGGCGACGTATCCGATGATTCTGCGGCTGGTTCCGGTCATGAGGGTGCACCTCCGTGCATGCGTTCCGTTCGCGGACGGCTCCTGCCGCCCGGCGGGCCCGTTCGGCCCATGGGTCCATTATATGCGGCCTTTGTGTCGAGTCGATGAACAACGGGGCGCGGAATGTGGAGGATCATGGCAGCCGCTGCCGCCCGAACGGAGGGCGTCGGCGGTCTTTCAGGCGAGGCGGAGATGGAAGCGGAACGCCGCCCCGCCGAGGTTCCGGCTCTCGTCGACGTCGATGCCCTGGCCGTGCGCGGCCAGGATCGTCCGGCAGATATGCAGGCCGAGGCCGCTTCCCTCCGTCGCGCGGGACGGGTCGCCCTTGTAGAAGCGGTCGAACACGTAGGGCCGCTCGTCCTCGGGGATCCCGGGGCCGTCGTCCTCGATCGTCGCCTCGGCGACCCGGCCGCGCAGCAGGCGGCGCGTCGAGACGAGGACATGCCCGCCATCCGGCGTGAACTTCACGGCGTTCGACAGCAGGTTGTAGAGGACCCGGTCGATCGCGTCGCGGTCGCCGAGGACGGGCAGCGCACCGTCGCCGTCCTCGTCGTAGAGGTCGGTCGCGACCTCGATCCGCTTCACGTCGGACTGCGGCCGGAGCCCCACGATCGCGAGGCGGATGCGCTCGTTCAGGTCGAACTCGGTCTCGCTGTAGGTCATCCTCCCCGTCTCGACCGCGGCCGCGTCGGCCATCGCGGACACCAGCGCCTCCATGCGAACCGACTCGTTGCGCACGATGCGGAGGAACTCCGTGCGTCGGTCCTCCGGGATCGTTCCGTCGAGCATCCCCTCGAGGTAGCCCTTGACCGACGTGAGCGGCGTGCGCAGGTCGTGCGACAGGTTCGCGAGGAACTCGCGCCGGTCCTGTTCGGTGCGGTCGAGCTTCTCGACCATCGAGTCCATCGTGTCGGCGAGGTGCGCGAGATCGTCGCCCGATCCCGCGCCCCACACGGCGCGCCGTCGGCGGCGGGCCCGCTTCCCGAGCTCCGAGCGCGGGTACCGGACGCTGTAGTCGCCGATCGTGACGCGCCAGGCGAGGTCGGTCATCTGCCGGATCGGGCGGGTGATCGCGCGGGACATGATCGCCCCGAACAGGAGGGAGACGCCGAAGGCCGTCAGTGCCGCCGCGACGAGCGCCCCGACGGGGAATTGAGGCGCGTCGAAGGGATCGCTGTAGGCGTGGTGGATCTGGATCTCGCCGAGCATGCCGCCGAAGGGCGCCCGTACCGGGATCGCCACCGAGACCCAGCGGCTGCCGGTCCCCGCGAGGAGTCCCTCGAAATCGCCGAAGACCTGGCGGTCGGGCCCGTCGTAGCCGCTGTCGAACCGGAACGCGTCCGGAAGGACGTACGTGCCGTCGGTCCGCTTCTCCAGGCGCTCCCCGACCTCGCCGGGCATGTCGGTCGAATAGACGATCGCCCCCGTCGGGTCGATCACCCACAGGATGCTTCCGGTGCTCCGGGCGGTGGAGCGGAGATAGCGGACGAAGTAGGGCGCCGCGGCGGTCCGGTAGCGCTCGTTGAGGAACGCGATGTACGTGTCGGAGACGTCGTAGGCGGTCGCGCGCAGGTCGACCGCCTGGCGCTGCAGCAGCGAATTGGAGACGAGCCGGTAATAGACGAGGCCCATCGTGAGGAACGCGAGCGCGACGGCCACCGCGAGGAGCACGACCGTGCGGGCGGAGAAGGTGCGCAGCGCGGGCCGGCGCATCACGCCGTCTCGAACTTGTAGCCGACGCCCCAGACGGTGCGGATCCGCCAGGCCGGACGCGGCCCGTCCGCCTCGAGCTTCTCGCGCAGGCGCTTGATGTGGACGTCGACGGTGCGGGACTCGCCGAAGAAATCGTAGCCCCAGACGCCCGCGAGGAGCTGCTCGCGCGTGAAGACGCGGTCGGGGTGCGAGGCGAGGTGGTAGAGGAGCTCGAGCTCCTTGGGCGGCATGTCGACGGGACGCCCGTCGACGAGGACCTGGAACCGGACCTTGTCGATGCGCAGTCCCGGCAGCTCGATCGCGGGCTCGTCGCCGGGCATCGGGCCGCCCGCCGGCGAGGCGGCGGCCGCCGTCTGGGCGTTCAAGCGGCGCAGGACGGCCTTGACGCGGGCCATCAGCTCCTTCGGGTCGAACGGCTTCTGGATGCAGTCGTCCGACCCGAGCTCGAGTCCGACGACCTTGTCGAGCGTGTCTCCGCGCGCGGTGAGCATGAGGATCGGGACCTGGCTCTCCTTGCGGATCTCGCGGCACACGTCGAAGCCGTCCATCCCCGGCATCATGATGTCGAGCACGACGACGTCCGGCGTCTCCTCGCGGAAGGTCCGCAGCGCGGAGACGCCGTCGGCCGCGACGGACACGGCGAAGCCCTCCTTCTCGAAGTAGAGGCGGAGGAGCTCGCGGATGTTCGCGTCGTCGTCGACGAGGAGGGCCTTCTTCACGGACCGCGCCTCCCGACGCCTACGGCTGGCGGCTGAGCATGCGGTTCAGCTCGGCGAGGAAGGAGTTCACGTCCTTGAACTGGCGGTAGACGGAGGCGAAGCGGACGTAGGCGACCTCGTCGAGCTCCTTCAGGCGCTCCATCACCATCTCGCCGATCTCGCGCGACGTCACCTCGCGTTTCAGCGAGTTCTGCACGTCCTTCTCGATCGAGTCGACGAGCGTCTCGATCTGCGCCGTCGAGACCGGCCGCTTCTCGCAGGACTTGATCAGGCCGGAGATCAGCTTCTCGCGCAGGAAGGGCTCGCGGCTGCCGTCCTTCTTGACGACCAGCAGGGGGAGGTTCTCCACCTTCTCGTACGTCGTGAATCGGGCGCTGCAGGCGATGCATTCGCGCCGGCGGCGGATCGCGGAACCCTCCTCGGACGGACGGGAGTCGATCACCTTGTCCTCGTCGTGGCCGCAGAACGGGCAGCGCATCGGTCCACCCCCCTTCGTTCCCCCGTCTCCGAGGGGTCAGTCCTTGTAGCGGCTGTCGTCGTCCTGGAGGAACCAGGGCAGGATCCGGGAGCGGCGGTGCTCCTTCTCGGGCGGCGGCTCGACGTGCGGAGGCTCCGGGCGGACCGGCTCGGGCCTGCGGGCCTCGATCGGATCGGCGACCGGATCCGGCTCGTAGCCGGCTTCGGTCGCGGCCTCGACCCCGTCGTCGTCGCCGACGCTCAGGAACCCGCCGGAGCCGCGGGATGCGGGTGACGCCGGCGCGGTCGGGGCCGCCGCGGGGAAGGCCGAGGCGCCGAAGAGCGACGGGGCGCCGTCCGGCGAACCGGCGGACGCGCCGGAAGGGACGCCCGTGAGGAAGTCGGGGACGTCGCCGAGGGTCGGGTCGATCTCGGCGGGGAACGGAGCGGGCTCGCGCACCGGCGACGGCGCGGCCGCCGCGGAGGGGCCGGCGCCCAGGCCGGAAGCGGACGGCGCGGAGGAGGCGCCGGCGGACGCGCCCCGGAGGGCGTTCGCGCGGCCCGGAGGGACCGCGGCGCGGTCGAAGCCGCTCGCGATCACGGTGATCTGGATCTCGTCGGACATGTTCGGGTCGACCACGGCGCCGAAGATGATGTCGGCGTCGGGCGAGACGGTGTCGCGGACCACGGACGCGGCCTCGTCGACCTCGCGGATCTTCATGTCGCGGCCGCCGGTGAAGTTGATGATCACGCCCTTCGCCCCGTCGATCGACGTGTCGAGCAGCGGGCTGTGGATCGCCTGGCGGATCGCGACGGAGGCGCGGTTCTCGCCGGAGGCGCGGCCCATGCCCATGTGGCACACGCCGGCGTTGGTCATGATCCGACGCACGTCGGCGAGGTCGAGGTTGATCAGGCCGGGGATCGCGACGAGGTCGGAGATTCCCTGGACGCCGAAGCGCAGGATCTGGTCGGCCATCGAGAAGGCCTCGTCGATCGTCGTGTCGGCGGTCGCCACCTCGAGGAGCTTGTCGTTCGGGACGACGATCAGGGAGTCGACGTACTTCTCCATCTCGCGGATGCCGCGCTCGGCGTTCTGCATGCGGCGCGATCCCTCGAAGCGGAACGGCCGGGTGACGATGCCGACGGTCAGGATGCCCATCTCGCGGGCGACCTGGGCGATCACGGGCGCGCCGCCGGTGCCGGTGCCGCCGCCCATGCCCGCCGTGATGAAGAGCATGTCGGCCGACCGGATCGACTGCCCGATCTCGTCGCGCGACTCGCCGGCCGCGCGCTCGCCGATCTCCGGGTTGGCGCCGGAGCCGAGGCCGCGGGTGATCTTCTCGCCGATCTGGATGCGGACGGATGCGCGCGTCCGCTGCAGCGCCTGGTTGTCGGTGTTGATCGTGATGAACTCGATGCCCTGGACGTCGCCCTCGATCATGCGGTCGACCGCATTGCAGCCTCCGCCGCCGATGCCGATCACCTTGATCGTCGCGAAGTTCTCGCTCTCCATGCCGTAGGTCATGCGGTAATCCGCCATGTCGGCTCCCTCCCTTGCCGGGTGCGCCGGCGCCTCGAGGGTCCCGGTCGCTCCCATTCTACACCAACCGCTCGCGCGTCAACAATCCGTAGGGGTCGGCGCGCGGCCGGGCGCTACATCTTGTTGTCCACGTCGTCGGCCGGCGTGCCCGCCGGGCGGCGCAGGCGCTCGAGCCAGTTGCGCCGGATGAAGGAGAAGTTCAGGAAGAGACGGTTCCCGAAGGCGAAGACGGCGGCGAGGTACAGCGGGATGCCGAGCTGGTCGCCGAGAGCGGCGAGGGCCACCGCGATGAGGCCGTTGCCGAGCAGTCCCGTGAGGAACAGCGGCATGTCGAACTTGTTCTGCAGGTTCGCGGCCATGGCCCCGACGATCGAGTCGCTCGCCGCCAGGATGCCGACGGCGACATAGGTGGAGTAGGCCTGAGGGATGTCGACGTTGAGGAAGATGCCGACGATGAGGCCGATGACGAGTCCGAGCAGCGCGATCATGGGACGCCTCCTTGCTTCTTGTCCGGGATGAAGAGGATGGTGTCGCCCGACAGGTCGAGCATCCCCTGCCCGAGATCGTCGAACTTGCCCTGGAGGATGCCGTACCGGAGCACGCGCATCTTCTCCGCGACGCCGGCGCGCGGGTCGTCCGCGCGCACGAGGAGCACCCGGCCGCTGCCGGGCAGGCGCAGGGTCATGTAGATCAGGTCCTCCGCGGCCGGACGCACCGAGACGACGAGCGAGAGGAGCCGGAGGTCGCCGCGGGTATCGCCGTCGGCTTCGATCACCGCGGACAGGAGCAGGAGGGCGTCGTCGAGCGCGGACGGCCGGTCGACCGTGACGGGGCCTCCGAGCCGGCACTGGAGGATGTCGACGCCCTCGACGAGGGGGATCCCCGCGGGCGGATCGCCGTCGCGGAGCGCGAGCGCGACGTGGTCGGAATCGATCAGGACGATGCCGTCGTGCCCGGCGAGATAGGCCACCTCGACCCGCTCCACGGCCTCGATCGACGCGCGGCCCGGGAACCGGAAGCGCACCTCCACGGAGCGGAGGTACGGGAAGGCGAGCAGGAGGCGGTCCTCCGCAGCGCCGTAGCGGAATTCCGACAGCGCGAGCAGGCTGCCTCCGATGCCGGAGAGGAAGACCTGCCCGCGCTTCAGGCCGCTCGCCGCTTCGAGGTCCGCGGGCGCGAGCACGCGCGTGCCGGTCGTCTCGAACGCCTCCAGGCGGAACTGCGGGAGGAGGCCGACGAGGAGCGCGCCGAGGGCGAGCAGGGAGACGACGATGAGGAAGGCGACGCGGTCGGCCAAGGGGCCGCGTCGGCGGGCGGAGGGCGAAGGGCGGACGTCGGGCGCGGGACGGATGCGGGGCGTCGGGACGGAGCCGTTCATCGCCCGCGCACCCGCTCGGGGAAGCCCGTGATGATCCCGTCGACGCCGAGCGCGAGCATCCGCGCGGTCGGGCGGGGCCGGTCGAGCGTCCAGGGGTGCACGCGGAGCCCGGCGGCGCGGAGCCGTGCGAGCGACGACGCGGTCACCGCGCGGTGCCCCGGGTGGGCGAAGCGGAAGAAGGGCGCGCCGGATGCGTCGCGCCGCGCGAGGAGCCGCCACGCGTCCGCGTCGAGGCGCTCGACGAGCAGGGCGCGGGGGTATCCGGGCAGCGCCGCGGCGACGGCGTCCCAGGCACCCGCGTCGAACGTCGACAGGATCGTGCGGGCGGGGTCGAGCCGTCCGCGGACCACGGCGGCCACGGCGCCGGGCAGGGCCGGGTCGAGATCCGGGTCGCCCTTGAGCTCGATGTTCAGCCAGAGGCCTCGCGCGGCGACGAAGTCCGCGACCTCGGCGAGCAGCGGGATCGGCTCGCCGCGGAACGCAGGGGAGAACCAGCCGCCGAAGTCGAGCCGGCGCAGCGCAGGAAGGGAGAGCGACGCGACGGGTCCGGTCCCGTCGCTCGTCCGGCGCACGTCGGCGTCGTGCAGGACGACGACCGCGCCGTCCGCCGACCGCTGCACGTCGAGCTCGAGGCCGTCCGCCCCGAGCTCCGCGGCGCGGCGGAAGGCGGCCATCGTGTTCTCGGGCGCGGTCCCGGAGGCGCCGCGGTGGGCGAGCACGATCATCGCGCCCCCTCCTGCCCCGCTTCCTCCGCCCCGCCGCGCCCCGCGGCCTCGAGGAGGCGGTCCACGATGCGGTCCGCGCAGTCCTCGCGGGCGAGCGATTTCGCGGCGGCCGCCATGCGCAGCATCCGGCGCCGGTCCGTCAGCAGGTCGCCGAGCAGCGCGCGCAGGCGCGCCGCGTCGAACTCCGCGTCGGGGACGAGGACGGCGGCGCCGGCATCGGCCAGGGAGCGCGCGTTGTAGGTCTGGTGGTCGTTCGGCGCGAACGGGTACGGCACGAGGACCGAGGGCTTCCCGAGCGCCGCGATCTCGGCGCAGGTGCCGGCGCCGGCACGCCCGACGACGAGGTCCGCGGCGGCCATCGCGACCTGGGGCTCCTCGATGTACTCGGCCAGGTCGAGCGCGGCCCCGGGCGGCAGCGCCGCGGCCTCCGCGCGCGCCTCGTCGCGGAGCGTCGCGCCGGTGGCGAGCAGGAACCGGGCGCCGAGGGGCGCAGGACCCTCCTTCAGGAGGGAGAGCACGGCGCGGTTGATCGTCCGGGCGCCGAGGCTGCCGCCGAAGGCGAGCACGAAGGGCGCGTCGGTAGGAAGGCCGAGCCGCGCGCGCGCCTCGTCGCGGTCCGCGTGGAAGAACGCCGGACGGACGGGGTAGCCCGTCATCGCCGTGCGGACCCGGCGCGGGAAGCGGCCGGCGGAGTCCGGGAAGCTCAGGCAGACCGTATGGGCGCGCCGGGAGAGGAGGCGGTTCGCGCGTCCGGGGAAGGCGTTCTGCTCGTGCAGGACGACCGGCACGCCGAGGCGCGCCGCCGCGAATACGACGGGCCCGCAGACGTAGCCGCCGGTGCCGAGCACGACGTCGGGCGCGAAGGCGCGGATCAGGGCGATCGCGTCGCGCCGGCCCTGCAGGAGGACGCGGACCGCGCGCAGCGTGTCGAGCGAGGGCCTGCGCGGGAAACCGCGCGCGCGGAGGCTTCGGAAGTCGAACCCGGCGGCGGGGACGACGCGGCTCTCGAGCTTGTCCGCGGTGCCGGCGAAGAGGATCGCGGCGTCCGGCATGCGGGCGCGCAGGGCCTCGGCGACCGCGATCGCGGGGTGGACGTGGCCGCTCGTGCCGCCGGCGGCGAGGAGGACGCGCAGCGGCCGGCTCATGGGCGTCCCTCCGTACGGCGCGCGGCGTCCGGCGCACGGACGGGCGCGGCGGGGCGCGGCGGCTTCGTCGGAGCGGCGGCGGGAGCCGCGTTGTCGGGCCGCGGCATGCGCGAGACGGACAGGACGATGCCGACCGCGGCGAGGAAGAAGAGGTTGCTGCTGCCGCCGTAGCTGAAGAACGGCAGGGAGATGCCGGTCGGCGGGATCGAGTTGGTCGACACGCCGATGTGGAGCAGCGCCTGCACGACCAGGAGCACGGTCGACCCGCCCGCGAGCAGGTAGCCGAACGTGGTGCCGGACCGGCGCGCGATCCGCAGGCCGCGGAACAGCAGGAACAGGAACAGGCCGAGCACGGCGAGGGCGCCGATCAGTCCGAGCTCCTCGCCGATGATCGCGAAGATGTAGTCGTTGTAGGACATCGGCAGGTAGCCGAACTTCTGCCGGCCCATGCCGAAGCCGACGCCCGTGAGGCCGCCGGCGCCGAGCGCCTGGATGGCCTGCAGCATCTGGAGCTTCAGGTCCGCCGAGACCGTCTCGGGGTGGAAGAAGATGGCGAGCCGGTTCTCCACGTAGGTCAGGTTCGCGTACTTCTGCAGGGACGCGGGCAGCACCGGGAGCAGCGCGGGCAGGAAGGCGACGGCGAGCAGGACGACGACCCCGACGAGGACCGCGACCGCGAGGAAGCCGAGGGCGATCGAGCGCGGCCGCGCGCCGGACATGAGGATCATGGAGACGGCCGTCAGGAGCAGGATCGCGATGCCGCTGAAGTGGGGCTCCATCGCGATCAGGGCGATCGCCGGGAGCAGGAGGGCGAGCGGCGCCAGGAACTCGGCCCAGACCCCGTAGGCGACCGTGCCGAACGGCGTGCGCCGCTCGAGCCGGCCCTCGGCGCGGCGCCGGTCGAGATGCGAGTAGTAGATCGCGAGGCAGACGATCAGGAGGATCTTGCAGACTTCCGTGGGCTGCAGCTGGAAGCCGCCGAAGCTGAACCAGCGGCGGGCGCCGCCGACGACGCGGCCGACGGCGAGGACGGCCAGCAGCAGGACGAGGGAGAGGCCGTAGAAGGCCCATCCGACCCACCGGCGGTCGAGGACGCGGAGGTTGAAGACGGCGACGTAGGTCGCGGCCGCGATCCCGACCACCGCGAAGAGCACCTGGCGCAGGAAGAAGAACAGGGGGTCCTCGACCTGGGTCTGGGTGAGGCCGGCGTACATGCTGGCCGAAAGGAGCATCACGAGGCCGCCGCAGAACAGGACGAGGACGCCGAACAGGAACGGCACGTCGACGGGCGAGGGGCGTGCGCGCAGGACCGGGGCCGCGGCCTTCCGCGCGGCCCTGCGGGCGCGCCGGCGGTCGCGCGGGTCCAGGGGTCGCCGCGGCGGCGGGGAGGTCGGGGGATGCGGGGGCCGGCGGTCCGCCATGGGACCTCCTACAGCAGGAGCGACAGGGCGGCGACGGCGCAGCCCAGCGCGGCGACGGCCGAGAAGACGCCGACGATCCTCCATTCGCCCCACCCGCCGAGCTCGTAATGGTGGTGGATCGGGGACATCCGGAAGATGCGCGTCTTCGTCCGCTTGTACCAGAATACCTGGATCGCCACCGAGCCGCCTTCGATGACGTACACGATGCCGGCCGGGATCAGGATCCAGGGGCAGCCCATGAGGATCGAGATGCCGGCCACGGCCGCGCCGAGGGCCATCGAGCCGGTGTCTCCCATGAAGACGCGGGCCGGGTGCCGGTTGTAGAACAGGAAGCCGAGGCAGCCCCCGACGATCGAGAACGCGAAGTAGGCGATCGCGCGGCGGTCGTCCACGGCCTCGGGCAGGGCGAGCGCGAGCAGGCCCAGCGAGGCGGCCACGATCGCGGTGACGCTGGAGGCCAGACCGTCGACGCCGTCCGTGATGTTCACGGCGTTCGTCACGATGTACAGGAAGGCGACGAGGAAGACGCCGTAGACCGCGCGCCAGGCGCCCGTCACCTCGACGGGCGGCGCTCCGCCCGAGAACGGGAGGACGAGGACGACGGACATGTCGGAGAAGTACAGGAGATAGGCCGTGAAGGCCGTCGAGATCGCCAGCAGGATCAGCGATTTCGCCGCGATCGAGAGCCCCTTCTTGTTCACGCGGACTTTGACGTAGTCGTCGAGGAATCCGACGAACGCATAGCCGGCGACCATGAGGGTGAGCGCGGGGATCTGGTCGAACTGCGGGAACAGGGCGGGCCCGACGAGCCCGAACGCGAGGATCGGGGCGAGGAACAGGAGGCCGCCGAACGTCGGCGTCCCCGTCTTCGACAGGTGGGACTGCGGGCCGTCCGAACGGACGGTCTGGCCGACCTTGAGGCGGCGGAGGAGCGGCATCCCCGGAATCCCCGCGAGGACGGTCGCCGCGAGGAAGCCGAGCCCGAGGAGCAGCGCCTTGGGCAGCGGCGTGAGCACGAAGGCGGCCCAGACGCCCGAGACGGCCGAGAAGAAGCGGTCGAGCGCGGGAACCGCTCCGTCGGCGGCGAAGAGGGTCGTCAGTGCGGTCGTCGTCATGCGGGTTCCTCCCTGGAGCCATCGTACCGCGCGGCTACGGTGCGCGCCACCCTTTCCATCGCGAAGCCGCGCGACCCCTTCACGAGGACGACGTCCCCGTCCGCGAGCCGCGGGAGGAGCGCCTCGGAGAGCGCCTCCACGTCGGACGCGACGAACGCCGCGCCGTCCGGCGGAGCGGAAGCGCGGTAGCCGTCCGCGAGCGCGTCGGCGTGGGGGCCGGTCGCGAGCAGCAGCCGGACGCCGGCCTTCGCGGCGGCGGCGCCGGTCGCGCGGTGCGCGGCCTCGGCGTGCGCGCCGAGCTCGTTCATCCCGCCGAGGGCGGCGACGGTCCGGCGCCCCGCGGCGAGCGCGCGCTGGGCGGCGAAGGCGGCTTCCATCGATTCGGGGCTCGCATTGTAGGAGTCGTCGACCAGGACGATGCGCCCGAGGTCGGAGACGCGCATGCGCGCGCCCGTGGGGGCGAAGGCGGCGATTCCGGCTGCGGCGCGCTCCGGCGCGACGCCGGCCCAGGCGGCGGCGGCGAGGGCGACGAGGGCGTTGCGGACCGCGTGGATCCCGGGGACCGGCACGAAGACGTCGCGGAGGAGCGAGGTCCCCTCCCCGTCCGTGCGCTCGGCGTCGAAGCGCGCGCCGTCGGCGCCGATCCGGATGCGGCGGGCCGTGAGCGAGGCGGCGCAGGACGGCGGCGGAGCGCCGCCCTCCCCTTCCTCGGTGCGCAGCGCGACGATCGCCGCGCGACGTCCCGTGGCGGGCAGCCGGCCGGACGCCGGCACGGCCGCGGCCCAGCCGCGCAGACGGGGGTCGTCGAGGTTGAGGAACAGGGCGCCGCCGTCTCGGAGCCCTTCCGCGATCTCCATCTTGGCGGCGAGGATCGCCTCTCGCGAACCCAGGAACTCGATGTGCGCGGTGCCGACGTTCGTCACGGCCGCCCCGTCGGGTGCGGCGATGCGCGACAGCGTCGCGATCTCCCCGGCCGCGCGCATGCCCATCTCGACGACGATCGCCTCGTGCGTCTCGTCGGCCTCGAGCAGCGTCTTCGGCAGGCCGATCTCGTTGTTCAGGTTCGCCGCCGTGCGATGCGTGCGCAGCCCCGCGGCCAGCGCGGCGGCGGCGAGGTCGCGCGTCGAGGTCTTCCCGACGCTGCCGGTGACGGCGAGGACCTTCGCGGGCAGCGACGCGCGGTGCCACGCGGCGATCCGCTGATAGGCCGCGAGGGTGTCGTCGACGAGAAGCGCTCCGATCGGCCGGTCGCCGCAGCGGGCGAGGGTCTCGGCGAGGAGCGCGGGGTCGCTCGCGCAGAGGGCGGACGCGCCGGCGTCGGCGGCGGCGCCGAGGAAGGCGTGGCCGTCGAAGGACGCGCCGCGGAGGGCGACGTAGAGGTCGCCCGGACGGATCGAGCGGGTGTCGGTCGACACGCCGAGGACCGCGGGGGCGGACGCGGCGGACGCTCCGGCGGACCGGGCGCCCGTGCAGGCGAGGAGGTCGGCGAGCGAGGCGGGTCTCATCCCTCGGGACCCGCGGGCGGCAGCGCGGCGATCGCCGCTTCGGCCTCCTCCGCATCGTCGAAATGGATCGTCCGGTCCGCGAAGATCTGGTAGTTCTCGTGGCCCTTTCCGGCGATGACGACCATGTCGCCGGGCCGTGCCTCGGCGATCGCCCGCCCGATCGCCGCCCGGCGGTCGGGGACGACGGCATGGGCGCCGCCGGTGGGGACGAGCGTCGACAGGATGTCGGCGATGATCGCGGCCGGGTCCTCGGTCCGAGGGTTGTCCGACGTGACGTACGTGAAGTCGGCGAGCCGCCCGGCGACCGCGCCCATCTCGTACCGGCGCGACTTCGCCCGGTCGCCGCCGCAGCCGAAGACGACGGAGAGGCGGCCGTCGACGTATTCGCGCAGGGTCTCGAGCAGGCTTTCGAGACTCGCGGCGTTGTGCGCGTAGTCCACGACGACGGTGAAGCCGCGGTGCGTGGGGACCGGCTGGACGCGGCCCTTGACGGTCGCCGTCGCGAGCCCGGCGCGGACGTCCTCGAGCGAGCAGCCGGCGAGGCCGGCGCAGCCCGCCGCGGCGAGCGCGTTGTAGAGATTGAAGCGGCCCGGCATGCCCACGAAGACGCGGCCCGAGAACCACGGGGAGACGAGCGTGAACCGCGTGCCGACGCGGTCTCCCTCGACGGCGCGCTCGACGTCCTCGGCGCGGACGTCCGCCGACGCGGCGAGGCCGTACGTGAGGACGCGGCCGGTCGCCGCGGCGAGCATGCGCGTGGCGTGAGGGGCGTCGGCGTTCACGAGCGCGCTGCGGCAGCGGCGGAACAGCTCGGCCTTCGCGGCGGCGTAATCGTCGAACGTCGCGTGCTCGGACGGCCCGATGTGGTCGTTGTACAGGTTCGTGAAGACGCCCGTGTCGTAAGCGGTGCGATAGACGCGGTCGAGCGCGAGACCCTGCGAGGAGACCTCCATGACGCAGCTGTCCATCCCCGCGGCGACCATGTCGGCGAGCAGCGCCTGCAGGTCGTACGACTCCGGCGTCGTGCGCGCGGCATAGACGACCTCGTCGCCGATGATGTTCGCGATCGTCCCGATCAGTCCCGTGCGGTGTCCCGCGGCCCGGAGGATCTCGCGGGCCATGTACGTCGTCGTCGTCTTCCCCTTCGTCCCCGTGACGCCGATCATGTGCAGCTTCCCGGAAGGGTGCCCGAAGAAGCGGTCGGAGACATGGGCGAGGCCCTTGCGCGTGTCGGGCGTCTGCACGACCGTCGCGCCGGGCGGCGACTCGACCGGCTTCTGCGCGAGGAAGGCCGCGCATCCCTGGGCGGCGGCCTGGGCGACGTAGCGGTGGCCGTCGGTCACGAAGCCCTCGATGCAGACGAACAGCGTCCCCTTCCGGGCCTTGCGCGAGTCGTAGGCGATCGCGTCGACCTCGACGTCCGTCCCGCCCGCGACGATCTCCGCCCCGAGTCCTTCCAGCAGTTCCGACAGCCTCATTCCACGACCTCCCGGGTGAATCCGACGGCGACCTTGCTCCAGCGCGGCAGCAGCGCGCCCGGCTCGGCGCCCTGCGAGGAGGCCAGCCCGAGCACGTCGCCCTGGTAATCCGCGTTCAGTCCCGCCTCGAAGAGCGCGGCGACCGCTTCGCTCGCGGTCTTTCCGGTCAGGTCCGGCATCACGGCATCGCCTTCCGGGAAGTCCGCGGCGTCCGAGACGCCGATGCCGGCGCCCTTGTGGAGGGCGGTCCCGGGGGCCGGAGACTGGCCGCCCACGACGGCGTCCTCGGCCATCGCGGGATCCGCGGGCACGAGCGTGAGCCCGAAGGAGACGGCCTTCTTGCGGGCATCCCGGAGGGTCAGGCCGCGGAAGTCCGGCGCGGCCTTCCGGGCCATGAGGACGGAGCGGTCGCGGTCGGTGTACGTCCGCTCGACGCCGAGCGCCTCGAGTCCCTGCGAGAGGACCTTCGCGGCGAGCGTGGAGGCGGCGGTGGAGGACGTCTTCGAGGAGGGCGCGTTCAGCACGACGAGGACCGTGAGGACCGGCTGGTCGGCCGGGGCCATCGCGCAGAACGACACGACCTTCTCGGTCGCGGTGTTCGAGGTGCTGGTCTTGCCGGCGACGTCGTAGCCTTCGATGTAGGCGGGCGAGCCCGTGCCGTAGAGGACGACGCCCCGCATCATCGCGCGGATGCGCGCGGCCGTGGATTCCGAGACGACCCGCCGCTCCGCGTCGACCGGGATCTCCCGGACCACTTTGCCGGACGCGTCGGTCAGCGAGGCCGCGAGGCGCGGGCGCACGATCGAACCGCCGTTCGCGAAGGCGTTGTACGCGGTCAGCAGGGCGATCGGCGTGACGTTCGACTGCTCGCCGAACGAGAGGCTGTAGAAGTCGATCGTCTTCGGCGTCGCGTGGAAGATGCCGGGCGCTTCGCCCGGAAGGTCGATGCCCGTGACGGTCTCGAAGCCGAACGCCTTCACGTAGCCGTAGAAGCGGTCGAGGCCGACGAGCTTCGCGACCTGGACGAACACGGGGTTGCAGGAATTCCAGAATCCCTGCTCGAGGCGCTCGGTCCCGTGGTTCTTCCCGGTCTTCTGGATCCAGCAGCTGATCGTCCACTCCGGGAATTCGGTGTTCGGCGCGTCGGAGAACAGCTGGCGCTCCGTCGCGACGCCTTCCTCGAAGGCCGCGGCCGCCGTGATCGCCTTGAACGTGGAGCCGGGCTCGTAGGTGTTCGAGATCGCGAGGTTCCGCCAATAGAGGCTCTGCAGGGCCGTCAGCTCCGACTTCCCGTCCGGGTCCCATTCCGCCTGCGTCCAGCCCGCCGGGCGCGCCTTCGGGTCGTTCGCGTCGAAATCGGGGCACGAGGCCATGGCGAGCACGTCGCCCGTGTACGGGTCCATCACGATCACGACCCCGCCGCGCTCGACCTGGTAGAGGTCGACCGCCTGGCGGAGTTCCTCGGAGGCGATCCGCTGGATCCGCGCATCGAGGGTCGTGTGGAGCGTCAGTCCGTCCTTCGCGCGCAGGCTGGTCGGTACGGAGAAAGGCAGGCCGGCGTCGCCGTAGTAGCCGTCGGTCTCGACGTAGGTGAAGCCCGGCGAACCGGACAGCGCGTCGTCGTACTGCAGCTCGAGCCCGAGCAGGCCCTCCCCCGCCGCGGAGGAGAAGCCCACGACCTGCGGGGCGAGGTTCCCGTCGGGATAGTAGCGCTTGACCTCGCGGTCGATCCTGATGCCCTCGACGCTGTTGGCTTCCATGAAGGCCTCGAGGGCCTCGCTCTCGTTCGTCGGGATGCGCTTCTTGAGAAGGACGTAGGAGGCCTTCGATGCGCCGATCTTCTCGGGCTCGACGCCGTCGGCCGGGGGACGGCCGGTGAACAGCCAGCGGACCTCGTCGACGTCGAGCGAGAGCGCCTGGGCGATGCCCTGCGCCAGCTCGAGGCGCGTCAGCGGGACGGACTTCCCCTCCGCGTCCTCGTAGTGGCCGTGGACCGAGGCGGGCGTCATGCCGACGGTCTCGGTCACGCTCGAGACCGCGAGCGCGAGGCCGTTGCGGTCGACGATCGCCCCGCGGACGGGGTTCTCCTGGATCAGGCGGTAATGGAGCTTCGCGGCCTCGAGGGCGTACGCCTCGTGCTCGACGACCTGGATCCGGACGAGCGAGAAGACGAGATAGCCGGAGAAGGCGCACAGGGCGAGCACCGCGAGGAAGGTGCCGCGTCGGCGGATGCCCGGCCGTCCCGGAGCGCGCCCCCGGTTCTCCTTGCCGCCCGGCCGGCGGCCTCTGGGTTCGGGGTCGTTCCGGTACCTCTGCAACGCCACCATCCGCCCTGTCTCGAGAATCCATCCTACTATACCATACCGTCCGGGACGCCCGGACGGACCCGGCGGAGGCGGTCGGCGCCGTCCGGCGCAGGGTCACCGCAGCGTGCGGAAGAATCCCTCGAGGGTTCCCATGGCGTTCCGGAGCAGCGCATCGCTCTCCGCGGCGGCGGTGCCGTCGGCGTCGGAACCCGAGGACAGGAGGAGGCGGTCGGAGGGCGGCAGCTCGACGACGATGCGCTGCAGCGAGGAGGGGTCCTGCATGCCCAGGCGCGCGATCGCGAGCGCGCGGATCGCGGTCAGGTCGGTGGCGGCGGCGATCTTCTCCTCGACGACCTGCGTGTCGACGTCCAGGTCGCGCGCGTCCGACTGCATCGTCGCGACGGCGAAGCCGGCCTTCATGACGGCGCTCTGGCGGACGAGGAGCAGGACGGCCGCGGTCGTGAAGGCGAGCACGAGGACGGTCGCGACGGCGATCGCGCGGACGCGCTCCGCCTTGCAGCGGCGGCGGGTCGCGGTCTCGCCCGCGCAGAGGACGCGCCCGCGCTCCGGAGCGGACGGCGCGGGACGCGCCGCGGACTTCGCGGGGACGGCGGCCGGGGCGGCGGGGCGGGTCGGCCGGCGGGCCGGGAGGCTCGCCTTGGGCTTCACCGCGAGGCTACCGTAGGTCGTGTACATGGCGTCCCTCCCCTTCCGGTCCGAAGCGTTCGAAGACGCGCAGCTTCGCGCTGCGCGCCCTGGGATTGCGTTCCTTCTCTTCCGGCCCGCATTCGACGGGCTGGCGGGTGACGGCGCGGCCGAGGGGCTTCTTCCCGCAGACGCAGGGGAGGTCCTTCGGGCAGCGGCAGGGGTTCTCGAGCAGCCGGAACGCTTCCTTCACGCGCCGGTCCTCGAGCGAATGGAACGAGATCACGGCGAACCGCCCGTTCGGCGCGAGGCGGCCCGGCGCATCGGCGAGGAGACGGTCGAGCGCATCCAGCTCGCCGTTCACGGCGATCCGGATGGCCTGGAACGAACGCTTCGCCGGATGCGGGCCCTCGCGGCGGACGGCGGCCGGGATGGCCCGGCGGATCGTCTCGGCCAGCGCGCCGGTGCTGACGAAGGGGCGCTTCTCGCGCTGCTCGCAGATCGCGGAGGCGATCCGGGCGGAGAACCGCTCCTCGCCGTACGCGAACAGGATCCGCTCGATTCCGGCGCGATCCCACGTGTTGACGATGGTGGCGGCGGTGAGCGGCGACGAGCGGTCCATCCGCATGTCGAGCGGTCCGTCCTGCATGTATCCGAAGCCGCGGGAGGGCTCGTCGAGCTGGTACGAGGAGACGCCGAGGTCGGCGAGGATGCCGTCGACGGACGCGATGCCGAGCGCGTCGAGCGTTTCGGCGAGGCGGGAGAACTCGACGTGCACGAGATCGAACGAGGGACCTGCGGACATCGACGCGAGGACGTCCGCGAGCCGCGGGCGGGCCGCCGCGAGGGCGTCCTCGTCCCGGTCGAGGCCGACGAGGCGTCCGCCCTTCCCGAGCCGAGAGAGCAGGAGCGAGGCATGGCCGCCACCGCCGAGCGTGCAGTCGACGTAGGCGCCGTCCGGCCGGACGCGCAGGGCGTCCAGGGTCTCGGCCGCGAGGACCGGTTCGTGGCGGAAGTCAGACGCCCGTGACGGCATAGCGGCTCAGGTCCTCCGACAGCGCGGACCCGCGATCCGCCCTCTTCGCGTCGTAGGCGGCGGCGGGCCAGATCTCGAACTTCTCGTACAGGTAGACGATGTAGATCTCGTCGCCCGGCCGGATCCCGACCTGGGACCAGAGCTCGTCCGTGACCGAGATGCGGCCCTGGGCGTCGAGATCGCAGCCGATCGCCTCGCCGAGGACCTGGCGCTTCATCTCGCGAACGACCGGGTCGGTCCCGGGGAGCTTGGAGAGCTGCGTGCGGATGTCCATGAACTGCTGGCTCGTATAACCGGAAAGGCACTCCGGATCGAGGCTCTTCGTCACGTAGACGGACGTGCCGATCTCCTCCCGGACCTTCGCCGGGAGGAAGATGCGTCCTTTCGCGTCCACCGTGTGCCGATAGCGCCCCATCGTCTTCCTTTCGCCTGCGGCGTCCCGACCGGGCCGGGAGCCTTTATTCACCACAATGCACCACTATGCTATATAGTAGCGCCACTTTCCACCACAGTTCGTATGATAGGCCGCTCCCGCGCTTTGTGCAACACGCTTCATCGCGGCGTAACAGAACTGTAAGAAGACCCCGCCGCGGAAGGGTCCGCGACGGGGTCTCTCGAGGAAGGATCGGAGGCGGGAACGCCGGCGGAGCGGGTCCGCGGGCGCCGGGAGGGGAGCCTAGGGCGCCGGCTCGGGCTCGGCGGTGCGTCGGCGTTCCATGGAGATGCAGAGGAGCACGCCCAGCGAGAAGAAGTTCACGAGCATGGCCGTGCCGCCGAGGCTGACGAACGGCAGCGGGATGCCGGTGACGGGCATCAGGCCGACGTTCATGCCGAGGTTCTCGATGAAATGGAAGGCGAAGACGGCCGCGATGCCGGCCGCCATGGAGGAGGTCGCGGGCGTCGGGGCGCGGGCGGCCACGAGGAGAGAACGGCCGAGGAAGAAGAAGATGAAGACGAGGAGCGCCGTCGTGCCCACGAGGCCCATCCGCTCGGCGAGACCGGCGAAGAGGAAGTCCGAGGCCTTGACCGGGACGGTGACGGTCGTGCCGGTGAGGTTCCCGATCAGGCCCCCCGCGCCGATCGCGAGGCGGCTCTGGTCCACCTGGTACGCCATGTTCGGGTCGAGTCCCGGGAAGAGGAACGCGAGCAGCCGGTTGCGCTGGTATGTCTTCAGGACGAAGAGGAAGACGGGCACGGCGGCGAGGGCCGCGGTCGATCCCGCCAGGAGGAAGTAGCGCGCGCGCAGGCCGTAGGCGAAGAGCATGCAGGCGAACAGGAACACGATGACGAGCATCGTCCCGAGGTCCGGCTGGCGGGAGATCAGGAACAGGACGGGCAGGTAGAGGCCCGCCAGCCGCAGCGCGGCGCGCCAGCCCGGCGTGCGCTTCGCCTTCAGGTCCTCGAGAACGTAGGCCGTGGTCATCGCGAGGCCGGGCTTGGCGATCTCGGAAGGCTGCAGCGTGCCGATCAGCGGGATCGAGAGCCAGCTGTCCGCGCCCGTGTACTGCTCCATCGAGAACCTGTCGACGAGGACCACGACGAGCAGGACGAGGCCGACCCAATAGGTCGCCCAGCCGAGGAGCTTCAGGGTCGGCAGGTCGAGGAGGCAGACGAGCAGGGCGATCGTGATCCCGGCCACCACGGCGCCCGCCTGCTTCACGAACATGGCGGCCGCGCCGTCGTACAGCGAGGCGAGCACGCCGGAGAGCGCGTACAGGCCCATGGCGGCGATCAGCAGGACGGGGACGAGCAGCGCGTAGTCGAGGGCGCCGAAGAAGCCCTCGCGGCGCGAGTGCTCAAGACCCGGACGGTCCATCCTTCTCCTCGGGCGCGGCGGGCGCTTCGGGCGCCTCGGGCGCGGCGGGCGCTACCGGCGCTTCCGGCGCGGCGGACGCTTCGGGCGCCTCGGGCGCGGCCTCGCCGCTCCCCTCCCCTTCCGCAGGCGCGGAGATCCCGGCGGAGAACTCCGCCTGGAAGGCGCGCTTCTCGGCGCGCGCGCGCAGGATCCAGAGCAGGACGACCGACACGACGAACATCACGAGCGAGAGGATCTGCGAGGTGCGGAACGTGAGGCCGGCGACGGTCGCGTAGAGGGAGTCGGTCCGGATCCCTTCCGTGAAGAAGCGGACGAAGCCGTACATCGCGAGATAGGAGAGCGTCGTCACGTACGGCGTCTTCGAGCGTCGGCGGATCGCGAGCAGCGCGGCGAAGATCAGCATGTTCGCGAGGAACTCATAGAGGAAGGTCGGGTGCACGGGGTCGGACGGGACGATGCCGGGGTAGCTGGACGCGATCGACTGCAGGTACGCCTGCGTGGCGGCGCTCTTCATGCCCCAGGGGAGCGTGGTGTTGGTGCCGAACGCCTCCTGGTTGAAGAAGTTGCCCCAGCGACCGATCGCCTGACCGAGCGGCAGGTACACGACGAGGAAGTCCACCAGCCGGTGCAGGCGGATCCGCTTCAGCCGCGCGACGAGCAGGACGCCGAGGACGCCGCCGATCACGCCGCCGTAGAAGGCGAGGCCGCCGCCGCGGACGTCGACGATCTTCAGGAGGTCGTCCTTGAAGCTGTCCCAGGTGAAGACGACGTAGTAGAGGCGGGCGAAGACGACGGCGAACGGGATCACCGCGATGATCACGTCGAGGACGTCGTCCGGCGTGAGGCCGTACTTCGGCGCGTGGCGCATGCCGAGGAAGACGCTGAGCAGCACGGCGACGGCGATCAGGATCCCGTACCAGTAGATCGGCAGGTTCCCGATCGAGAAGGCGACCCGGTCCACGGGCAGGTCCTGGATGCCGAGGCCGGGGAAATTCACGTAATTCACGGTCGTCATGGTCCATCCACCTCCGCGGGGAGCACGAATGCCGCGCTCTCGAGCCCATCGTCGAGGAGGAACCGCATCCCTGCGGAGGCCTCCTCGCGGTCAATACTATCATAGATGCCCGGGTAGTCGAACAGCTCGACCCCCGCGAGCGCGGCGTGCAGGGCCGAAAGGCCGCACCCCTCGGTCGAATCGAGGCTGCGCAGGAAGTGGCCGGCGGCCGCCCGGCGCTGGTTCTCGAAGAGGACCGGGTCGAGGCCGTTCCGGAAGGCGGCGCGCATGCGGGACAGGAGCTCCGACGCGGCGCGCTCGGGCTCGGGGCTCTCCCCGCCCGCCGCGAGGAACGCGAAGCCGTCCTCGCAGAGGTAGTGGAATCCGAAGGAGTCCGTGAGGAGGCCGTCGGCGTAGAGCGAATCGAAGACCGGCGAGGCGCTGCCGAGGAGCGTCTCGAAGACGAGGCGGCCCGCGCGGCGGCGGACGGCGAGCTCGCGCGGCGTCCGGGCCGACCCGGCCTCGGCCGCGGCGGGGTCCTTGATCCCGACGAGGAACGACGGCATCGCGACGTCCATCCGGACGGTCGTGCGCGCGGCGGCGGCGCGCGCGGGCTCCGCGGGAAGCCGCGGCGCGCCCGGCGCCGAGACCGGGAGGCCATCGACCTCGGCCGCGACGGCCGCGAGCAGCGCGTCCGCGTCGAGGTCGCCCACGACGGCGACCGTCATGCGGCGCGGCGCGTAGAAGGCGGCGTGGATGGCCCGGAGGTGCTCGGAGCGGATCTCCGCCACGGATCCGGCGGTGCCCCCGATGTCGCCCCGTACGGGATGCACGGCGTAGAGGCCCTCGAGGAGCGCCGTGAAGCCGCGCGAATCCGGCTCGTCGCGGTACATGGCCAGCTCGGAGAGGATGATCGGCCGCTCCGCGTCGACCCGCTCCGGTCCGAGCTCGGGGCGCAGGACCGCGTGCAGCATCTTCCGGAAGGAGGCCTCGAAGGCGTCCGACGCCGTGAAGTGGTAGAGCGTGTGGGTGTGCGTCGTGTAGGCGTTCGCGTGCGCCCCGAGGCCGGACAGGGCGGACAGCAGCCCTCCGTTCTCGTCGCGCGTGAAGACGCAGTGCTCGAGGTAGTGGGCGCTCCCCTCCGGGACGCGATGCGCGTCGTCGGACTCGAACGCCGTGTGGACGGAGCCGTAGGGCACGGCGAAGCCCGCGAAGGCCTTCGAGAAGCCGGGCTTCGGGAAATGCAGCAGGACCAGGCCGGACGCGTGCGTCCAGGCGTCCATCCGCTCGCCGGAGAGCGGATCGGTGCGCGGGGCGAGGGTCCAGCCGACGCGGCTCACCGGGGCTCCTCTTCCGGCGGCGCCGGCAGCAGGACGTAGCGGGCGCGCTCGACGAGCCGGCCCGCGAGGGCGACGACGCGGGCGCGCGTCACGGCGCGGAGCAGGCGCAGGCTCTCTTCCGTGCGAAGGCGCCGGCCCGACGCGAGGCCGCCCTGGTCGGCGCCGGCGAGCGCCGCGAGGTCGTCGCCGCGGGAGCGCAGCGCGTGCTCGACGGTCCGCAGCGAACTCTCGAAGACCCGCTCGGGGAAGTCGTCGTCCGCGAGGGCGGCCACCTGTCGCCGCATCGAGGCGAGCGCCTCCTCCGTCCGGTCGATCGGCACGCCCGCGCACAGGAGCAGGCCGGACTGGTAGCGGAGCGGCGCGGAGAAGACGCTGTAGGCCAGCCCCTCGGCCTCGCGGACGCGCTCGAACAGCAGCGAGTGGGCATCGCCGCCGAGCATGCTGTTGAGGACGGTCATCACGATCGTCTCCATCGAGGCGTACGCCGGGGCGCCGGAATAGGCGAGGCACACGCGCGCCTGCTCGACGCGGCGTCGCTCGACGGCGGACGCGGGCGGCGCGCCGGGGTCCGCG
>CAIXGU010000049.1 GCA_903919045.1 uncultured Eubacteriales bacterium | reverse complement strand
TGCGCGAGGTCGCCGTACGGAGCGCCCAGGAACTCGCCGTAGAGGCGCATGACGTCCTGGTTCTCGTGCGAGCGGCGGATCGTCTTGGCCTCGTCCTCGCTGTAGAGCGCCGCGGCGCGTTTCTTCAGGATCTCGACGTCGCCGTGGTGGTACGGCTGCCCGCCGCCGCCGATGCAGCCGCCCGGGCACGCCATGATCTCGATCGCATGGTACTGCGCCTCGCCGCGCTGGATGCGCTCGAGGAGCTTCCGCGCGTTGCCGAGGCCGTGCGCGATCGCGATCCTCACGTCCAGGTCGTTGACCTTCACGGTCGCCTCGCGGATGCCCTGCAGGCCGCGCAGCTGGTGGAAGTCCACCTTCTCGAGCCGCTCGCCGGTCAGCCACTCGTACGCCGTGCGGAGCGCGGCCTCGATGACGCCGCCCGTCGTGCCGAAGATCACCGCGGCGCCGGAGGACTGGCCCATCGGGTTGTCGAACTCCTCCTCGGGCAGCCCGGCGAAGTCCATGCCGGACTCGCGGATCATGCGGCCGAGCTCGCGGGTCGACAGCACGTAGTCGACGTTCTGCTCGCCCTCGCCGGACAGCTCCGGGCGCGCGGCCTCGTACTTCTTCGCGAGGCAGGGCATGATCGACACGATCACGAGGTCCTTCGGGTCGAGGCCCAGCTTCTTGGCGAGGTAGGCCTTCGCGACCGCGCCGAACATCTCGTGCGGCGACTTGCACGTCGACGGGATGTCGAGCAGGTCGGGGAAGTTGTGCTCGAAGAACTTGACCCACGCCGGGCAGCAGCTCGTCAGGATCGGCAGGCGGCCGCCGTGCTGCAGGCGGTGCACGAATTCCGAGGCCTCCTCGATGATCGTGAGGTCGGCGGCGAAGTCGGTGTCCATCACGTAGTCGAAGCCGATGCGGCGCAGCGCGGAGACCATCTTGCCGGTCACGCGCGAGCCGGGCTCCATGCCGAACTCCTCGCCGAGCGCGACGCGGATCGCGGGCGCGGTCTGGGCGATCACGACCTTGCCGGGCCGATTGAGGACGTCGAGCACGCGCCGCGTGTTGTCGACCTCGGTCAGCGCGCCGGTCGGGCACACGGACACGCACTGGCCGCAGAACGTGCAGGCGGTGTCCTTCATCGGCAGGTCGAACGCGGTGCCGATCGTCGTCATGAAGCCGCGGTCGACCGCGGAGTACACGCCGACGGTCTGCACCTCGCCGCACATCGTCTCGCAGCGGCGGCACAGGATGCACTTGTCGGGGTTGCGCACGAGCGAGAAGCTCGAGTCGTCGCGCTTGTAGGTGGACATCTCGCCCTTGAACTTGATCTCCCGGATGCCGAGGTCCGCGGCGAGCTCCTGCAGGTCGCAGTTGCGGTTGCGCTCGCAGATCAGGCAGTCGCTGGGATGGTCCGAGAGCAGCAGCTCGACGACGACGCGGCGGGCCTTCAGCGCCCGGATCGTGTCGGTCCGCACCACCATGCCGTTCGTCACCGTCGTGGAGCAGGCGGGGACGAGGCCGCGGCGGCCCTCGACCTCGACCATGCACACGCGGCAGGACGCGACCTGGTTGACCATCTTCATCTCGTGGAGGTCGAGGTGGCACAGCGTCGGGATGTGGATGCCGACCCGCTTCGCCGCTTCGAGGATCGTGGTCCCGTCGGGGACGACGAGCATGGAGCCGTTGATCGTCAGATTCATCATGTCCGCGTCACCTCATTCCTTCACGATCGCGTCGACCGGGCACTTCGTGAAGCAGACGCCGCACTTGATGCACTTGTCCTCGTCGATCACATGCGGGGATTTGCGTTCGCCGGCGATGCACGAGACCGGGCAGTTGCGCGCGCAGACCGTGCAGCCGATGCACTTCTCCGCGACCACGCGGTAATGGATCAGGTTCTGGCAGACGCCCGACGGGCAGCGCTTCTCGACCACGTGCGCGAGATACTCGTCCCGGAAGTGCTTGAGCGTGCTGAGGACCGGGTTCGGGGCGGTCTGGCCGAGCTGGCACAGCGAGCAGTCGCGGATCGTGCCGCCGAGGGTCTCGAGGTCCTCGAGGTCCTTCATCGTGCCCTTGCCGTCGGTGATGCGCTGGAGGATCTCGAACAGGCGCTTGTTCCCGACGCGGCAGGGCGTGCACTTGCCGCACGACTCGTCGACCGTGAAGTCGAGGTAGTACTTCGCGATGTTGACCATGCAGTCCGTGTCGTCCATGACGATCATGCCGCCCGAGCCCATCATCGCGCCCGCGGCCGCCAGCGACTCGTAATCGATCGGCAGGTCGAGCATGCTCTTCGGGATGCAGCCGCCGGACGGGCCGCCGGTCTGCACGGCCTTGAACGCGCGCCCGTTGCGCACGCCGCCGCCGATGTTCTCGATGATCTCGCGGAGCGTGATGCCCATGGGGACCTCGGCGAGGCCGACGTTGTTGATCTTGCCGGACAGCGCGAACACCTTGGTGCCCTTGCTCTTCTCGGTGCCGATCGAGGCGAACCACTCCGGCCCGTTCAGGAGGATCGGGCAGACGTTCGCGAAGGTCTCGACGTTGTTGATCACGGTCGGCTTCCCGAACAGGCCCTTCTCGGCCGGGAACGGCGGCTTCATGCGGGGCTCGCCGCGGCCGCCCTCGACGGAGTTGAGCAGGGCCGTCTCCTCGCCGCAGACGAACGCGCCGGCGCCGAGGGAGAGGCGGATGCGGAAGGAGAACGCGGTCCCGAGGATGCCCGCGCCGAGCAGCCCGTACTCCTCGGCCTGGGCGATCGCGATCTTCAGGCGCTTGACCGCGAGCGGGTACTCGGCGCGGACGTACACGACGCCCTCGTCCGCCCCGATCGCGTAGCCGGCGATCGCCATCGCCTCGACGACGCTGTGCGGGTCGCCCTCGAGCACGCTGCGGTCCATGAACGCGCCGGGGTCGCCCTCGTCCGCGTTGCACACGACGTACTTCTTGTCGCTCCTCGTCTTCAGCGCCGCCTGCCACTTGAGGCCGGTCGGGAAGCCCGCGCCGCCGCGGCCGCGGAGGCCGGACTTCTTCAGCGCGTCGACGACCTGCTGCTGGGTCATCGAGGAGAGGGCCTTGCCGAGCGCCTGGTAGCCGTCGACGGAGATGTACTCGTCGATGCTCTCGGGGTCGATCAGTCCGCAGTTGCGGAGCGCGATGCGGATCTGCTGTCCGTAGAACGGCATGTCCGTGGAGGCGGCGATGCGCTGGCCCCCGGCCGGGTCCTTGTAGACCAGGCGCTGGACGGTGCGGCCCTTCACGACGTGCTCCGCGACGAGCTCGGCGGCGTCGGTCGGCTTGACCTCGATGTAGAAGACGTTGTCGGGATAGACCTTGACGATCGGACCCTTCTCGCAGAAGCCGAAGCAGCCGGTCGTGACGACCTGGACCTCCTGGTCCATCCCGGCCCTCTTGAGCTCCTGGTTCAGCGCCTCGACGATCTGGACGCTGTGCGACGAGCGGCAGCCCGTCCCGCCGCAGACCATCAGATGCATGCGGTAGCGGTTCATCTGCGCCCGGCCCCCTTCCCGATGATCGCGTGGTCGAGCAGGATGCCCTTCACGAGATGCTGGTCCACGATCTCCTTCGCGCGCTTCGCGTCGACGTCGCCGTACAGGATCGGCCCCTTGTCGGGGAACCGGACCTCGACGACGGGTTCGGCGTAGCAGTACCCGAGGCAGCCGGTCGCGACGACGGACACGTTCTCGATGCCGTGCGCGGCGAGCTCCTCGGCCAGGGCCTTCATGGTGTCGCGGGCGCCGGCGGCGATGCCGCAGGTGGCCATCCCGACGGACAGCACGACGCGGTCGGGGTTCGTGCCCGTGACGCGCATCTCGGTGCGGGTCCGCATGTCCTCGCGCAGCTTCGCGAGCTCCTCCAGGGACTTCAGCTTCGCCATGTCACTTGCCCCCCTGCGCCATGCAGTCGTCGATGATCGACGCGACGTCCTTCGCCGAGACGCGGCCGTAGACGCGGTCGTTCACCATGACGACCGGCGCGAGGCCGCAGGCGCCGACGCAGCGGATCGTGGTCAGCGTGATCAGGTTGTCGGCCGTCGTCTGGTCGCGTCCGATCCGGAGCTGCTTCTCGAATTCCTTGAGCACGTCCTCGGAGCCGCGCACGAAGCAGGCGGTGCCGAGGCAGACGCTGATCGTGAACTGGCCGCGGGGCTCGGTGTTGAAGAAGGAGTAGAACGTGACGACGCCGAAGACCTTCGCCGCGGGGATGTTCAGGCGGCGGGCCACGTGCATCTGGACGTCCTGCGGGAGGTACCCGAACAGGTCCTGCGCGACGTGGAGGACCTGGATCAGCGCGCCCTTCCTGTCCGGAAGCGCGTCGATGTACCGGTCCAGCTCCTCGAACCGGGTCTGGGTGGTGGCGGTGGACGACAAGCGAACTCCTCCCCTCGGTCTGCGCCGGCGGTCCGTCCGGGACCGGCGGCAGGCGTCTGCGGGTCCGTCCGGCCGCTGGGGGTCCGGCGGGGTCCCGGTCTAGTGCGGATGAAACCCGTTACGAGAGTTACCATCCGGGCACCAGCGCCATGATACCATGCACGGCCGGCATGCGGCATGCACGCTTTGAAGGCATTTGCATGGACTTTCCGGGACGGAAATCGGTTGCTGTGTATGTCCGCACAGGCGCGGCCCCGCGGGTGCGCGCAGGAAGGCGGCGCCGGCGGCGGACGGGACGGCGGGGCGACAGCACGCGACCCCCTCCTGTGATACGATAGGCGATGCGAAGAAGGACGGCGGAGAGCCGGGAAGAAAGCAGGAAGCACGGACCATGGAACACGGGAGATTCAGCGATCTGGGACTGTCGCCGGAGGCGCTGCGCGCCGTCGACGAGATGGGCTTCGAGGAGGCGACCGCGATCCAGACGGCCGCGATCCCCCTGATCCTCGCCGGGCGCGACGTGATCGGGCACTCCCAGACCGGCACCGGAAAGACGGCCGCGTTCGGCCTCCCCGCGATCGAGAAGGTCGACCCGGAGAGCCGCCGCATCCAGGTGATGGTGCTGTGCCCGACGCGCGAGCTCGCGGTCCAGGCCAGCGAGGAGATGCGCAAGTTCGCCGCGCATAAGCACGGCATCCGGATCCTGCCGGTCTACGGCGGGCAGCCGATCGACAAGCAGTTCCGCGGGCTCCAGGCGGGCGCGCAGATCGTGGTCGGCACGCCGGGCCGCGTGATGGACCACATGCGCCGCGGCACGATCAGGCTCGATGCGCTGCGGATCATGGTCCTCGACGAGGCCGACGAGATGCTCAACATCGGGTTCCGGGAGGACATCGAGACGATCCTCCGCCAGTGCCCGGCCGAGCGGCAGACGATCCTGTTCTCCGCGACGATGTCCCGCGAGATCCTCGCCCTCACGACGCAGTACCAGAAGGACCCCGAGCTCGTGAAGGTCGTCCACCAGCAGCTCACCGTCCCGAGCATCGAGCAGACCTACTACGAGGTGCGCCCGGGCCGCAAGCCCGAGGCCCTCTGCCGCCTGCTCGACCAGTTCGACCCCGACCTGTCGCTGGTGTTCTGCAATACCAAGCGGATGGTCGACGACCTCGTCGCGCACCTCGTCGCGAACGGCTACGCCGCCGAGGGGCTGCACGGCGACATGCGCCAGGCCCTGCGCGACCGCGTGATGGACCGATTCCGCAACCGCCGCATCGACGTGCTCGTCGCGACCGACGTGGCCGCGCGCGGGCTCGACGTCGACGACATCGACGCCGTGTTCAACTACGACGTGCCGCAGGACGAGGAGTACTACGTCCACCGCATCGGCCGCACGGGCCGCATGGGCAAGGTAGGCCGCTCGTTCACCTTCGTCGTCGGCCGCCCCGAGATCCTCGCGCTGCGGGACATCATGCGGTACATCAACACCACGATCGAGCTGAAGCTGATCCCGTTCGGAGACGAGCTCGAGGAGCGGACCTCCTCGAAGACGCTCGACGCGGTGCGCGCCGCGCTCCGCGAGGGGCAGCTGGAGGACGGGCTGCGGATCGTCGAGACCCTGATGGGCGAGGACTACACCTCCGTCGAGGTCGCCGCGGCGCTCGCGAAGCTGCTCGAGGCGACGTACGGCGAGGAGGCGAAGAAGGCCCCGAAGCGCACGCTCGACGACATCAACGCCAGCACCGCGGTCGAGAAGGCCCAGCCGCCGTCGACCCGCCCGTTCGCCTACAAGAAGAAGGGCTACCACGTCCACCGCCGTCGCCGCTAGGAGGCCGCTCCATGAAGAAGGTCCTGATGTTCGAGCTCGCCTACTGCCCCCATTGCCGCGAGGCCCGGCGCCTCATGCAGGAGGTCTTCGCCGAGCACCCCGAATACGCCGCGGTCGAGGTCGAGCACGTCGACGAGGGCAAGGACCGGGCCCGGGCGATGAAGTACGACTACTACTACGTACCGACGTTCTACGTCGACGGCGTGAAGCGCCACGAGGGCGTGCCGTCCAAGGCGGCCGTCCTCGCCGTGTTCCAGGAGGCCTACGAGGGCTAGCCCTAGGGCGGAAATGCGCGGCGGAGTCACATGACGCCGCCCTAGGCGCTCCCTCTTCAGAACACGAAATAGATGAACGGGTTGAACTTCGAGCCCGTCATGTAGAGCACCGCGACCAGGAACAGCGCGAACACGCCCGCCCTGTATAGGGCGAGGGTCGGGCCTCGCCGCGCGGCGGCCTCCTGCACGGCCTTCCGGAGGGGCAGGCTGAAGAGGATGCCGGCCGCGAGCAGCAGGAACGCCTCTCCGTCGAGGACGAGCAGCGCCCGGCTGGCGTGCGCGAAGGTCGGGACGAACATCGCCTTCAGGTACGTTCCGGCCGCCGGCAGGTCCTTCGTGCGGAACAGGACCCAGCCGACCACGACGGCGAAGAGCGTGTAGACATGCCCGACGGCCCGCGGGAGGCGCCTCAGGAGGTTCGAGAGCCCCGCCCGCTCGAGGATCAGGAACGCGCCGTGGAACAGGCCCCAGAGGACGAAGTTCCAGCTCGCGCCGTGCCACAGGCCCGTCGCGAAGAAGACGACGAGCAGGTTCAGGTATGTGCGCGCGGCGCCCTTCCGGTTCCCGCCGAGCGGAATGTAAAGATAGTCCCGGAACCACGACGACAGGGAGATGTGCCATCGCCGCCAGAACTCCTGGACGGACGCCGCGGCGTAGGGGTGGTCGAAGTTCTCGCGGAAGTCGAAGCCGAACAT
Organism: uncultured Eubacteriales bacterium; assembly: GCA_903919045.1. Taxonomy (GTDB): domain Bacteria; phylum Bacillota; class Clostridia; order Saccharofermentanales; family UBA5734; genus CAILLO01. Next base: position 8,355 of record CAIXGU010000049.1, on the reverse strand, counting down.
CTTCGCGAGCCCGATCGCCATGTCGGAGTAGGCGGAGAAGTCGAAATAGATCTGGAGGGCGTAGGCCAGCGCGCCGAGCCAGGCGCCCGGCGTGCTCAGGTTCACCGGGGAGTCGAAGAAGAAGCCGGCGATCCGGGCCATCGCGTCCGCGACGATCAGCTTCTTCGCGAACCCGAGCAGGAACCGCTCGACGCCCGCCGCGACGCCGGCCGCCGTGATGCGGCGTTCCGCGATGCGGTCCTGGATGTCGGCGTAGCGGACGATCGGCCCCGCGATCAGATGAGGGAAAAGGAGGATGTAGAGCGCGAGGTCCGTGAAATTGCGCTGGTCCTTGACGTGGCCGCGGTAGATGTCGACCGCGTAGGACAGGATCATGAAAGTGAAGAAGGAGATGCCGATCGGGAGCGGGATGAGCGGCGGCTGCAGCATGAAGCCCGGGTCAAAGGTCCGCACGGCGGAGGCGACGATGCCGGCGGCGAAGGTGAAGTACTTGAAGAAGCCGAGGATCCCGAGATTGTAGACGACGGCGAGGACGAGCCAGGCCTTCCGCGCCTTCGGGTTCCGGACGACGCCGAGCAGGCGGCCGAGCGCATAGTTCACGAGGACGGACACGAGGATCAGGAAGGCGTAGGCGAGCCCGCCCCAGGCGTAGAACGCGAACGAGGCGAGCGCGAGGAAGGCATTCCGGATGCGCATGGGGAGGAGCGCGTGGATCAGGAACACGGCCGGAAGGAATAGGAAGAGGAAGACCGGCGATACGAACAGCATGCGCGCCCCCTATTCCACGGTCAGGGGGATCGCGACCGGCAGCGAGGGGAAGAGCTCCTCTCCCCAGAAGCGGCCTTCCACGACGAAGGTGAGCTGCAGCGTGTAGCGTCCGGGCTCCGCCGGTGCGACGGCGCGGAGGACCGCGTCCGCCGTGGAGGAGGGCCCCACGTCGGGGACGGCCGAACGGATGCCGTCGTGCAGGATCTCCTCGCCTGCGGCATCGAGGAGGTGGTAGGACAGCGAGAACGGATGCTCCCCCGAGGAGGTGAGGCGGACGTTCGAGGCGCCGTTGGAGAGCCGCACCGGGATCTCGAGGACGGCGCCCGGCGCGGCGGTCCGGCCGGCGGGGTCCGACGCCTCGATCGCAATGTCGCCGTCGGCGCGGTCCAGGCCGTTGTCCCGCACCGTGCCGGAAAGCGCGTCGGCCCAGGCCGCGACGAACGCCTCGTGGTTCGCCGGCAGAACCGAGGAGACGCTCTCGAGGAGGAACAGGTCGTTGTCCGCGAGCAAGGCACGGAATTCGATGCTCCGCACGCCGCTTGCGAGGGGAATGTACTCCCCGGTGCCGTCCCGGCGGTTGAAGTACTGGAAGACGTCGTTGCCCGCGATTGCGCCGTCCGCTTCGAGCGCGGGGAGGAGTTCCCACTGGCAGCTGGTCCCGAAGTACATCATGCGCGGCGCGGCGTAGCCGTCCGGCAGCGTGCAGCCGACGGCGACGTCGTAGTAGACCGCGTCGAGGCGGCCGGCCCAGAGGTTCAGGAGGGCGAGCACGTCGGTGTCGACGGGAGCGGGCCGCGACGTGCGCTCCACCCGGAGGATCTCCGGGATCGGCATCCGGATCCCGTAGATTCGGTCCAGGTCCGCGACCAGGCCCTGCGCGGTCACCGCCGCGGCATAGTAGTTCCAGTGGGTGCCCGTCGTCGAGTACGGCCGGAACGCGCCCGCGCGGAGGATCGCGTCGACGTCGTCGCGCGCGTCGCGGAAGTGGACGCCGAGCCGCTGGAAGGCCGCGACCAGCAGGGTCGCGTTGTTGGGGTTGACGCCGGTGTTGTCGTTGAGGGCGTAGCGGGCCGGCAGGTCGCCGTCGAAGAGAATGTCCTTCGAGGGCGAAAGGAGGTAGAGGAAGCGCTTCCCCGACGCCTCGACGCCATCCTGGATCGCGCGGACCCCCGCCGCGTACCGGTCGATCCGTTCGGCGAGGGACGGGTCGGGGGCGACGGAGTCGAGATTCAGCGAAGCCCGGATGTAGGCGACCTCCACGATGCTGCCGCCGACGAGGACGAGGGTGTCGTTGGCGGATTTCCCGAGGAGGCTGTACTTGAGCTGGCCGTAAGTTCGGATCGCCTCGTTCCGGAGAGGGTATCGCTGGCGGAACCACGCGTCCATGCCCGCCTGCCAGCTGCCGTCCAGGACGCCGGCGACGCTGGCCGTCGGGCGCGGATCCGCGGCGACCGCCCCGGCCAGCGGCCGTCCGGCCGGGATGCGGAGGAGCGTCGCGACGAGGACCGCGGCCGCGAAGCCGAAGAAGGCGAGGAGCAGCGGCGGCGGCCGGGACCGGCCAGGCCGGGGCGGACCTCCGCCGCGCGGTGCGTGAGCGCCATCCTGCGCTGGACTCAATCCAGCATCTCCAGCCAGAGGCTCTTCAGGTACTTCGACTCCGGGTAGCCTGCGAGCACGGGGTGGTCGGGCGCCTGCGGGCGAAGCGCGACGATCCGGACCGAGCGGCCGAGGTCGCGTGCGGCCGAGAGCACCGTCTCGACGAACAGGTCCTCGGCCATGTGGTACGAGCACGAGTGCGTCGCGAGGATGCCGCCCGCGGGCAGCAGCCGCATGCCGCTGAGGTTGATCTCCTTGTAGCCGCGCACGGCGGCGTCCTTTCCGGAATGGCTCTTCGTGAAGGCGGGCGGGTCGAGCACGACGACGTCGTACCGCTCCTTCGCCCGGCCGAGCTCGCGCAGGCGGTCGAACGCGTTCGCGGCCTCGAACGCCGTGCGGTCCGCGAGGCCGTTCAAGGCCGCGTTCGCCCGCGCCCGGGCGACGGCGTCCTCCGAGACGTCGATGCCCAGGACCTCGCGCGCCCCGGCCGCGGCCGCGTTGAGCGCGAAGCCCCCGGCGTAGCAGAAGCAGTCCAGCACGCGCCGGCCCGCGGCGAAGCGCCGGAGGAACGCATGGTTCTCGCGCTGGTCGAGGTAGAAGCCGGTCTTCTGGCCGCCCGTCGGGTCGACCCCGAAGCGCAGGCCGTTCTCGAGGATCGTCGTCTCGCCGGGCTCCGGCCCGTACGCGGTGCGGCGGTAGAGCGGCAGGCCCTCCTTCAGGCGGATCGGCTCGTCGTTGCGCAGCAGCACGGTGCGCGGCTCCGCCGCGTCGACGAGGGTGCGCACGATGAGGTCGGTCCAGCGCTCCATGCCGAGCGAAAGGACCTGCAGCACGACGACGTCGGCGAACCGGTCGGCGATCACGCCGGGGAGGAGGTCGGCCTCTCCGAAGATCAGCCGCCGGCTGTCGCAGCCGGGGTCGTCGAAATAGGCGCGGTAGGCGACGGCGCGGCGCACGCGCGCCTCGACGAGCGCGTCGTCGACGGCTCCGCCGCCGTGGACGAGCAGGCGGACGGAGATCATGGAAGCGGAATTGTAGACGCCGGTCCCCAGCAGGTTCCCGCGCGGACCGCGCACCTCGACGAGCGCCCCGTCGGCCGGAGCGCCCTCGACGGCCGCGATCTCGGTGCGGTACACCCAGGGGTGTCCCTCGGCGATGCGGCGCAGCCGCCCTTCCTGGATCCGCACGACCCCCATCGGTCCACCTCCCGCCGGCACCCGGCACATCGAGGATAGCCCTTCCGGCGCGCGGGTGCAAACCGGCGGAGCGGAGCGTAGAATGGAACCGGAGCGTCGGCTCCGGGCCGGCCTTCGACGGGAGGTGGCGTCCATGGGAAGGATCGTGGCTTCGTACCTGTTCCCGCATCCGCCGGTGATCGTGCCGGGGGTCGGGAAGGGCAGGGAGGAGGAGGCCCGGCCCACGCTCGACGCGATGCGCCGCGCGGCCCGCGGAATCGCCGCCCGGCAGCCCGACGTCCTCCTCCTGATGACCCCCCACGCCCCCGCCTACGGCGACTATTTCCGCATCGACGCGCCCGCGGAGCTCGCAGGCGACCTCCGGTCGTTCGGCGACCGTTCGCCCTCGCTGCGCTTCGCCGGGCATGCGGCGCTCGCGGAGCTCCTCGCCCAGGAAGCCGGCCGCGACGCCCTTCCCGCCGGACCGCCCCTCGGGTCCCGCGAGGCGCGCGACGCCGGCGTCCTCGACCACGGCGCCGTCGTCCCGCTGCGCTTCCTCGCCGAGGCCTGCGGCGACGGACCGCGCCCCGCGCTCGTGCGGCTGTCGATCTCAGGCTTCGACCTCGCCTCCCATTATCGCTACGGCCAGGCGGCGCAGCGCGCCGTCGCGCGCCTCCCCGACCAGGACGGCCGCGCCGTCCGCGTCGCCGCGATCGCGAGCGGCGACCTGTCCCACTGCCTGAAGACCGAAGGTCCCTACGGGTTCGACCCGGAAGGGCCGCGGTTCGACGCCCTCGTCGACGAGGCGTTCCGGCGCGCCGATCCCGCGCCGCTGCTGCGGCTGACCGGGCGCCAGCGCGAGGCGGCCGGGGAATGCGGGCTGCGCTCGGTCGTGTTCCTGTTCGGCGCCCTCGACGGGCGGGCGCTGCGCGGCGAGGTCCTGTCGCACGAGGGTCCGTTCGGCGTCGGCTACTGCATCGCGTGCCTCGAGGACGTCGGGGAGGCGCCGTCGCGCCTGCCTGCGATCGAGGCGGACGAAGCGGAGGCCGGGCGCGCGCGGCGGGAGAAGGAGGGGCCGCTGGTCGCTCTCGCGCGGGCCGCCCTGGAACGGCGCATCCGCGGAGGGAAGCGCATCGCGCCCGGCGAGGCGCTGGAGGCGGCCCGCGCCGCGGAGGAGCGGACGCGAGCGGCGGACGCGGCGGAGCAGCGCGCGCTGCTCGGGCGGCCCGCCGGCTGCTTCGTGAGCCTGCACTCGCCCGACGGGTCGCTGCGCGGCTGCATCGGCACCGTGTTCCCGCAGAAGGAGGACCTCGCCCGCGAGATCGCCGCCAACGCCGAGAGCGCGGCCCTGCGCGACCCGCGCTTCCCCGCCGTGCGGGCGGAGGAGCTCGACGGGCTCTCGATGACGGTCGACGTGATGGGGGCGCCCGAGCCGGTCGCGTCGCCGGCGGAGCTCGATGCCGTCCGGTACGGCGTGATCGTGCGGAAGGGCTTCCGGAGCGGGCTGCTGCTGCCGGACCTCGAGGGCGTCGGCTCGGTCGCCGAGCAGCTGTCGATCGCCCTCCGCAAGGCCGGCATCGGCCCCGACGAGGACTACGCGATCGAGCGGTTCTCCTCGAGGCGGTTCGCATGAACCTGCACGAGTGCCCGCTGTGCCCGCGGCGCTGCCGGATCCCCGAGGGCGGGACGGGATTCTGCCGCGCGCGGGGCGTCCGGGACGGCCGCGTCGTTCCGCTGCACTACGGGCGCATCGCGTCGCTCGCCCTCGACCCGATCGAGAAGAAGCCGATCTCCTGCTGGCACCCCGGATCGACGGTGCTGTCGATCGGGACGTACGGCTGCAACCTCGACTGCGCCTTCTGCCAGAACGCGTCGATCTCGCGCGACTTCCCGGCCGAGGAGCCGGAGGCGGCCCGCGCGGCCACGCCGGAAGCGCTCGCGGAGATGGCCCGCTCGCTCGTCCCGCGCCGGAACCTCGGCCTCGCGTACACCTACAGCGAGCCGCTCGTCTCCTACGAATTCGTCCGCGACTGCGCGCGGCTCATCCGGCAGGAGGGGCTGAAGAACGTCCTCGTCTCCAACGGCTATCTCTGCCCGGAGCCGTTCGACGCCCTGCTGCCGCTGATGGACGCGGCGAACCTCGACGTGAAGGCCTTCTCCGAGGACTACTACCGCTCGATGTGCGGCGCGCCGCCGCCCTGCGGCCAGGAGCGGGCCGGGGAGCCGACGCACGCCGGCTGCGCGGCCCCCGGCGCTCTCGCCGCGGTGATGCGCAACGTCGAGTCGGCCGTCCGGCACGGCGTGCACGTCGAGGTCACCTACCTCGTCCTCGACGGCGAGAACGACGACGACGCCTCGGTCCTCGGGGTGGCGCGCTGGCTCGCGGACCTGGGCCGCGGCATCCCGCTGCACCTCTCCCGCAGCTTCCCTCGCCGCTTCGACGCGGAGCGCCGGCCGACGCCCCCGGAGACCCTGTTCCGGCTCGCGGAGCAGGCCCGCCGCTGTCTGGACGAGGTGCGCGTCGGTAATATATGATGGCCGCATGAAGAAGGCGCAAGGTCCCGGGGTCCTCCCGGGCCGTTCCGACCCGCCGCCCGCGGCGCCCGCTTCCCGCCCCGCCGACGGCGCCCGGGTGCGCCGTCCTGCGCGCCGGCCGACCCCGAAGCTCCGCCTCGTGATTCCCCGCCGCACCGCCGCCGCCGCCGCGGCCGTCCTCGCCGCCGTCCTCCTCGCGGGCGTCCTGCCCGCGGCCCTCGGCGCCTACGCGCGCCCCGCCGGGACGACGCCGACCGCCTCCCCGAAGGCGACGCGGGTCCCCGGGACCGCCACGCCGTCCGCGCCCACCGCGAGCCCCACCGTCTCGCCCCGCCCCCCGCAGCCGACGCTCGCGCCCCAGGTCTCGATCGCGGCGGGCGGCTACCGCGTCTGGCCGAAGGACTACGCCTACGCGCCCGGCTACGTCGTCGACCCGGCGGAACTCGCCTCCCGCGCGACCGGGACGCTCCCCCTCGAAGGGATCGTCGTGGTCCTCGACCCCGGCCACGGCGGCCAGGACGGAGGCGCCGTGTACCCCGTCTCGAACAAGGCGGAGATCGTCGAGAAGACGGTCGCCCTCGACGTGGCCCTGCGCGCCCGGGACGCCCTCGTCGCGCTCGGCGCGGAGGTCGTGATGACCCGTGCCGACGACAGCTGGGTCTCGCTCTACAAGCGCATCGGCCTCACGCACCAGGCCGTCCTCGCGCGCCACGCCGCGTACCTCGAGGCGATGGGCTCGCGCGCCTGGCCCGATGCGACCGAGACGAGGCGCCTCTCCGCGCTCGTCCAGCCCTGCATCGACGTCAACAGCGACTACCTGAACGGGAAAGGGCTCGGCGTCTTCAAGAACTACGGCGTGATCCCCGATGTGCGCACGATGTTCGACATCGACCGGCAGCACGCCGACATCGTGTTCGTGGCCCTGCACTGCAACGCCAACGACTCCCCGAAGGCCCAGGGCCTGTCGGTCCTCTACCTCGACACGAAGAAGGTCTACCGGACCGAGCGTTCGACCGGCGGCAACCCGACCTACTCCTTCTACGACGACGAGAACCGCGTCCGCTTCGGGCAGGCGCTGTACGACGGGATCGCCGCGAGCGAGCCGCGCCTCGTCTCCGACGGCTTCGTCCAGCCGCTGATCGACCAGAACCTCGCCGTGCTGCGCGAGATGAACCTGGTCGGCGTGCTGGTCGAGATGGGCTTCGTCTCCAACGCGTCCGACCGCGCGGTCCTGCTCTCCGACGCCGGGCAGGCGAACATCGCGAAGGGCGTCGCCGCGGGGGTCGTCGCGTATTTCCGGGGCGGGTGACCCCGGGGAAGGAGGCGCATGAAGGTCGTGCTGCTCCGCCACGGGGAATCCGCGTGGAACCGCGAGAACCGGTTCACGGGCTGGACCGACGTCGACCTCTCGCCGAAGGGGGCCGAGGAGGCCCGGGAAGCCGCCCGCCTGCTGCGGGAGGGAGGATTCGACTTCGACGTCGCGTTCACGTCGCACCTGAAGCGGGCCATCCGCACGCTCGACCTCGTGCTCGACGGGCTGGACCGCCTGTGGCTCCCGGTCGAGAAGTCGTGGCGCCTCAACGAGCGGCACTACGGCGCGCTGCAGGGGCTCGACAAGGGCGAGACCGCCGCGCGCTACGGCGAGGCGCAGGTCAAGGCCTGGCGCCGCAGCTACGCGACGCCGCCCCCGGCGCTCGACCCCGCGGACCCCCGCAACCCCGCCCGCGACCCCGCCTACCGCGAGGTCGACCCGGCCCTCCTGCCGCTCGCCGAGAGCCTCGCGCAGACCGTGGACCGCGTCCTCCCGTACTGGAACGCGGAGATCCTCCCGCGTGCGGCCGCCGGCCGGCGCGTCCTCGTCGCCGCGCACGGCAACAGCCTGCGCGCGCTCGTGAAGCACCTCGACGGGCTCACGGAGGAGCAGGTCGTCTCGCTCGACATCCCGACGGGCATCCCGCTCGTCTACGAGTTCGACGCGTCGATGCGCGTCCTCGGGCACGCGTACCTCGGCGACCCCGACCGCGTGAAGGCGGCGATGGACCGCGTCGCGGCCCAGGGGAAGGCGAAGGCCCCGGGATGACGCGCGCCGGGCGGCCCTCGTTCCGCGAGCGGCGCCTGCACCCCCACGTCCTCTTCGACGTCTCGGTCTACGCGCCGGCCGTGGCCGCGATCGCGGCCGAGGAGCCCGCCTGCGCCGCGCTCCCCGACGCCGCGCTCGCGGAGCGCTTCGCCGCGCTCGGGCGACGCCTGCGCGCCGGGGAGACGCCCGAGGCGCTGCGCG
>CAIXGU010000048.1 GCA_903919045.1 uncultured Eubacteriales bacterium | reverse complement strand
GCGCGGGCGTCGGGGGCGTTCGCGAGCAGCCAGGCCGCCTTCGCGGCCGAGTAGTAGGCGGAGAGATCGAGCCCGGTGCGGTCCCGCACGAGCGCGCGGACTCCGGGGCGCGCCGCGATTCCGGCGCAGAGCCCCTCCCCGCGCAGATCCTGCCAGGACAGCGCCGGCGCGACGGGCGCGCCCGTGTCGCGTCGCCAGGCGACGGTCGTTTCGCGCTGGTTCGAGATCGATAGGCACCGGATCTCCCCCCAGGGGACGCCGGCCTTCTCCGGGAGCCGCCGCAGCAGCGCGACGACGTTGCCCCAGACGGCCTCCATGTCCGCCTCGACCCAGCCGGGCTGCGGATAGGCCTGCGCGTGCGGCAGGGCGTCGACGTGCATCATCGCCCCGTCCTCGTGCAGCAGGACGGCCTTCGTACCCGACGTGCTCTGATCGAGGGCGAGGATCCAGCTCATCGTGCGCCCGCTCCGGCGCCGCCCGCAGCGTCGACTTCGCGGAGCAGCGCCTCGCCCTGGGCGGCGACGTTCTCCGGCGTGAGGCCGTAGTGGACGAACACTTCGGCGCCCGTGCCCGTCACGAGGTTCTCGCGCGGGAAGGCGATGCGGCGCATGCGGCGCGGCGCGCGCTCGGCGAGGAGCGAGGCCACGAGCGACCCGATGCCGCCGTGGACGCTGTGCTCCTCGACCGTGACGACGGCGCGGACGCGCGCGGCGGCGGCGAGGACGGCCCCCTCGTCCAAGGGCATGATCGAGGCCAGGTCGAGGACGGCCGCGGAGATCCCGCGTTCCCGCAGGAGCGTCGCGCCCACGTAGGCTGCGTGCAGGGCCTCGCCCGCGGAGACGACGAGCACGTCGTCGCCTTCGAGCAGGAGGTTCGCCTTCCCGAGCACGAACGGGTCGGTGCGCCCGGAGACGCCGCCGGGGCCGTACACGTCGGGCACGGCGTTGCGGCCCATCCGCACGTACACCGGCCCGTCGTAGGCGACGAGCGACTCGGTCATCCGCGCGGTCTGCCACGCGTCGGCCGGCAGCACGACGGCCAGGTCCGGGATCGCGCACATCGTCGCGATGTCCTGCAGCGAATGGTGCGACGTGCCGAGCGCGCCGTAGCTGACGCCGCCCGAGATGCCGACCACCTTCACGTTCGAGTGCGAGTAGGCGACGTCGACCTTGACCTGCTCGGCGCTGCGCATCGAGTAGAAGCAGGCGGGGCCGGTCACGAAGGGCTTGAGCCCCGCGTTCGCGAGGCCCGCGCCGATGCCGACGGCGTCCTGCTCGGCGATGCCCGCCTCGACGAACTGGCCCGGCAGCTGCGCGGCGAAGTCGCCGAGCATCGCGGACCCGGACGAGTCGGAGCAGACGACGAAGACCGTCGGGTCCTGCCTGGCGATGGCCAACAAGGTCTCGGAATAGGCCTGGCGGCACGGCGCGCCCATCAGAACGACACCTCCCCGACGCCGAGGTCGGCGAGCGCCTCGGCCAACTGCTCCTTCGACGGCACCCCGTGGTGCCACTTCACGGCGTTCTCCATGAGCTTCACCCCGCGGCCCTTCGTCGTGTCCGCGAGCACCAGTGTCGGAGCGCCCGGGCGGCACGGCGCGCCGCGCAGCGCCGCGATCAGGGCGGGAATGTCGTGCCCGTTCACGCGGACGACCTCCCAGCCGAACGCGCGCCACTTGTCCGCGAGGTTCTCGAGGGGCATCACCTGCTCGGTCGGGCCGCTGATCTGCAGCCGGTTGCGGTCGAGGATCCCGACGAGGTTGTCGAGCTTGTGCGCCGCGGCCGCCATCGCCGCCTCCCAGACGCTGCCCTCCGCCTGCTCGCCGTCGCCCATGAGGACGTACGTGCGCCAGGTCTGGCCGGTCCGCTTGGCTCCGAGGGCCATCCCGACGCCCGCCGGCAGCCCGTGCCCGAGCGCGCCGGTGCACAGCTCGATGCCGGGGACCTTGACCGACGGGTGCCCGATCAGTCGCGACCCGTACCGGCAGTACGTCGCGAGCTCGGCGCGCGGGAAGAACCCGCGATCCGCGAGGATGCACAGCAGCCCCTCGACGGAGTGCCCCTTGCTGAGCACGAACCGGTCGCGGCCGGGCCAGCGCGGCTCGTCCGGCCGGACGTCGAGCACGTCGTAGTAGAGGGCCGTGAGGATGTCCACGCTCGACAGCGAGCCGCCGACGTGCCCGCTCTTCGCGAGGTGGATCATCGTCAGCAGGTCCGCCCGCCGCAGCGCGGCGACGCGGTCGAGGTCGAGGGGAGCGGCGGGGTTGCGAGCGGGGGTGGGGGCGGGTGCCATGGGGTGCCTCCTACGCGTTCCGGACCGCGAGCGCGGCCATCATCTCGCGCCGCGGCAGCGGGACCTCGACCTTGCCGGCCGCGTCCGTGCGGACGACCGTGCGGGTCATGTTCCAGGCATCGACGACCTCGATCGTATACGTCGCGCCCTCCGGCAGCTCGAACACCGCGACGTACGGCGTCGTGCGTCCGAAATACTGCAGGAACGCCGCGTCGCCGATGCGGGCCGCATAGCGCTTCATGAGGCCGAGCAGGCCCTCGAGCTCCTTCGGCGTGAAGGTGATCAGCATCTGGAAGAACGGACCGTCCGTGAACCCGGGCACGACCTTGTCCTTCATCGACTGGACGAACGCGTACGGGTCCCCGTGCTCCTCGAGCTGCGATAGCTGCGGGTCGAGCGGCCCGGGTAGCGACGCGAGGAGCGTCCGCAGGAACCCGATGCGCGCCGGGCTCTCGCCGACGAGGTCGCCGCCCTTGCTCCAGAAGACGACCTCCTCCGGATTGAGGAACGTCTCGCCGTGCGTCGCGAAGGCGCCCTGCAGGCAGACCTTCCAGAACCGGTCGGTCATCTCGGCGCCCGACAGGTTCCCCCAGTCGTGGACGAGCTCGCCTTCGTAGCACATCTCGTCGTAGATCACGGGCTTGCCGTAGCGCTTGGCGTAGGCCGTCGCCTCGTCGATCTTCCTCGATTGCAGGCAGCAGTGCGTGCAGTACGGATGCGAGAAGTCCCAGGCGGTGATGATCTGGTGGTTGCTGAGGAGGTGCGGGTGAGGGCTCGCGGTGCCGAGGAAGGTCGCGAAGTCCGTCCAGAAGTCGGGCGTGAAGGCGCGTACGAGCTCGTATTCGTTCGCGAGGCTCCACCAGACGTTCGGGAAGGCGGCGAGCCGCCGCACGGCATAATCGAGGTAGCGCAGGCCCTGCTCCTTCGTCAGCTTCGCGAAGCCCCAGCGGTCGTACGGGTGGAACAGGATCAGGTCGGCCTCGATGCCGAGCGCGTCGAGCTCGCGCAGCCGCCCCTCGAGCATCTCCCAGTAGGCCGGGTCGGGACGGTCGACGTCCCACCCGCCGTCCGTCTTCGCGAACGCGAAGCACTGCGGCTCGTTCTTGTTGTAGTCGTAGTCCTTCGGGAAGACGCACATCCGGACCTTGTTGAACGGCGCGGCCGCAAGCGTGCGCATCGTGCGGTCGACGAGCGCCTTCTCCTGGTGCACGAGCGCGTAGATCGTCGTGCCGAAGGGCTGGTACCGGGCGCCGTCCTGGCGGACGAAATGCATCCCTTCGGCCTTCACGAGGCCATGCCGGCCCGGCGCGGCGGGCTCGCACTGCAGCGCGCCGGCGTCCTCGACAATGCCGCGCACCCTGTAGACCCAAGCGCCGGGTGCGTCCGGCAGGAAACGCACCTTGTACGTCCCGTTCCCGGCGTAGAACCCTTTCGCCTCGACCCGCGCCCCCTCCCGCTCGAAGACGGCGGCCAGGTCGACGGTCACGTGCGAGCCCGTCGGCGCGGGGCCCCGGTAGGTCAGCTCGAAGGTCTCGTACTGGCGCATGGGTTCCTCCTCATCGGTTGTGGAAGGCGGCGCTTTGTGCTAAATTATATAACGCTGGCCGCGGAGAATCAAGGCCGTGTCAGATGGCGATACATGCTCATATATGGCGCATCTGCAGGCACCGTGAAATCTCACGACCCACAGACAACCCCTTGCTAATTGAGTGACTAATTTAGTATACTGACCCCAGCAGGATGCCGCTCGGCTTTCCCGATCGCGGCGCCCGGACGGAGGAAGCGCATGGCCCTCTCATCCAAGGAACTGGCGCAGGAGCTCGGCGTCTCCCCATCGGCGGTCTCGATCGCTCTTCACGGCCGCAAGGGCATCAGCGAGGCGACGCGGGCGCGCATCCTCGCGGCTGCCGAATCCCGCGGCATCGCCCGCCGCGAGCCGCGCGCCGCCGACGTCCGCAAGCCGGTCCTCCAGCTCGCGATCTTCAAGAAGCACGGGCTCGTGATCGGCGACACGCCCTTCTTCGCCTCCGTCATCGAAGGCGTCACCCGCGAGGCCGCCGCAGCCGGGTACGACCTCGCCCTGTCGTACCTGTACTCCAACCAGGACCTCGAGGAGCAGCTCCGCGCCCTCCGGTCGCGCGGCGGCGCGGGCACCCTCCTCCTGGCGACGGAAGCGCTCGAGGAGGACCTGCCGGCGATCCGCCGCCTCCCCGCCCCGCTCGTCCTGCTCGACAGCGATTTCGAGACCGAAGCCCTCGACGCCGTCGTGATCGACAACGTCCAGGGCGCGTACCTCGCGACCCGCCACCTGCTCGAGAACGGGCACCGCTCGATCGGCCACCTGCGGTCGAGCGTCGACATCCACAACTTCCGTGAGCGACGCTACGGCTTCCTCAAGGCGCTGGACGAGGCCAGGGACGCAGGCGCCGCCGAAGGAGCATCGCTGCGCCTCGAGTCCACGAGCGACGGGGCGTATCGGGACATGGCCCGCTTCCTCGCGACCGGAGCGCCGCTCCCCACGGCCTTCTTCGCCGACAACGACATCATCGCGACCTCCGCGATCCGGGCCCTCAAGGAGGCCGGAGTCCGCATCCCGCACGACGTCTCGGTCGTGGGGTTCGACGACATGCCCTTCGCGAACGTCGTCTCGCCGCGCCTCGCGACGATGCACGTGCCGAAGGAGGCGCTGGGCGTCCTCGCGGTGCGCGTGCTTACGGAGCGGATCGCCGTGGCCGAGCGCCCCGGCGGCGAGGAGCCGGCGACGTGGCGCCACGCCGTCCGCACCTGGCTCAAGCCGGGCGAGAGCGTGCGGAGGCTGTAGGCTCGAGTTCGGCCGGGCGCGAAGCCGGGCGCGAAGCGGACGCGCCTACCTGCGCGGCTTCCGCGCCTGCGCGTCCGGCAGCGCGGGGAACCGGACATGGGGTTCGGTCTGGTACCAGTAGGCGACCGACGACACGTCGTCCGCTCGCTCGAACAGCTGCACCCCATCGTGTCCGATCTGCTGCAGGGTCACCCGGAGCTCCTTCTTGAACCGGATGGGGTCCGGGATATGCCAGCGGTACAATCCGTGCAGGGCGGCACCGGGCAAAGGGCCCTTCCCGGGAATCGGCGGTCCGAGCCGACGGTAATAAGGGTGGCCGAGGAAGGCCGTCGAGTAGGTCGCCTCATCGGCCTGGCCGCCGTTCTCCTCGAGGAAGCACCACGCACCGCCGAAGTAGTCCTCGGTTCCCGTCCCGCAGATCGTCGGCAGGTCACGGTCTCCGTCCAGGTAGAACTTGATTTCGCCTTCGCCCCACCAGCAGCCTTCCAGGGCGGCATAGGCCAGATAGGTGCCGACGTAGTGGCCCATCCCCTCCGCATGGTCCAGGAGGACGAAGTCCTCTCCGATCCGGGTCGGGTCCTGCCGGTGCCATTGGGCATGGAAGGTCGCGGCGTTCTCCGGCAGGGAGGGCAGCAGGGCATAGTCGATCTGGTAGAACAGCGCCCCGACGTCCGCGGGGTGCTGGTTCTCCAGCGTGATCCGCGCGTTCCTCCGGAAGGGCATCGGGAAGTAGCCGTTCATGCCCCCCGTCGGGTTCACGGAGATCGGGAGGGAGTCCACCCGGCAGGCGGCGCCGAATCCGTTGCAGAAGAAGTCGCCGAGCGGCACCTCGACGGAAGGGTCCTCCTCGTCGTCCCAGTGCATCCGGAGGACGAGATTCCGCAGGATGCGTTCCTCGTCGTCGGGCTTGTCCGGGACCGTGATCCAGATGTGCCGGATCTCGCCGGGACCTTCGATCCTCGCGAGCTCCGCGGTGCAGCCCCTCAGGATATCGATGCAGGGTCTTCCCTTCCGGCCGGGGCCGAGCAGACTGGATTCGCGACCGCCCCCACCCGCCTGGCCGTTCGGGTTCTCCGCGCTGATCGACCGCGACGTCTCGTCGGCGACGAGGGAAAGCGCCGACAGGGATGCGCCGAAACCGTGCTGTTCCATCGTTCCTCCTCGGTTGCCCATGAAGAAGGCATCCGCCTCCCCCTATGCTACCACTCCGCGACGTTGGGCCGGCCGAGATGCCACCAGAGCTCGTTGTCGTCGATGAAGCGGGTCAGCGCGAGCCCGAAGTCCGTGCGCAGGTCGAAGCCCCAATCCGTGAACCCGAGGATCGGCAGGACGAAGGCGTCCCGGTGCTCCCGCGTCGGCTCGCGGAGCATCGTCCGGCAGGCCTCGACGATGCCCTCGGGCCTCTTCGGAGCCGAATCGACCGCGGCGAGCAGGCGCTTGTGGCTCGGGAACAGGATCCGGTTGTGCGCGAGGAGCAGACGGAGACCGTAGAGGGCGATGTCGGAGGAGGAGCGGGCCATCAGGTAGGGGTCCCCTTCCCGCTCCGCTTCCTCCCAGAAATAGAAGGCATTGAGCACCAGGCCGCCCAGGAAGGAATGGATCTTCTCCCGGCGGAGGTCCTCCGGATAGACCGGGATCCGCCGCACCAGCCGTTCGACGTCGGGGTCGCTCGCATAGAGCACCCGGGCGCCCACGAACGCGTTCCGGGCCGGTTCGCTGCCGTGGTCCGCCGCGGACTCCAGGAAGCCCTTCGTGTAGTACTTGATGTCGAAGTACCCTTCCGGATAGGTGCAGAGGCCCTGGATCGACTCCGATCGCGGCCGCGGGTGCGGACGGTCCTCGATCGAGTCTCCGTCGAGGATCGCCATCGCGTCGATGTCCGACGTCGGCCTGGCCGTCCCCCGTGCGACGGAGCCGCCGAGGATCAGGGCGATCACGTCGGGCTGCGTGCGGAAGTGCTCCTCCATTTTGCGGATCGACGCTTCATGATGCGGGAACATGTCGTACCTCGCGGTCGGACAGCTCCTCCTTCGTGCGGACCGGGACCGGGACGGCGCGCAGCTTCTCTTCGATCGCGGCGAGGTCGATGTCCCCGAACCGCATCTGGATGAACCCCGCGTGCGGTCCGGTGAAGGTCTCCTGCAGCGAGGCGGCGTTCCCGGAGGCGCCGGTCTCGTCGGCGAGCGCGAACATGGCGGGAAGCGCCTCGGCCAGGACGGCCTTCGCGGCCGGGTTCGCGAGCAGGTCGGCGATCGGGGTGCGGATCGAGTAGGTCAGGGTGTAGTCGCGGGTCGCCTTGTAGGTGAACGCGTATGTGCCTGCGGCGAGCTCGATGCGGGCGCGGGCGCCGTCCTGCGTCGCGTCGGGACCGGCGGATCCGCCGAGGCCGCGTACGGACGACGCGTCGCAG
>CAIXGU010000047.1 GCA_903919045.1 uncultured Eubacteriales bacterium | reverse complement strand
GCCGTCACCGACGACGACGACCGCGCTGAAGCTGAACCGCCGGCCGCCCTTGACGACCTTGGCGACGCGGTTGATCTGGACGACGCGCTCCTCGAGCGCGAGCTTGGCGGGGTCGATGCGTGCCACGTCTGCTCCTCGCGCTCAGAAGTCGAGGCCCGCCTCGCGGGCGGCCTCGGCGAGCGACTTGACCCGACCGTGGTACTGGAACCCGGCCCGATCGAAGACGACCTTGTCGACGCCGGCGGCCTTGGCCCGCTCGGCAACGAGGCGCCCGACGGCCGCGGCCTCCTCGGACTTCGTCCCCTTCCCCGCGCGGAGATCCTTCTCCAGCGTGGAGGCGGCGACGATCGTCCGACCGGTGCTGTCGTCGATCACCTGCGCATAGATATGGTTGAGGCTCCGGAAGACCGCGAGGCGCGGGCGGGCCGGCGTCCCCGCCAGGGTGAGGCGGATCCGCTCGTGCCGCTTCTGCCGCGCGGCGCTCCGGCTGGCGGCCTGCGTCATCGGGGAGTTCCCTTCATGCAGCTATCTGTCACTTCTTGCCGCCGACCTTCCCGGCCTTGCCCGCCTTGCGGCGGATGACCTCGCCGGCGTACCGCACGCCCTTGCCCTTGTACGGCTCGGGCTTGCGCTTGGCGCGGACCTCGGCGGCGACCTGGCCGACGAGCTCCTTGTCGATGCCGACGACGGCGAGCTTCGTGGGGTTCTCCACCTCGAAGCTGATGCCGGCCGGCGGGTCGATCTCGATCGGGTGGCTGTAGCCCAGGCTGAGCTGCAGCTTGTTGCCGTTGAGCGCGGCGCGGTAGCCCACGCCGGTGATCTCGAGCGGCTTGCGGAACCCGGTGGTCACGCCCACGACCATGTTGTTCACGAGCGTGCGGGTGAGGCCGTGGAGGGACTTCGTCGTCTTCGCCTCGTCGGGACGCGTGACGACGAGCCGCCCATCCTCGCGCTCGACCGTCACGCGGTCGGTGAGCGTCCGGGTGAGCGTGCCCTTGGGGCCCTTGACGGTGATGGTGGTCCCGTCGAGCGTCACGTCGACGCCAGCGGGGACGGGGATCGGAAGGCGGCCGATGCGCGACATGGTCCGCCTACCAGACGTACGCCAGGATCTCGCCGCCCAGCTGCGCCTGGCGCGCCTGCTGGCCGGTCATGATCCCGCGGCTGGTGCTCACGATGACGATGCCGAGGCCGCCGAGCACGCGCGGGATCTCGGTCTTGCCGGCATAGACGCGGAGCCCGGGCTTGCTGATGCGCTTGAGCCCGGAGACGACCGGCGCCTTGCCGTCGACGTACTTGAGGGTGATGCGGAGCATGGGGATCGGGCCCTGCTTCTCCTCGCTGACGGAGGCGATGAAGCCCTCGTCCACGAGGATGCGGGCGATCTCGCGCTTCGTCCGCGACGCGGGGACCAGGACCTCGGTGTGCCGGGCCCTGGACGCGTTGCGGATGCGCGTGAGCATGTCCGCGATCGGATCGGAGATGTTCATCTGTCGCCTACCAGCTCGACTTCGTCACGCCCGGGAGCTCGCCCTGGAGGGCGCGCTCGCGGAAGCAGATCCGGCAGAGACCGAACCGGCGCATGTAGCCGCGAGGGCGTCCACACACCGCGCAGCGGTGGTACGCGCGGACCGGGAAGCCCGGCTTCCGCTTCGCCTTCGCGATCATCGACTTCTTTGCCATCGACCTACCTCCCCCGCGCCTACCCGGCGAAGGGCATGCCGAGGAGCTCGAGCAGGCGCTTCGACTCCTCGTCCGTCTTCGCCGTCGTCACGATGCTGATCTCCAGCCCGCGGAGACGGTCGACCTTGTCGTAATCGATCTCGGGGAACGCGAGCTGCTCGCGCATCCCGAGCGAGTAGTTGCCGCGGCCGTCGAACGACTTCGCGGGGATCCCGCGGAAGTCGCGGATGCGGGGCAGCGCGAGCACCGTGAGGCGCTCGAGGAAGTCCCACATCCGCTCGCCGCGCAGGGTGACCTTCGCGCCGACCGGGTTGCCGGTGCGGAGGCGGAACTGCGCGATGGAGCGCTTGGCCTTGGTCACGATCGGCTTCTGGCCGGTGATCGTCGCGAGATCGCCGGTGGCCGCGTCGATCGCCTTCGCGTTCTGCAGCGCCTCACCGAGGCCGATGTTGACGACGATCTTCTCGAGGCGCGGGATCTGCATCACGTTCGCGTAGCCGAACTGCTTCGCGAGCGCGGGCGCGACCTCTTCGTGGTAGCGGGCTCGAAGGCGGCTGCTCACTTGGTGGCCACCTCCATGGGCTCGCCGCACTTCTTGCAGACGCGGACGAACTTCCCCGTGGCGGAGGCCGCATGGCCCACCCGGGTCGGCTGGTCGCAGCGGCTGCACACGATCATCACGTTGCTCATGTGGAGCGGCTGCGCGACGTCGATGATGCCGCCCTGCTGCATCTGCGGCACACGGTCGGACTGGTTGGTCCGCTGGCGCGGCTTGGTGTGCTTCTTCGCGATGTTGATGCCATCGACGACGACGCGGTCGGGCCGGATGACCCGATCGACCGTCCCCCGCTTGGACGCGTCCTTGCCCGAGAGGACCAGGACGGTGTCGCCCTT
>CAIXGU010000046.1 GCA_903919045.1 uncultured Eubacteriales bacterium | reverse complement strand
CGCAGCGTCTCCTCGCGGTAGACGGAATTCCCCTGCGAGACGTCGGCCATCGCGCCGACGCTGTCGAAGCGGGGCGTCTCCTCGAGGCGGACGTCGCCCGGGTCGCCGAGATGCTCGAGCAGCAGGCCGAGCCCGCGGAAGAAGTGCACGCGGCGCTCGAAGCGGATCGCGGCGCGGCCGTCCGCGCGCTCGACGGACAGCGGCCCGGGCCGCTGCACGACCTGCACGGGCAGGCCCCCGTCGCCCTCTTCGAAGCGGTAGAAGCGGCGCATGGCGCGCAGGCCGGCGGAAAGTCCGGCCACGTCCCCAAGGAAGGTCAGGGTCGCGGTCATCGGCGGTGCACCTCCGAAAACGGGTCCGATCCGCTTCCATTGTAGCGGACGGCGCCTCGCGCGCGTATCCACGCGCGTGAGTGCCCCGGATGGACGGAAGTTAGGTAGGCGGCGCCGTCCCCCGGGCCTCCGCGCCGCCGCCCTCGGCGCGCCGGCTCGCCTTGAAGCCGCTCGCCGTCATGCCGGTCGCCTTCTTGAAGACCCGCGTGAAGTAGAAGTAGTCATCGTAGCCCGCGCGCTCCGCGACCTCGCTGACCGACAGGTTCGTCGCGAGGAGCAGTTCGCTCGCGTGCGCGACCCGCAGCGTCGTCACGTAGTCCGTGAACGTCGTGCTGAGCGTCTTCTTGAAGAGCTGGCTCAGGTAGTTGGCGTTGAAATTGAACTGCGCCGAGATGCTCTGCAGCGACAGGTCGCGGGTGAAGTTCTGGTTCACGTACCGGAGGATCTCCCGGAACTTCTCGTTGCGGATCTCCTCCGGCAGGGCCGCGGTGCGCCCGAGGCCCGTCCGCCCGAGCCGGGCCGCGAGGTCGTCGAGCATCGCGTCCGCGTCCGGATGGAGCGCGGCGAGCTGCTCGTGCCGGAAGAGGTACTCCTCGCGGTCCGCGGCGTCGCGGCGCCCGAGATAGGCCATCGTCCGGTTGTATGCCAGCAGCAGGTGCTGGATCGTGAGCCGGCCCTCGCGCGCGGCCTCGCGCAGGCGATCGAGCGCGGCCCGCACGGCGGCGTCGTCGTGGCTCTCGAGGGCGGCCTCCAGGCGGTGCGTCTCGGCCGTGGCGCGCGCGCCGTCGTGCGCGATCCGCGAGTAGTCGGCGAGCACCGTGCCGGGTCGGACGAAGTGCTGGTGCGCCGCGAGGTCGGCGTGCAGCAGGCCGGCGCGCAGCCCCTCGCGCGTGAACGTCGCTTCGGCGTACCCGATGCCGGACACGTCGCGGACGCCGGTGATGCCGAGCCAGTCCGTCCCCTTCGCGCCCGCCGGGAGGCAGGCCAGGTGCAGGCGCTTCTGCGGGCCGAGGCGCACCTCGACGGACGAGACGCCCGGCGCGAGGGAGAACGAGCCGGACCCGACCGCCACGACGACGGCGAGGCCGACGCCCTCGGCGCAGGGGAACCCCAGCTCGCCGAGGATGCGCAGCGCGCGCGCCCACGCGGCCGGCGTGCCCTCGTCCAGGCTCTCGAGGAGCTCGAAGCCGAGGAAGGAGCGTCGGCCTTCGACCGCCTCGCGGACCTTGCGGAGGATCGACTCGATCTCGTCCGCGTCGAACGGCTTGAGGCAGAAGCCCACGGCCCCGTACTTCATCGCGGTCTGCACGTACGTGAACTCGGCGTAGCCGGACACGGCGACGAAGCGCGCGGGCAGGCCCTCCTCCGTCGCGAGGCGGATGAGCTCGAGCCCGTCCATCCCGGGCATGCGGATGTCGGTGAACACGAGGTCCGGCTTCTGCGCGCGGATCAGCTCGAGCGCCGCCGCGCCGCTGCGCGCCTCGCCGACGACCGCGAAGCCGTGGCGGCGCCAGTCGACCGTCGCCCGCAGGCTGTCGATCACGTAGCGCTCGTCGTCGACCAGGATGACCTTAAGCATCGTCCCTCCTCACCGGCAGGCGCAGCGTCACGACCGACCCGCGACCCGGCTCGCTTTCCACCCAGAGTCCGTAGCCGGCGCCGTACATGAGCCGGACGCGGCTGTGCACGTTCATCAGGCCGACGGTGCCCGGGTTCGGCTTCATGATGCCGTCCGGCGGCGTCTCCGCGGCGAGCTGCGCCTGCAGGGCCGCGAGGCGCTCCGGCTCGATCCCCACGCCGTCGTCGAGGATCCGCAGCGTGAGCGTCGGGATCCGCCCGGATCCCGGCGGTCCCTCGCCCGGCGCTTCCTCGATGCGGCCCTCGATGCGGAGCCGGCCCTTCCCCTCGCGCGTCTCGAGCCCGTGGAACACGGCGTTCTCGACGAGCGGCTGCAGGCACATCTTGGGGATCAGGCAGTCGAGGAGCGCGTCCGGGACGTCGGTCTCGACGTCGAACCGGTCCTCGAACCGGACCTGCTGGATGCGCACGTACGACTGGATCGTGGTCATCTCCTCGCGCATCCGGACGATGTCCGCGCCCTTGAAGCTGTAGTAGAACATCCGCCCGAGCGCGGTCAGCATCTGGAAGACCTTGTCCGCGTGCTCCGACAGGGCCACGCCCTTCATCGACTCGAGCGAGTTGTACAGGAAGTGCGGGTTGATCTGGCTCTTGAGCTGCGCGATCTCCGCCTGCTTCTTCTGGAGCTGCATCTCGTACATCCGCGAGTTCGTGGCGAGCAGGCGACGCGCGAGGCCGTCGATCTCCTCGAGCATCGCGTTGAACCGCGCCGCCATCTCGTTGATCTCCTTGTAGCCGTCGAGCTCGGCCCGCTCCTGCAGGCCCCCGAACGCGCCCGGTCCGTCCGTCCCGGGGGCGGCCGCGCTTCCGCCCGCGCCCGCGGTCCCGCCCGCTCCGGCGCCCGCGCCGACCCCGACCCGCGCGAGATGCCCCATGAACCGGTCGAGCGGGCGGAGGATGTTGCGCGCGATGAGCAGGAACAGGCCGAGCAGCAGGAGCCCCCCGCCTGCGGTGAGGGCGATCATGAGGTTGCGGATATGGACGAGGTCGCCCACGAGCTGCGTCGTGCGCGTGACGTTCACGATGCGGCCCCCGAGCCGGGCCAGCGCGGCCGCGCGCACGGTCACGGATTGCCCGTCGAGCCGAACGGTGCGCTCCTCGCCGGGCTGCACGGCCAGTACCGCGGCCGGGAGCGGCTGGAACCGGCGCGCCGCGTCGTTGCCGGAGAAGACGACGCCGCTGCGGTCGACGAGGTAGAACGCGGAGGAGGAGGAGACCAGCGCGTCGACGGCGTCCGTGCCGAAGGCCGTGCGTTCCACGACGATCGCCGCGGTGCCGAGTCGCCGGCCGGCCGTCCCGTCCTTCAGGTTCGAGACCACGTCGGACACGAGCAGGAAGCATTCGTGCGGCGCGCCGTCGTAGGTCAGCTCGACGAGCGCGGAGACGGCGTGGCCCTTCACGTCGCCCATCTCCTGGATGCGCGCCACGACCTCGGGCTGGCGGCCCTTGTAGTAGTAGGCGCTGCCGTTCGACCCGAGGAGGACGACGTCGAGGATGCCGGGCTTGAGGTTGAGGACGCCGAGCAGGTTCGTGTCGAGCTTGCCGAAGATCTCGTACCGTTTCAGGGCGTCGTTCGTCGAGAGGTACTCCTGCACGAGCGAGTCGTACTGGAGGCTCAGCATCAGGTTGTCGAGGAATTCGCCGTTCGAGGCGACGGACTGCTCGATCTGCTTCATCACCTCGTCCGCGTACTGCCGGTTGTTGCGGACGACGAGGCCCGTCACCTGCACGGTGGTGAAGACGACGATCAGCAGGAGGATCGCCACGGTCGAGACCGTCATGATCGTGAGCTGGGTCTTGATCGAGAGGTGCTTCAGGCTGGGCACGGTTCCCTCCTGCCGACGAGGCGCCGCCTCATTCTACACCCGCGCCGGGCGCCGGACCAATCCGAAGGCGCCCGCGCGCATCCGCCGCTCGCCGTCCGCCGCCCCCGCGGTCGCGTGCGCGTCGGGTCCGGACGGGGCGGAGGGGACCCCGCTCGCGCGGGATCCCCTCCGGGTTCCGGGTCGCCCCGGCGCCGTCCGCGGATCGGCTCCGCGGCCCTGTCGTCGGATTACTGGATGCCGAGCTCGGCCGCCTTGGCGTTGGCGTCCTTGATGACATCGTCGTAGCCGGCGGCCTTGTACTCCGCGATGAGCGTGTCATACGCGGCGTTGGAGTCGGCGCTGAGCACGAGCTTGACCAGGTCGTCCTTGAACAGGGCGGTCGCCTTGGCCTTGGACGCGTAGTCGATGAAGCCCATCCTCAGGTCGGTCGCCATCGACTCGGAATTCGCCATCCACCAGTCGAGAACGGCCTTGGACTGGGCCTGGATGTCGGGGTACACGAACGGGCCGATGTAGGAGCCCGTGCCGGACCACTGCGTGAGGGAGCTCATGGGGGTGATCGGGTAGACCTTGGAGATCGGGATCACGTTGCCGGCCCCGTCCTTGATCGGGATCAGGGTGATCTTGCCCGACCCGTCCACGGTGTAGTTCACGCCCTCGATGCCGTAGCGGAACAGCTTGTTGCCCTTGTCCGAGAACAGGTAGTCGAACAGGCGCAGCACGCGGTCCATCTTGGCGTCGGAGACGTCGGCGTTCAGGTAGGACTCGGACCAGGCGCTGTTGGCGACGTAGCGGTAGTACTTGCCGTCCTTGTAGTTCTTGAAGGGGTACATGATCGTGAACATGTCGTCCCAGTTCTTGCCGGAGTACAGCTGGTCGAACTTGACCCGCATGCCGTACAGGCCGCCCGGGTTGCCGCCGTGCGCGAGCGCGCCGGCCTGGCCGTTCATGAACTTGTCCTCGCCCTCGGTGCCCTTGATCGTCGCGAAGTCCTTGTCCAGGCCGCCCGCGTCGTAGAGGGCCTTGATGGCGGCGAAGCCGTCCTTGGCGCCCTGCGTCATGAAGGCCGGGATCCACTTGTTCGCGCCGGTGGTGTCGCGGACCCACACGTTGGAGTCGCCGCCGGTGAGGCCGGGCTCGAAGGAATTCATCAGCGTGCCGAGCCACGACGCGTCATAGACGGTCAGGCCGATGGTGTCGCCGTTGGTCCCGTTCTTGTCCGGATCGCCGGTCGCGAACGCGACCATCAGGTCCTGGAACTCCGCGAAGGTCGTCGGAACGGCCTTGCCGAGGTTCGCGATCCAGTCCTTGCGCAGGACGACCGCGTAGTCGTTCGTGCTCCAGCCGCCGTCCATGTAGTTCGGACGCGGGATGGAGTACCACTTGCCGTCGGCGCCGAGCGGATACTTGTAGACGGCGTTGGACGGGTCGTCCATGATCTTCTTGAGGTCGGGGTACGCGCTGTAGTCGCTCGGCAGCTGCTTCACGATGCCGTCGGCGATCCACTGCGCCAGGTACTCGGTGTTGACGGCGTCGATCGCGAAGACGTCCGGGAGCTGCTTGGAAGCGGCCCAGATCTGGATCTTCGTGGTGTAGTCGTCCCACGTCGTGTTGACCGGGCTGATGTCGATGTTGAGGTCCTCGTAGAGCTGGTCGCGGACCTTGTCGATCGTTCCGGCCGGGAGATACGAGCTGATCCCCCAGAGAGCGATCGAGAGGGTCATGTGCTCGGCCAGCGGGTCGGCCGACTCGGTCGGCTTCGCCGTGGGCGTCGCGGTCGGCTGCGCGCAGCCGGCGAGCGTCGCGACCACGAGCAGCGCCGAGAGGACGGCCAGGAACAGGGTGCGGGCGAGACGGGTCTTGGCCATGTCTTTCTCCTCCTTCATGAGCGTTCCGTTATCCTGCGGCTTCCGCCGCTTCGGATCTCCGTCGGGGGCGGCACGGGGCCGCCGGGTTCACTCCTTCACCGCGCCGAGCATGATCCCCTTCGTGAAGTGCTTCTGGAGGAAGGGGTACACGCACAGGATCGGGACGGTGGCGACCACGATGACCGCCATCTGGAGCGAACGGGTGTACACGATGGGCGTCTGCTGGTTCTGGATCACGGCGCCGATGCCGGTGCCCTGGAAGCGGGTGAAGTTGTTCAGGATCTCGCGGAGGGTCATCTGCAGCGGATACTTGTTCAGGTCGTTGATGAACAGCATCGCCAGGTAGTAGTCGTTCCACTTGTCGACGGCGTAGAACAGGGCCATGGTGGCGATCACGGGCATCGAGGTCGGCAGCACGATGCGGAAGAACACGGTGAAGTCGGTCGCGCCGTCGATCTTCGCGGATTCCTCGAGGCTCTTCGGGACGTCGTCGAAGCTGTTCTTCATGAGGAGCAGGTAGAAGGTCGTGATCGCGGCGGGGATGACCATGACCCAGATGCTGTTCGAGAGGCCGACCGCCGAGACCGTGAGATAATACGGGATCAGGCCGCCGCTGAAGAACATCGGGATGATCGCGATGATGAACAGGATCCGGTGGCCCGGCACGCGGTCCTTCGACAGCGCGTAGGCGGCCATCGACGAGATCAGCAGGCTGTAGGCCGTGCCCACGACCGTCACGAAGACGGAGTTGAGGAACGAGTTGAGGAACGTGCGCTCCTCGAAGACGGCCCGGAACGACTCGAAATTGATCTTCGTCGGGAAGATGTAGAGGATCTGCTTGTGGACGGTCGCGTAGTCCGACAGGGCGATCAGCACGACGTAGTAGAACGGGAAGATCGTGACGAGCGCGAGCAGGACCATGAGCGCCCCGTTGAGGACCGTGCCGACGGTCGTGGGGTGGCTCGCGGGCCCCGAACCGAAGCCCTTCCCGCGGACGCGGGCGGTGTTCCTCGCGGCCTTCGCCGCCCGGCCCGGCGCGCCCATCAGTAGATCCCCTTTCCGGTCGCCTTCTTGACGACGAAGTTGCCGACGAGGAGCATCGCGAAGTTGATCACGGACTTGAACAGGCCGATCGCGGTCGACGAGGCGAAGTCCATCCCCTTCACGAACGTGCGCCGGTAGATCAGGGTGTCGATGATGTCGGCCTTGTCGTACACGGCGGCGTTGTAGAGGTTGAAGACCTGGTCGAAGCCGGCGTTCATGACGCTCGAGATCTGCAGGATCAGCATCACGCCGACGACGGAGAGGATCGAGGGCCAGGTGATGTAGCGCGCGAGCTGGAAGCGGCTCGCGCCGTCGACGATCGCCGCCTCGTAGAGCGACGGGTTGATGCCCGTGATCGTCGCGAGGTAGATGATCGTGCCCCAGCCCGCCTCCTTCCAGATCGACGTGGAATAGAGGAAGGCGCGGAAGGTCGAGGGCTGCGTGAGGACGTTGATCTTCTGGCCGCCGAGCGTGACCAGGATCCCGTTCACGACGCCCGAATCGGAGAAGAGGTTGAAGACGATGCCGGAGATGATGATCCAGGACACGAAGTGCGGGAACGTGAAGACGGTCTGGAAGAAGCGCTTGTAGCGGTTCTTCCGGATCTCGTTGAGGAGCAGCGCCAGGAGGATCGGCACGGGGAACTCGAACAGGATGCGGCCGAAGGAGATGATCACCGTGTTGAAGAACGCCTTCTTGAAGGACGCGTCGCTCAGCAGGTCGTAGAAGTGCTGGAAGCCGTTCATGGAGGTCCAGGGGCTGCGCAGGATGCCGAGCTTGAAGCTGAAGTCCTTGAACGCGAGGATCGCGCCGTACATCGGGACGTAGGTGAAGACGAGGTACGCGGCCAGCGCGGGCAGGAAGAACAGGTAGATGCCGCGGTTGTACCAGATCCGCTCCCGGAGGGATCTCCATCGGGTGCCGCGGTCCGCCTTCTTCGACTTCAGGGCCGTCTCGCTCATGGAAGCCGTCGTTCCTCCCCCGGGGACCGGTCGTCCCCGTCCACTCCCCTACGATACCTCCGGCCCCCCCTCCGGATGTATGGAATCGCGTTAGGTGTTTGCCTAACTTTCCTCTATACTTATGTTCCAAACGAACCAGTAGTGTTGGGCTGTCCCCTTGTGCGCCTTCACGAAACGGGCGCCCGGACACGGAGGTTCCCCGATGCCCGAGAGACCTGCGCTGCTCGGCGGCCCGAAGGCCGTCGGACCCACCGACCCCTCGCTGTTCGCCTGGCCGATCATCGGCCGCGCGGAGGAGGAAGCCGTCCTGTCCGTCCTGCGTTCGGCGAACATGTCGGGCACGGACGTCACGATGCGCTTCGAGAAGGCGTTCGCCGAATGGCTCGGCGTCCCCTACGCGCTCGGCTTCAACAACGGCACCGCCGCCGTCATGGGCGCGATGTTCGCCTGCCGGATCGGCGTCGGCGACGAGGTGATCGTCCCGAGCGTGACGTACTGGGCCTCCGTGATCCAGTCGATGAGCCTCGGCGGGACCCCGGTCTTCGCCGACATCGACCCCGTCACCCTCTGCATCGACCCGAAGGACATCGAATGGCGCATCGGACCGCGCACGAAGGCGATCCTCGTCGTCCACTATCTGTCTCACCCCTGCGACATGGACGCGATCATGGAGATCGCCCGCCGGCGCGGCCTCAAGGTGATCGAGGACGTCTCGCACGCGCAGGGCGGCTTCTACAAGGGGCGCCGCCTCGGCACGATCGGCGACGTCGCCGCCATGTCCCTCATGACCGGCAAGTCCTTCGCGATCGGCGAGGCCGGCATCCTCGTGACGAAGGAGCGCGAGCTCTACGAGCGGGCCGCCTCCCTCGGGCACTACGAGCGCTTCGACAAGTCCTTCGCGACGCCGGACCTGGTCCCCTACGCGGGACTCCCCTTCGGCGGCTACAAGTTCCGCATGCACCAGATGAGCTCCGCCGTGGGGCTCGCCCAGCTTCCCGAATACGACGCGCGCATCGCGGAGATCCGCAAGGCGATGGACTACTTCTGGGACTCCCTCGCGGGCGTGCCCGGCGTCCGCCCCCACCGCATCGACCCGTCCGACGGCAGCGACATGGCGGGCTGGTACGGCGCGAACGGCCTGTACGTGCCCGAGGAGCTCGGCGGGCTGTCGGTCTCCCGCTTCTGCGAGGCCCTGCGCGCGGAAGGCTGCGACGACTGCACGCCCGGCGTGAACGCCGCGCTCCACACGCACGCCCTCTTCCAGACCGCGGACGTCTACGGCCACGGAAAGCCCACCCGCATCGCCAACGCGGAGCGCGACGTGCGCGAGCTCGACGCCAGCCTGCCCGTGAGCGAGGGCATCGGCAAGCGCACCTACTTCGTGCCCTGGTTCAAGCACCTGGACAAGCCCGCGATCGACCTGTACGTCGACGCGTTCCGCAAGGTCGCCGCGAACGCCGCGGAGCTCCGGAAGGACGACCCGGGCGATCCGCCGCGCCTCGGAGGCTGGCATTTCTTCAAGCATACGAAGAAGAAGCAGGAGGGCTAGGATGTTCCGCCTCGGGATCGTCGGATCGGACAGCAGCCACGCGGACGCCTTCGCGGAGATGGTCAACCGCCCGGACCCGCGCACCGGGGAGATGCTCTTCCCGGACTTCCGGTTCGTGGGCATCTACGGACCCGACCGCGCGCGCACCGAGGAGGTCGCCCGCCTCGGGGACATCCCCTTCGTCGCCGAGAAGCCGGCCGACCTGATCGGCCGGATCGACGCCGCGATGGTGGTGTTCCGCCACGGCGACCTGCATCTCCCGCACGCCCTGCCCTTCATCGAGGCGGGGATCCCCGTGTGGGTCGACAAGCCGATCGCGATCGCCCCCGACGACGCGCGCGCCCTCTTCGCGGCCGCCGCGAAGCGCGGGGTCCCGGTCGTCGGCGGGTCGAGCCTCAAGTACATCCCGGACGTGCTCCTGGCGAAGCGCGAGGCCGACGGCGATTCCCGGATCGGGAAGCTCGTCGCGGCGTCGATCGACTTCCCCGCGACGCTCGAGAACGAGTACGGCGGCCTCCACTTCTACGGGCCGCACCTCGTGGAGATGGCCCTCGCGATCTTCGGGTACCACCCGCGCAGCGTCCTCGCCTCCGAGGCGGGCGGCGCGGTCGCCGCGATCCTGAAGTACGACGGCTTCCAGGTCACGCTCGACTTCATCCCGGGCGCCCAGGAATACCACATCGTGCTGCACGGCGCGAAGGGCACGATCGTCCGCGAGATCGACCTCACCGACTGCTACCGCTACGAGTTCGCGCACTTCGCGCAGCTCCTGCGCACGGGCGCGACCGACGAGACGCCCGCGAAGCTGTTCGCGCCGGTCGAGATCCTGAACGCCGTCCTGGAATCCCTCGCGACCGGCCGCGCCGTCGCGATCCGGGGCTTCTGACGCGGGTTCCGCGCCGAAGGAGGGGGCCATGGCCGCACCGTACCGCCGCATCGACTGCCACAACCACCCCGACTGGCTCGGGCACGATTTCGCCGCGCAGCTCGCGGACATGGACGCCGTCGGCATCGAGAAGGCCTGGCTGCTCTCCTGGGAGACGCCGGTCGACGAGTACGAGCCGGTCAACCTCAGGTACGTCCCGGGGGACCCGCCGCCCTTCGGCCCGATCGACTGGCGCCGGTGCGTCTCCTACGCCGAGCGCGCCCCCGAGCGCTTCGTGCTCGGCTACGCGCCCGACCCGCGCCGCCCGGGCGCCTGCGACCGCCTGCGCCACGCCGTCGCGACCCACGGCGTGAAGGTGTACGGCGAGCTGAAGCTCCGGATGACCTACGACGACCCCGACGCGCTCCGGATGTTCCGCCTGTGCGGCGAGCTCGGGCTCCCGGTCATCGTGCACCTCGACGACGCCTACCCGCAGGACCCGCCCTACCCGCGCCCCGACTGGTGGTACGGCGGCGGCATCGACGCCTTCGCGCGCGCCCTCGCGGCCTGCCCCGACACGGATTTCCTGGGTCACGCGCCCGGCTTCTGGGCGCACATCGCCGGCGACGGGCAGTGGGAGGCGAAGCCGTACCCGGAGGGCCCGGTGGCCTCGCCCGGCCGCATCCAGGAGCTGCTCGCGGCGCATCCGAACCTGCACTGCGACCTCTCGGGCTGGTCGGGGCAGAACGCCCTCGCCCGCGACCCCGCGCATGCGGCCCGCTTCCTGACGGAGTGGACCGGCCGGGTCCTCTTCGGGCGCGACGCGTTCGGTTCCGGCCTCGCCGACCTGATCGACTCCCTCGGGCTCCCCGAGCCGGTGCGCCGCGCCGTGCTGCGGGAGAACGCCGAGCGCCTGCTCGCGCGCGGCCCGCGCCCCGCGAAGAAGGAGGGCTGACGCCATGAACGTGCTCGCGATCGGCTGCCATCCGGACGACCTCGAGATCGCATGCTTCGGCACGCTGGCGCGCTACGTCGCGGAGGGGGCGAAGGTCACCGTCGCGCACGTGGCGAACGGGGACCTGGGACATGCGGAGATCCGTCCGCCCGAGCTGCGGCGGATCCGCCACCAGGAGGCGATCGACGCGGCCTCGGTCATCGGCGTGCACGACGTCGCGGACCTCGACGCGGGCGACCTGCAGGTGAACGCGAAGGACCCGGCGCAGCTCAAGGCCGTCACCGACCTCGTGCGGCGCGTGCAGCCCGACGTGATCCTGACGCACGACCCCGCGGACTACATGCAGGACCACCGGGAGGTCTCGCAGCTCGTGTTCGACGCGAGCTTCTCGGCGAGCGTTCCCTTCTACGCGACGCCGACGCCCGGCACGGCCGGCATCGCGCCGCTGTACTACATGGACACGCTGGCGGGCGTCGGGTTCCTGCCCGAGGAGTACGTCGACATCACGGCGTTCGCGGACGCGAAGCTCGTCGCGCTGGACCGCCACGTCAGCCAGATCGCCTGGATGCGGGAGCACGACGGGATCGACTTCCTGGAGTTCGTGCGCACGTGCTCGCGGTTCCGCGGGCTGCAGAGCGGGGTCGGCGCCGCGGAGGCCTTCCGCGCCTGCCGCACCTGGCCCCGGCAGGCGACGCGCCGGCTGCTTCCCTAGGGACGGCGCGGCCGCGCGAGGCGGCCGCCGGTAGACGAAGGAGAGGAACGAGGATGGACTTCAACAGCACCGTGAAAGGCTCCCTGCTCGAAGGCTTCTACCCGGCCGGGTGGGACTTCGCGCGGATCGACGCGTGCGCGTCGCACCCGCCGGAGACCGTGCTCGACCGGCAGCCGCACTGGAACCCGGGCTTCCGGCCCGTGCCGTGCGCGACGATCGCCGACTTCGACATGAGGATGGGGCACGAGATCGCGCAGACGATCCGCACCGCCCGCGAGGACGGCGTGGAGCTGGCGATGATCCTGCCGGTCGGCCCGATGGGCATGTACCGGTGGGCGGTGTACTTCCTGACCGAGTGGAACGTGTCGTGCTCCCACGTCTGGGGCTTCAACATGGACGAGTGGGCGGACGGCGACGGGAACACCCTCCCCGCCTCCGACCCGGCCGCGTTCCAGAACGCCATGACGGGCGCGTTCTACGGCCCGCTGGGGGCGCTCACGGTGCCCGAGGCGCAGCGGAACTTCGCGACGAAGGAGAACCTGCCGACGTACCCGGCGAGGATCGCGGCCCTGAAGGCGAAGGGCGCCCGGCTCGTGACGGTGTTCGGCATCGGGCGCATGTGCCACATCGCGTTCTGGGAGCCGCAGTTCGCCGGCGAGTTCGCCTCCGTCGAGGAATGGAAGAAGCAGACGCACCGGGT
>CAIXGU010000045.1 GCA_903919045.1 uncultured Eubacteriales bacterium | reverse complement strand
GGATCGGCTCGCCGATGCGCAGGCGCATGACGGGCCGCTTCTGGACGATCCCGCGGAGCCGCGAGGGCGGCTCGAAGGCGATGGCCATCGGCACGACGGGGACGCGCGCCCGCGCCGCGAGGCGGAAGGCGCCGCCCTTGAACTCCCGGACGCCGTCGTAGTACCGCGCGAGATCCCCCTCCGGGAAGAGGTGGACGACCCGCCGGTCGCGGAGCTGCAGCTCCATCTCGTCGAGGAAGACCTTGAGCGACGCCGGGCGCGGCGAGAGCGGGACGCCGCCGAGGGCGCGGACCATCGCGCCGGGCCAGAGCGTCTCGACGTTCCGCGGGTTCGCCGGGAAGATCATCTTGCGCGGGAAGAGCGCGGTCGCGACGAGCGAGCCGTCCATCGGGTGGACGTGGTTGCACAGCGTCAGGGCGCCGGTGCGGCGGATGGCCCGGAGATGCTTCAGGCCGTGGACGCGCGCGCCGAGGAAGAGGCGGGTGTAGAGGGTCAGGACGGGCACGGCGACGCCCTGGTAGAACACGTAGGACAGCGCCCGGAAGAGCGTGCCGGGGAGGTACGGGTTCTTCTCCTCCTTCACCGACTGGCGGACGCGGATGCGGGCGTAGACGGACTCGATCGCCCGGATGCTCCGGTCGAGCGCGTACTGCGGGACGAAGCGGCGGTACTCGTCGCGGGCGGCCGCGAGGCGCGCCGGGTCGTCGAGCCAGGCGTCGATGCGGCGCGCGAGGTCGGCGGCGTCGCCGGCGCGGAAGAGGTTCTCGGGGCGCAGGGCGAACTGCCCGCTCGCGCTCGTCCGGCTGTCGGAGATCACCGGGACGAGGCCGCAGGAGATCGCCTCGAGGCAGCCGAGCCCCTCGATCTCGACGTCGGAGGCGTGCACGTAGAGGTCGCTGCCCCGCATGAGGCCGATCAGCTCCGGCCGCGGGAGGAACGTGAAGACCGGCGGGCGCGGGAGCGCGCGGCCCATCCGCGCGAGCTTCTCCGCCCACGGCCCGCGGCCCGCGAAGACCAGCTGGAGGTCGGCGGCGTGGCGGGAGAGGCGTGCGGCGCGGATCAGGACGTCCTGCCGCTTCTCGGGGGAGAGGCGGCCGACCATCAGGATGCGGACGGGACCGGACGCGCGGGCGGCGGGGGCCTCGGCCGGCGCGAAGTCGGCGTGGACGCCGTTCGACACGACGTGCAGGCGCTGCCGGTAGCCGTGCCGACGGAGCTGGACGGCGATGAAGGGCGACGGGCAGTGGATGTCCGTGAAGTGGCGGTAGAAGGTCGCGTGCAGGATGTGGTAGGTGAGGTGCGCGGCGAGCGGGAGCCAGCCCAGGCCGATGTTGTAGGTGATGTTCTCCGGCTGGCAGTGGAAGGCGCCGAGGACCGGGATGCCCAGCTCCTTCGCGAGCAGGACGGCGGCCTTGCCGAGCGGCCAGGGGTTGTAGACGTGGACGGCGTCGGCGCCGCGGAAGGCCTCGAGGAGGGTCTCGCGCACGGGCTTCGCCCAGACGTCCTTCTGCTTGTGGGCCTGCGCGCTGACGAACGGGATGTGGAGCTCGGGGACGAAGAACAGGCGGACGCCGTCGGGGTCGACGCGCCCGGAGTCGGCGGGGTCGCCCAGCGTGACCGCGCGGACCTCGTGGCCGCGGGCCGAGAGCGCCTCCGCGAAGCGGCGCGCGGAGATGCTCGTCCCGTTGTTCGTGCAGTCGATCATGTCGATGACCAGAACGACGACCATGGCGCACCTCGCTGGGGATGGGGACCCTGTGGCCCGGATTCTATGCTTTGATTGACCAAATATCAAGAGCGGACCGCGGAGGGGAGGCCCCGCCGGCGATTGACAACCCCGCCGATTCCGTGTACATCAGAGGGAAATCACAGAGGAGGGGAGGACCGCATGAAGATCTCCACAAAGGGGCGCTACGCCCTCGAGGCGCTCCTCGACATGGCCCTCCAGGATACGGCGGGCTACGT
>CAIXGU010000044.1 GCA_903919045.1 uncultured Eubacteriales bacterium | reverse complement strand
CTCGCACTTCAGCGACCCGCGCACGATGCTGTGCTCGTTCGGCGCGCCCGTGCAGGCGATGTACGCGATCGCCTCCGCGCAGATGGCCCGCTACTACGGCTTCCTCGCCGGATCGAACTCGGCCCTGTCCGACTCCCTCATGCCCGACTTCCAGTGCGGCTTCGAGAAGACGTTCTCGGCCGTCATGGGCGCGCTCGCGGGCACCGTGAGCATCGGGTGCCAGGGCATCGCGGGCGCCGACCAGGGGTTCTCGTTCGAGCAGCTCGTGCTCGACGACGAGTGGCTCGACGCCTACAACTTCGTGGTCGCGGGCTTCGAGGTCGACGCCGAGCGGCTCGCGACGGATCTCGTCGAGGAGGTCGGCATCGGCGGCAACTTCATCGCCGAGGAGCACACGGCGGAGCACACGCGCGAGAGCTGGTGGCCGTCGCGCGTCTTCGGGCGCGACTCCTACGACGCCTGGCTGTCGCTCGGCGCGCCGGATTCGCTGGCCCGCGCGCACGAGAAGGTCGTGGAGTGGACCCGCGGGTACGACAAGAGGACCCCCGTGATCCCCGGCGCGATGGCGGACGAACTCGACCGCATCCTCGCCGCCGCGAAGCGGACCGTCCTGGGAGCGTGATGGCGGCGCAGGCCGCTCGATCGGATACAGGGAACAGAAGCCGAACGACAAGGAGGAACGAGATGAGACCGAGAACGATCCTGCTGCTCTTCGCGATCCCGATCCTGTCCCTGGCGCTGCTGCTCGGAGGGTGCGCCGCGACGGCGACGCCCACCCCGACGACGGGCGCCACGCCCACCCCGGCGGAGAAGGCCTACACCGCCGCCGACATCACGTCCGACGCCGCCCCGCTCGAGGACCCGTTCGGCAAGTACGCCGAGACCGTGAAGGTCACGTCGATCCACATGGGCGACGACGGCCAGTTCTGGTTCAAGGACGGCGACTCGATCTCGAACAACATCTACACGCGCACCTACAAGGAGCGGCTCAACATCGAGTACAGCTTCCTGTGGACGTCGCCCGGCGCGCAGGCCGAGGAGAAGTTCAGCACGATGCTGGTCTCCGGCACGCTGCCCGACGTCATGTCCGTCTCGCGCACGAACTTCGAGCGCCTGCTCGCCGCCGACCTGATCGAGGACATCACGAAGCCGATCGTCGAGTACGGCAGCCCGTTCCTCAAGAAATTCCAGACCGGCGGCTACGCCCCGTTCCTGATGGCCACCACCCGCGAGGACAAGGTCTACGGCCTCGCGAACGGCTTCGCCTACCAGGACAGCTCGGACATGGTCTGGGTGAAGAAGGATTGGCTCGACAAGCTGTCCCTCGCGACCCCCACGAACTTCACCGAGCTCGAGGCCGTCATGAAGGCGTTCGTCGAGAACGACCCGGACGGGAACACGAAGAACGACACCTACGCGTTCGCCTACACCGGCGGCGCGCAGCAGTCCTACACGTGGGGCATGCCCAACACGTTCTTCAACATGTTCGGCGCGTACCCCGGCATCTGGATCGCCGACGGCAAGGGCGGGCTCGAGGACGGCCTGCTCGGCGCCGGCCAGCGCGCCAAGGCCAAGGCCGCGATCGCCAAGGCCGCCGAGTACTACCAGAAGGGCTGGCTCGACCCCGAGTACTTCACCTTCGACGACGCCAAGTACCAGGAGCAGCTCGCGAACAGCAAGCTGGGCGTGGACTTCGGCGGGCTGTGGGAGTCCTGGTGGCCGCTGCCGCTGAACCTCGACAACGACCCGAACGCGGACTGGGTCCCGATGCAGATCCCGGGCGTCGACGGCAAGGTCGCGAGCACCGCGACGACCGCCGCCGGCATCACGAACATCAACGTCTGCCGCAAGGGCTTCGCGAACCCCGAAGCGCTCGTGAAGATGCTCAACCTCTTCCACGCGCTGAACAACGACCCGGCGACGGCCGACCTCGCGAAGTACAACGTCGACCCGGCCGACAACAACCAGCTCTTCCTGTCCTTCCCGCTGCTGATCTACAACCCGGCGTTCAACTACGAGGGCTTCCTCGCCATCTCCGCGGCCTTCAAGTCCGGCGACACGAGCCAGCTCTTCAGCGGCTACAAGCAGTTCTACGACCAGGCCAAGGCCTACGAGACGTCGAAGGACAAGTCGGGCTGGCCGTCGTACCGCACGTATACCGAAGTCGGCTGCATGGCCGTCGTCGACAAGAACATCAAGGGCAAGAACATGATGTTCAACGAGTACACGGACGAGCCGACCGCGTTCATGATCGAGGCCGCCCCGACCGTGAAGACGCTGTACGACGAGATGGTCGTGAAGGTCATCACCGGGCAGTCCGACCTCTCCGCGTTCGACGCCTTCGTCACGCAGTACGACAACCTGTACTACAATCAGGTCAAGGCCGAGCTCGACGCCTGGTTCAAGGCCAAGGGCTCCGCGAGCATCCAGGACTGGTTCAGGAACAGCTGACGCCCGGACGGGCCCTGCGCCCGTCCCGTCGACGCTTCCGCCCCGGGGGCCGGCCGTGCGCCGGTCCCCGGGGACGGAACCCCCACCCGGAGGCCCCCGCATGAAGGTCGGACACCGGCTGCGGCGCGAGATCCCGCTGTACCTCATGATCCTGCCGCCGCTCGCGCTGCTGGTCATCTACAACTACGGCCCGATGCTCGGGCTCGTGATGGCCTTCCAGCGCTTCAACCCGGCGCTGGGCTTCCTCAAGTCGCCCTGGGTGGGGCTCTACTACTTCCAGCGCATGCTGATCCTGCCCGACGTCGGGCGCGTCATCGGCAACACCCTCTACATCGCCACGCTCAAGATCGTGTTCGACACGGTCGCGGCGGTCGTCGTCGCGATCCTCCTCGCCGACATCCGGAGCGCCCGGTTCAAGAAGACGGTCCAGACCATCATCTACTACCCCTACTTCCTCTCGTGGGTCATCCTGGGCGGCATCTTC
Organism: uncultured Eubacteriales bacterium; assembly: GCA_903919045.1. Taxonomy (GTDB): domain Bacteria; phylum Bacillota; class Clostridia; order Saccharofermentanales; family UBA5734; genus CAILLO01. Next base: position 6,086 of record CAIXGU010000044.1, on the reverse strand, counting down.
AAGGACTTCCTCGCCGTCGACGGCCTCGTGAACCGCTTCCTCGGCCTGTTCGGCGTCGCCCCGATCCGCTTCCTGTCGACCGCCCCGCTCTTCCCGTGGATCCTCGTCTCGACCGAGGTGTGGCAGATCACCGGCTTCGGCACGATCCTCTTCCTCGCCGCGATCCTCGGCATCAACCCGCAGCTGTACGAGGCCGCCTCGCTCGACGGCGCCGGCTGGCTGCGCCGCACCTGGCACGTCACCCTGCCCGGCATGCGCACGACGATCGTCGTCATGCTGCTGATCTCGCTGGGCAGCATCCTCAACGCCGGGTTCGACCAGATCCTGAACCTCTACAGCACCTCGGTCTATTCGACCGGCGACGTGATCGACACCTGGGTCTACCGGGCCGGCATCCAGCAGGCGCAGTACTCGCTGGCCGCCGCCGTGGGCCTCTTCCGCTCCGTGGTGAGCTTCGTGCTGATCGCCGTCGGCTACTACTTCGCCTACAAGAAGGCCGACTACCGCGTCTTCTGACGGAAGGAGGAGAACGTGATCGACCGCTCCCGCGCCCGCACCGCCTTCCGCGTCCTGAACGGGACGTTCTTCGTCCTGTACGCGGCGCTGTGCCTCGTGCCGGTGCTGCAGGTCCTCGCGATCTCGCTGAGCTCGAACACGGCCGTCGTGTCGGGCCGCGTGCTGCTGTGGCCGCAGATGGCCACGCTCCGCTCCTACTCCTACATCCTCGAGAAGGACGCCTTCTGGACCGCCATGCAGGTCTCCGCCGTGCGCGTCGTGCTCGGCGTCTCCGTGAGCATGGCCATGACCGTCCTCGCGGCCTACCCGCTCTCGCTCTCCAAGGAGAAGTTCCGCGCCCGCGGCGCGATCGTCTGGCTGTTCCTCTTCGCGATGCTGTTCTCCGGCGGGATGATCCCGACCTACATGGTCGTGCGCTATACGGGGCTGATCAACTCGATCTGGGCGCTCGTCGTCCCCTGCGCCGTGCAGATCTTCAACATCGTCCTCATGATGAACTTCTTCCGCAGCATCCCCCCGGACGTGAGCGAGTCCGCCGAGATCGACGGCGCCGGACACTGGCTCATCCTGCTGCGCATCTACCTCCCGCTCTCGCTGCCGTCGCTCGCGACCATGGTCGTGTTCACCATGGTCTTCCATTGGAACTCCTGGTTCGACGGCCTCCTGTACATGAACGAGTCCGTCAAGTACCCGATGCAGACGTATCTCCAGGCCATCCTGGTGCAGCCGAACCCTCGCATGATCACGAAGGCGACCGCCGAGCTCCTGCGGCTCATCTCCGACCGCACCCTGAAGGCGGCGCAGGTGTTCATCGCGGCGATTCCGGTCCTCCTCGCGTATCCCTTCCTGCAGCGGTTCTTCGTGTCGGGCATCCTGCTCGGCAGCGTGAAGGAGTGACGGCATGACGCCCGACGCCCGCCCGACGTCCGAAGCCCCCCCGATGCCCCGCCGCACCGTGCGCGACCCGGCGGAGTCCCGCCGCGTGTGGGACGCCTACCGCGCCGGCGCACCGATCCGCGTGCCGGTCACCGTGTACGCCGACGTGCGCTGCTGGCTCGCCGACCCCGCCGAGAACGCGGCGGGACACACGCTCGCGCAGTACCTCCGCGACCCCGACCTCATGCTCGACCTGCAGGTGCGCACGCGCGCCTGGCTCGACGCGAACCTGCTCTCCGACGACCCGGTCGCGACGGCGGAGACGGGCTGGCCGGTGATCGTCGACTTCCAGAACTTCCTCGAGCCGGCCTGGCTCGGCGGGACCGTCGACTACGCGCTCTCCGAGCCGCACGTCGCGCCGTTCCTCGACGAGGACGGGATGCGCGCGCTGCTGCGGCGCGAGCCGCCCGGCGCGTTCGAGGGGATCGGGGCGGACGTCCTGCGGTTCTACGAGCGGTTCCTCGCCCGGAAGGCGGCCGGGTACGAATACGCCGGCCTCGGGATCGGGTCCGTGTCGATGCCCTACAACATGGGCGGGTCCGACGGACCGTTCACGGTCGCCTGCGGGATGCGCGGCACCGAGGCGTTCCTGCTGGACCTCATGGACCGCCCCGAGGAGGCCGACGCCCTGCTCGGCTGGATCACCGAGGCGATCATCCGCCGCATCCGCGAGGTCCGCGCCTACCTCGGCGAGCCCGCCGTCGCGGACGGCTTCGGCATCGCCGACGACGGCATCGTGCTCCTGTCCGCGGACCAGTACCGCGAGGCCGTCCTGCCGCACCACCGCCGTCTCTACGACGCGCTCGCGACGAAGGATGGCTGGCGCTCCGCGCACCTGTGCGGCGACGCCCAGCGCTTCTTCCCGATCCTGCAGCGCGAGTTCGGCATCCGCTCGTTCGACACCGGCTTCCCCGTCGACTTCGGACGGCTCTACGACGAGCTTCGACCGGATACGGTCGTGTATGGCGGACCGACGACCTCGCTGCTCCTCGAGGGGACGCCCGAGGAGGTCGAAGCCGAGGTGCGCCGCATCCTCGCGTCCGGCGTGATGGAGAAGAGCCGCGCCTTCGTGCTCCGCGAGGCGAACGCCCTCGCACCGGGCACGCCCTTCGCGAACGTGAATCGGATCCTGGAGGTCGCCCGGACGGCCGGCCGGTACCCGGACGCGCCGCGGGAGGCCGCGCCGTGAGCGCTGCGCCTGCCGCGACGCCCCCGAACGCCGTCCTCGACCGCCTGCTCGCCGCGGATCCGGCGCCGCTCGCGGGGAAGACCGTCTTCGTCGGCTTCGACGCCTTCGTCGACCTCGTCGCGCGCCCGCTGCGCGCCCCCGACGGATCGGCCGGACCCGGCTCCGGCCCCGGCGCGGCGCAGCGCGTCCCGCACGCGACGCTCGCCGGCTTCGGCGCGTTCATCGGAGCCCGATCCGGCCGAAGCGCCTCCGTCGAGCTCGAGGAGCGCGCGGAGAAGCTCGGCGGCAACGCCCCGATCCTCGGCAACGCCCTCGCCGCCCTCGGCGCGCGCGTCCGCGCGGTCGGCCCCTACGGCCTCCCGGCCCCGCACCCCGTCTTCGCCGAGCTCGCCCGCGCGGGCGAGCTCGTCAGCGTCGGCGAGCCCGGCCTCAGCGTCGCGCTCGAGTTCGAGGACGGCAAGCTCATGCTCGCCCTCAACCGCGCGGTCGACCGGCTCGACTACGCGGCCCTGGCGGCCGTCCTGCCGCCCGACCGCCTGCTCGCGCTGCTCTCCGGGTGCGACCTGCTCGCCTTCGTCAACTGGAGCGAGATGCCCGGCGCCACCGACCTGCTCGCCGGCCTCGCCCGCGACGTCCTTCCGCGCCTGCCGAAACCCGTGCCGCTGCTCGTCGACCTCTCGGACTGCTCGCGCCGCAGCGCCGCCGACCTGCGCGACTACCTCGACCGGCTCGCCGCGCTCCCGCCCGCCGTGCCGGTCCTCCTCAGCCTCAACCGCAACGAGGCCGACCGCGTGCGGGCCGCCCTGGACCTGCCCGAGGGCCTCTCCGACGCCGAGGGCGTCGCCCGCATCCGCGCGGAGCTCCGCCTCGACTGGGCGGTCCTCCACGACCGCGACGGCGCGACGATCGCCCACGCCGGCGGCGCCCATGCGGTGCACTCGCTGCGCAACCCCGCGCCGCGCCTGCTCACCGGCGCCGGCGACAACTTCAACGCCGGCCTGTGCGCCGGCCGCCTCGCCGGCCTCGGCCCCGCCGACGCGCTCGCCCTCGCCGCCGCGACGGCCGCCCACTACGTTTCCCAGGCCCGCAGCGCCTCCTGGACCGACCTCCGGGACGGCGACGGAAGAAGGAGGACCCCATGAAGTCGCTTCGCTTCGCCATCATCGGCGCCGGCAGCGTCAGCTTCTGCCCCGCCACGGTCGCCGACCTGCTGCTCAGCCCCGTGCTGCGCGACGTCGAGCCGCTGTCCATCCGCCTGATGGACATCGCCCCCGACGCGCTGGAGGCCAGCCGACGCTACACGGAGGCCGCCGCGGCGAAGCTCGGGCGCCCGATCGACCTGCTCGCGACCACCGACCTCGCGACCGCGCTCGAGGGCGCGGACTTCGTCGTCACGGCGATCGAGGTCGAGCGCTACCACTACTGGTCGATGGACTTCCACATCCCGCGCAAGTACGGCTTCCGCCAGGTCTACGGCGAGAACGGCGGCCCCGGCGGGATGTTCCACTTCCTGCGCAACGCCGGTCCCATGCTGCACATCGCGCGGACCATGGAGCGCGTCTGCCCGGATGCCTGGCTGCTCAACTACACGAACCCCGAGGCCAAGCTCGTCGAGGCGATCGCGAAGCTCACGAAGGTCAAGGTCGTCGGCCTGTGCCACGGCGAGCAGATGGGCCTCGACCAGCTCGAGCGCTTCCTCCCCGTGCCTCGCGCGGACATCCTCGCGAAGGCCTGCGGCCTCAACCACTTCGGCTGGTTCACGAGCATCACGCGCCGCTCCACCTGCGAGGACCTCTACCCGCTCCTGCGCGCGCAGGAGGCGAAGGCCGACTGGCTCGCCGAGTGGGACGAGTTCGCGCTCTCCCGCCTCCTGTTCCGCCTGTACGGCCTGTACCCGTACCCCGGCGCCAACCACATCGGCGAGTACTTCGCCTGGAGCGACGGCTACCTCGCGAGCGCGCTCATCCAGTACTTCCACGACCCTCTCGTCGAGAAGATCTGGGAGACCCGGCGCACGCCCGACTTCGTGTACAACTTCTCGGGCAACCCCACGCACCGCCCGCTCTTCCCGGACAAGCCGCCGTTCTCGGGCGATCCCGGGTTCTTCGAGGCCAGCTTCGACGCCGGCCGCGAGCTCCGCCCGTCCAACGAGTACGGCATCCGCATCGCCGAGGCCATCGCCTTCGATCGCCCGATGTACATCGGCGCGGTCAACGTCCGCAACGACGGCTTCGTGCCGAACCTGCTCCCCGGGATGACCGTCGAGATCCCGGCGAACGTCGACGGCCGCGGCATCCACCCCGAGTCCACGCCCGCGCTCCCGACCGGCGCGGCCGCCATGATCAACCTCCAGGGCTCGATCCACGACCTCCTGATCCAGGCCTACGCCGAGGGCAGCCGCCGCAAGCTCCTGCAGGCCCTGCTCCTCGACCCGACCGTCTCGACCTATTCGAACGCCATCGCCCTGATCGACGAGATGTTCGAGCGGCAGGCCGCGCTCCTGCCGAAGATGACGTGGTAGGGGAGGGCGGGGCCGCGCGTTCCGGCGGCGGCCCGCACGCCGCGCCCGCGATCCCGACGACGGTCGCGCCCGACGCCGGGACGCTCGCCTCGCTCGTCTCCGTCGCCGCCGCGGACTGGATCCGCGCGCACCCCGGCGGCCTCGTCTGCCTCGCCGCGGGCGACACGCCCCTGCCGGTCTACGCGCGCCTCGTGGCGCTGCAGGAGGCCGGACGCGTCGACCTCCGCTCTGTCTTCTACGTCGGGCTCGACGAGTGGGTCGGCCTGGGATACGCGGACCGCGGGTCCTGCCTGCAGGTGATGGCGGACGCCTTCTACGGCCCCGCCGGCATCCCCGTGGAGCGCCGCCGCGTCTTCGACGGCCTCGCGGACCCGCACGCCGAATGCGCCGCCGTCGACCGCTGGATCGCGGACCACGGCGGCATCGGGTTCACGCTGCTCGGCATCGGGCTCAACGGGCACATCGGCTTCAACGAGCCGGGGACGCCCGACCAGGACGGCTGCGTGGTCGTCGACCTCGACGACACGACGAAGGCCGTGAGCGTGAAGTACTTCGGCGCCGCGCGTCCCGTGCGCCAGGGCGTCTCCGTGAGCGCCCGCACGCTCGCGAAGGCGGATACGGTCCTGCTCATGGCGAGCGGCGCGAAGAAGGCACCGATCATCGCGCGTCTGCGGGCCGGCGCGGACCCGACCGAAGTCCCCGCGGCACGGCTCCTCGGGCATCCGGGTCTGCACCTGTTCCTCGACCGCGAGGCGGACGGCGGCTGACGGACGACGCGCGCACACGACGCGACGAGGGGCGGCCGGTCGGCCGCCCCTCGCTGCGTTCCTTGATGCTGCGTCGCTCGTGCGCCTCTGTCCGCGCCTCGCGCCCCGGCGCCCTTCGCCCTACGCCTCGACGCCCTCCAGCGCCGCGGCGAGCGCG
>CAIXGU010000043.1 GCA_903919045.1 uncultured Eubacteriales bacterium | reverse complement strand
CTCGAACGCGTCTGGGGCGACGACTACTTCGGCGACGACCGCGCGGTCGACACCCAGATCCGGCGCATCCGCCGAAAGCACCCCGAGGACGGCGTCCCCTGGGCGATCGTGACGGTGTACGGCGTCGGCTACAAGTTCGAGGCCCTGCCGTGACGCGTCGCTCGATCCTGTGTCGGACCGTCCTGCTCGTCCTCGCGACCCTCCTGATCTCCGCGTTCCTCACGGCGGCGGGCTATTTCGTCCTCGCACAGAGCGTGTTCGCGCGCATGAGCGCGGCGGAGCTCGCGCCGACGGCCGACGGGCTCGCGCAGATGGCCGCGGACGTGCGGGCGGGGCGCGCTCCGGCCGCGATGCTCCTGCATCTCGCCGAATCCGCGCCGGATTACTGGGGCGCCCGGGCCGTCGTCTGCGACGCGGAGGGAGCGGAGGCGCTCGGCATGTACCCGACGGACGACGCGGCGAACCGGGCGTTCCTCGAGCGTCTCGCGCCGAGCGTCCGGAAGGTCCTCGAAGGGAAGGACACGGTCATCGTGCGCAATCCGCTCGGCGCGGGCGGAGAGCTGCTCGTGGTGGGACGCCCCGTCCTCGAGGACGGGGAGACGGTCGGAGCGGTGCTCCTTGTCAAGTCGATGGCCGTGGTGCGCGCCGCGATGGGCGGCCTGAACCGGACCCTTCTCCTGTCGATGACCGCGGCGTTCCTCCTGATGCTGCTGCCGGCCTACTTCGCCTCGCGGCGGCTCGTGCTGCCCGTGCGCAGGATGCAGGCCGCGGCCGACGCGATGGCCCGCGGGGACTTCAGCGTCCGCGCCGACGAGACGGCGCGCGGAGAGCTCGGGGCGCTGGCCGCCTCGCTCAATCGCCTCTCCCAGGAGCTGTCCAGGACGATCGGGGAGCTCACGCAGGAGAGGAACCGCCTCGCGCTCGTCCTCGACGGGCTGGCCGAAGGCATCGTGGCGGTCGACGCCGATGGATGCGTCACGCGGACCAATCCGTCCGTCCGAGCCCTGGCGGGCGCGGGCGGGAACGCTCCGACGCTTCCGGCGGACGCCGCCCTTCCTGCCGAGACGGTCGCGGACGACGTCGACCGCATCCCCGGACTCCGTGCGGACCTCGCCGCGACGGTGCGCGACGGCCGGCCGCTCGTGCGCGAGGTCCCGCTCGGCGAGCGCGTCCTCCGCGTCGCCACGACGCCCCTCCTCGACGCTGCCGGCGGAATCGCGGGCGCCGTGGCCCTCGTCCGGGACACCACCGAAGCCGCGCGGCTCGAGAAGGCCCGGCGCGACTACGTCTCCAACGTCTCCCACGAGTTCCGCACGCCCGTCTCGTCGATCCGCGGCCTGCTCGAGCCGCTGCGCGACGGCCTCGTGCCGGAAGAGGCGGACCGGGCGCGCTACTATTCGTTCCTCCTGCGGGAGACGGAGCGCCTGACCCGCCTGATCGACGACCTGCTCGAGCTCTCGCGGCTGCAGGGCCGCACCGCGGCCTTCGAGGCCCGGCCGGTCCGCCTGCCGCGCCTGTACGACGAGATACGAGAGCGCTTCCGCCGCCGGCTCGAGGAGCGGAGCGCGCGCCTCGAGGTCGCACCGCTGCCCGACGACGCGCCGCCGGCCTTCGGGAATCCCGACCGCATCGAGCAGGTGCTGGTCGCTCTCGTCGACAACGCGCTCCGGTTCTCGCCCGAAGGGGGCCGGATCCTCCTCCGCACGACGCTCGAGGCGGACCGCTACCGCGTCCGCGTCGAGGACGAAGGCCCCGGCATCCCGCCCGAAGCCCTGCCGCACGTGTTCGACCGCTTCTTCAAGGCCGAGGGCCAGCGGGACGGAGAGGGAAGCGGCCTCGGCCTCGCGATCGCCCGCGAAGTGCTCCGTTCCATGGGCCAGGAGATCGAGGCCCGCAGCGAACCCGGCCGGGGCGCGGCCTTCACGTTCACGCTCGCCCGCGCGGACGCCGCGCCGACGGAAGGCGGGAACGCGTGACGCCGCCGGAAGGACCGCCGCTCGGCCGCGACGTCTTCCGCCGGCTCTTCCGCGCGACGATCGCCGTGGCCGGGGCCGTCGGCTTCGTCCTCCAGGCCTGGGTCTCCCTCGACGGGAAGCCGGCGCTCGAGGCCGCCGCGTCGCTGCTCCGCCTGCTGTCCTTCTTCACGATCCAGAACACCCTCGCCGCGGCAGCCTGGGGCGCCGCGCGCGCCATGGCGCCCGGCGGACGCGCCGGTCCCGGGCCCGCCGTCTCCCTCGCGCTGCTCGTCTCGTCCGTCGTCACCGGCGCCGTATACTACGCGGTCCTCGCCCCGCTGTGGAATCCGCAGGGGCCCTCCGCCGTCGCCGACTTCCTGATGCACGGCGCCGTCCCGGTCCTGGTCGTGGTCGACTGGCTCCTCCTCGAGCCGCACGGACGCCTCCGTGCGCGGAACCTCCCCGCGGTCCTCGTCCTCCCGCTGCTCTTCCTCGCCGTCTCGCTCCCCCTCGGCGCCGCCACGGGCCGCTATCCCTACTTCTTCGTCGACCCCGCGGCGCTCGGGATCCCGGGCTTCCTGGCCAACGCCGCGCTCTTCGCCGCCGGGTTCCTCGCTCTCGGGGCGATCGGGCTCGCGGCCGACCGCGCCCTCGGACGGTCGGCGCCCAGCGGTGTGATAGACTAGAGCCAGTTCCACGAGGAGGTCCGCTCCATGCTGGTCGGACAGTTCAACGATTCCTTCCCGCCCATCACCGACGGCGTCGCGACGCTCGTCCGCAACTACGCCCACTGGATCACCCGAGCCCCCGGCGGCGACCACCGCTGCATCGTCGTCACGCCCGACGCGCCGGGCCATTCCGACGCCTCGGAGATCTTCGAGGTGATCCGGTACGCCTCTCTGCCGTTCCCGCTCCGCCCCCCCTACCGGTTCGGCATGCCGCACCTCGACCCGCACCTGCTGCTCCGGCTCCGCGCGATCCCGTTCGACCTCATCCATGCCCACGCGCCCTTCAGCGCGGGCCAGATCGCCCGCGGCCTCGCGCGGCGGCGCGGCATCCCGCTGGTGGCCACCTTCCACTCGAAGCTGCGCGACGACATCCTCCCGATCGTGCGGTCGGAGGCGCTCGCCGACGTGCTCGTCGGGGAGGTGGTCCGCTTCTACGAATCCGCGGACGCCGTCTGGACCGTGAACGAAGCGTCCGCCGGGACGCTCCGCGAGTACGGGTACCGCGGCCCGATCACCGTCGTCCGCAACGGCACGGACCTTCCGGCCGCCGACCCGGCGCACCGCCGCTCGGGCGCCTGCGAGGCCGCGTGCCGGATCCTCGGCATCGCGGAGCGGGACCCCGTCTTCCTGTACGTCGGCCAGCACGTCTGGCAGAAGAACGTGCGGCTGCTGCTCGATGCGCTGGCGCTCCTGAAAGCCGCGATGTCGCGCCGCGACCGAGAGGGGTCGCCCGCCGGCCGTCCGGCGTTCCGCATGCTGTTCGCCGGGGGCGGGGCGGCCGAGGAGGAGATGAAGCGGCTCGCGGCCGAACTGGGCCTGTCGAACGAGACGCGCTTCCTCGGCGTGGTCCGCGACCGCACGATGCTGCGCGGCCTGTACGAAAGGGCGGACCTGCTGCTGTTCCCGTCGGTCTACGACATGTCCTCGCTCGTGATGCGCGAGGCCGCGTCGGCGCTGTGCCCGACGGTCGCGATCGCGGGCAGCAACACGGCGGAGGGCATCCTCGACGGCGAGAACGGATTCCTGTCCGAGGAGACGCCGCAGGCGTTCGCCGACCGGGTCCTCCGGGCGCTGGACGACCCCGAGGGCGTGCGGCGCGCAGGGCTCGGCGCCCAGCGCGACTTCCATCGGACGTGGGCCGAGATCGCGGCGCAGGCCGTCGGGGAGTACGAAGACGTCATCGAGCGCTACCGGTTCTGGAACCGGTAGCCTTCCGGACAGCGGACCGCCCGGGACCCCACTGGAAGCGGGCGGGATCGATCGTCCCGTCCTCCGGCACCTCCACTCCCTCGGCGCGCAGGCGCTCCGCCTGGTCCTCGAAGCCCGCGCCGCGCGGGAGCGCGATGCGGCAGGGAGCGCCGACGACGCGATGCCAGGGGAGACCCTGCGTCCGGCTGCACGAGACGAGCACCCGGACGACCTGGCGGGCGGCGCGCGGACTGCCGCAGAGGCCGGCGACCTGGCCGTAGGTGGCGACGGTACCGGGCGGAATGGACCGGACCGTGCGGACGACGCGTTCCGTGAACGATTCCATGCGCACCTCCGAGGACGACGATGGCGCCTTCATCCGCCATCGTACCATGGGCGCCGCCGTCGCGGACCTTCCCCCGGCAGGGCGCGAGCGATAGAATGGGGTGGGACCGCGCGGCTCCGACCGGCGCGCCCGCGAGGAGGACGCCATGGACAAGCTGATGATCGTGATCCCCGCCTACAACGAGCAGGACAACCTCCCCGCCGTCGTCGAGGGCTGGCATGCCGTCGCCGAGGCGGCCGGGGGCGAATCGCGCCTTATCGTCGTGAACGACGGCAGCAAGGACCGGACCGGCGAGGTCCTGAAGGAGCTCGCCGCGCGCTTCCCGCGCCTCGTCCCGCTCGACAAGCCGAACGGCGGCCACGGCAGCGCCTGCCTCTTCGGGTATGCCCATGCGGTCTCGCAGGGCGCGGACTTCGTGTTCCAGACCGACTCCGACGGACAGACGCTCCCGTCCGAGTTCCCGGAGTTCTGGGACCGGCGCTCGGAATCCGATGCCCTGATCGGCGTCCGCCGCGGGCGGCAGGACGGCTTCTCCCGCAAGGTGGTCAACAAGGTCCTGAAGCTCGTCGTCTTCGTGGTCTTCGGCCTCTGGCTGTCCGACATCAACACGCCGTTCCGCCTGATGCGGGCGGACCTCCTCGCGGAGTACCTGAAGCGCATCCCGGAGAACTACAATCTCCCGAACGTGATCCTGACCGTCCTGTTCGCGCGGCGCGGCAAGGACCGCGTGCTCTTCCTGCCGATCACGTTCCGTCCGCGGCAGGCCGGCAAGAACTCCATCAACCTGAAGAAGATCTCGCGGATCGGCCTCAGGGCCGTCCAGGACTTCTCGAAGATGCGGAAGGCGCTCCGCTAGGCGCCGCTTCCGCCGGAAGGAGGACGACGATGGACTCCGTGCATCTCGGGCGATCGGGCATGAAGGTCAGCCGGCTCTGCCTCGGCACGATGAACTTCGGCGTCCTGACCGACGAGAAGGACGCGTTCCGCATCATGGACGAGGCCCTCGAGGCCGGGATCGTGTTCTTCGACACCGCCGACGTGTACGGCTGGGGCGTGAACGCGGGGCGCACCGAGGAGATCCTCGGGCGCTGGTTCGCCCAGGGCGGCGGCCGTCGCGAGCGGACGATCCTGGCGACGAAGGTCTACGGGGACATGCATGCCGACATCGACGGGCCGAACCGCGAAGCCGGGCTGTCCGCCTACAAGGTGCGCCGTCACCTCGAGGGGTCGCTCCGGCGCCTGCGCACCGACCACGTGGAGCTATACCAGATGCACCACATCGACCGCTCGGTCTCCTGGGACGAGCTCTGGGGCGTCTTCGAGACCCTCGTGGCGCAGGGGAAGGCCTACTACATCGGCTCGAGCAACTTCGCCGGCTGGGACCTCGCGGTCGCGCAGGGCGAGGCGAAGGCCCGGCGCTTCCTCGGACTCGTCTCCGAGCAGCACAAGTACAACCTCAACTGCCGCCTGCCCGAGCTCGAGGTCCTGCCGGCCGCCGAGGCCCTCGGGATCGGCGTGATCCCCTGGAGCCCCCTGGACGGAGGGCTCCTCGGCCGCGGCGCGCTGCACCCGGCGGACGCCTCCCGCACCGAGAAGAACCGGACCCGCATCGAAGCCCAGCGCGATCGGATCGAAGCCTTCGCGCGGTTCTGCGACGCGTTCGGCGCTCCGCAGGACGTCGTCGCCCTGGCCTGGCTTCTTGCGCAGCCCGGCGTCACGGCGCCGGTCGTCGGTCCGCGCACGCCCGAGCAGCTCCGGGACTGCCTGCGCTCCCTCGAATGCCGTCTCGGCGACTCCGAGCTCGCCGCGCTCGACGCGATCTTCCCCGGTCCGGGCGGCGCCGCGCCGGCCGCCTACGCGTGGTAGCGGCTGCGGTTCCGCGCTCGGAGGCGCTGTCCGGATCGCCGACGGTCGCGGCCTCCTTCGACGCGACCGGCCCGGCGTTCCCGCTCCCGCGCTGAACCGTGCGGACCCCGACGCGCCGCGAACTCAAGGCGCACGCGCTGCTCTCGCTCTCGCGCGGGCGCTACGGCGCGGCCCTCGCGTCCGCTCTCGCGCCGCCGCTCGCGCGCCTCGCCTTCCTCGCCGCCCTCGCCGGGGCGGTTCGGCTGCTGGCGCGCGCGCTGCCCTGGCTGCTGCCCGCCGCGGTCCCCTGGGCCTCGGCTTCCTGGCTCGAGGCCCTCGCGCCCGGTCTCGCCGCTCCGCTCGGACTCGCCGCCGCCGCGCTCTCCGTCGTCGCATCGGCGGCGGCTCTGGCCGCGGCCTTCTCCATCCTGGTCGCGCAGCCGCTCGACGCGGGCCGGGCCGCCTGGTTCCTCGCCGCCCGCGGCGATGCCGCGCCCCCGCCGCCCGACCCGTTCCGCGCCTTCCGCGGCGGACGCTACGCACGCCACCTGCGCATCGCCGCCCGCCGCACCGCCGCGATGCTCCCGTCCTTCGTCCCGGCGGCGATCATCGCCGTCCTGGCCGCGGTCATCACCGCCTCGCGCTTCACGACGACGATCCCGCACCCGGTGCCGATCGGCGACGTCCCGCCGGAAAGCCTCGCCGGCGTCCTGCAGCCCTTCCTCACCGTCGTTCCGGCATTCCTCGCCGCGCTGGTCCCCGCCGGGATCCGCGCCTACGAGCTCCGCCCCGTCGCGTGGGTCGCCGCTGAACGCGACGACCTCCCGCCGGCGGACGTCCTGTCCGAGGCCGAGCGCCTCGCCCGGGGCCGGCGGACGGACCTCGTGCTCCTCGACCTCTCGCTGGCGGGCTGGATCGCGGCGTCGCTGCTCGTCTGCGGGCTCGGGCTCCCGTTCGTCGCACCCTACATGGAAGCCGTGCGGGCCGAGGGCCACGCACGGCTTCTGGCGGAACGGGCGGCGCAGGCCGCGCCGTCTCCGCGTCCGGCGGAGGATGGGCGGGGAAGGGGCTAGACCTTCTCGATCCAGCCGTACGGATCCGGCCGGGTCCCGTACTGGATGCCGGTCAGCGTGTCGTACAGGCGCTGGCTGACCGGCCCGATGCGGTTCTCGTGGATCGTCATGCGCTTCTCTCCCCAGACGAGCGTCCCGACCGGCGAGATCACGGCCGCGGTGCCGGCGCCGAAGACCTCGGTCAATTCGCCGCGGTCGTAGCGCTCCGCGACCTCGTCGATCGCGAGGCGCCGCTCGACGGCCTTCATCCCCCAGCCGCGCGCCAGCTCCAGGACCGAAGCCCGCGTGATGCCGGGGAGGATGCTGCCCTCGAGGGCGGGCGTCACGAGCTCGTCGCCGAACAGGAAGAAGACGTTCATCGCGCCCACTTCCTCGACGTACCGGCGCTCGATGCCATCGAGCCAGAGGACCTGCACGAAGCCCTGCTTGTAGGCCTCGGTCTGCGACTTGAGGCTCGACGCGTAGTTGCCCGGCGTCTTCGCGGCGCCCGTTCCGCCGCGCACGGCGCGGACGTAGTCCTGCTCGACGTAGATCGCGACCGGGTCGAGGCCCTTCGGATAGTACGGGCCGGACGGCGACAGGATCACGACGAACCGGTAGGTCTTCGAGGCGCGCACGCCGAGGAACGCGTCGGTCGAGAAGATGAAGGGGCGGATGTACAGCGACGTGCCCGGTGCGGAGGGGACCCAGTCGCGCTCGACGTCGACGAGCGCCTTGATCGCCTCGACGCAGAAGTTCTCGTCGATCCGCGGGATCACCATCCGGTCGTTCGACGTCTGGATGCGGGCCATGTTCGCGTGCGGGCGGAAGAGCTGCACGCCGCCGTCGGGGGTGCGGTAGGCCTTGAGGCCCTCGAAGATCGCCTGGCCGTAGTGCAGGACGGACGTCGCGGGGTCGAGGCTGAAGGGACCGTACGGGACGATGCGCGGGTCCGTCCAGCCGATGCCGTCGACGTAGTCCATCACGAACATGTGGTCCGTGAAGACCTGGCCGAAGCCGAGCTTCGACGCGTCGGCGGGCTTCGCCTTCGGGGCCGTCGTGCGTTCGATCCGGATCTGCATCGCCATGGGGTGTCCCTCCTATCGGACCGTTCCATTATAGCCGTGCGGTCGGCCGCGCGGCAAGGAAGCGGGCCATTCGGACGCAGGCGGGTGCGACCGGCGGGAGGGCGTCCTCTGGTATAATCCGGGAGGAGGGTGCGATGGGCGAATTCAGGATCCGCAGCGACATGCAGCCGAAGGGCGACCAGCCCGCCGCGATCGACGCGCTCGTGCGCGGACTCGAGCAGGGGATGGACCGCCAGACCCTCCTCGGCGTCACCGGATCGGGCAAGACCTTCACGATGGCCCACGTGATCGAGCGCGTCCAGCGCCCGACGCTCGTGATCGCCCACAACAAGACCCTCGCGGCGCAGCTCGCGGCCGAATTCAAGGCGTTCTTCCCCGAGAACGCCGTCGAGTTCTTCGTCAGCTACTACGACTACTACCAGCCCGAGGCGTACATCCCGTCGACCGATACGTACATCGAGAAGGACTCCGCGATCAACGAGGAGATCGACCGCCTGCGCCACTCCGCGACGTCGTCGCTCCTCGAGCGGCGCGACGTGGTCGTCGTCGCCTCGGTCTCCTGCATCTACGGCCTCGGCGACCCCGAGGACTACAAGCACCTGATGGTCCCGCTGCGGCCGGGCATGAAGAAGGACCGCGACGAGGTGATCCGCGACCTCGTCCGGATCCAGTACGCGCGCAACGACTTCGACCTGAAGCGCAACTGCTTCCGCGTCCGCGGGGACACGCTCGAGATCTGGCCGGCGAACGCCGAGGACCAGCTCCTGCGCATCTCCTTCTTCGGCGATTCGGTCGAGCGGATCGCCGAGGTCGAGCGCGTCACCGGGAAGGTGCGCGGCACGCGCAGCTTCGTCTCGATCTTCCCCGCCTCCCACTACGTCACCACCGGGGAGAAGATGGAGCGCGCGCTCTCCGACATCGAGGCCGAGCTCGAGGAGCGCCTCGCTGCGTTCCGGAGCCAGGGCAAGCTCGTCGAGGCCTACCGGCTCGAGCAGCGCACCCGGTACGACCTCGAGATGCTGCGCGAGACCGGCTTCTGCAAGGGCATCGAGAACTACTCCCGCCACATGGCCGGACGTGCGCCCGGCTCGGCGCCGTTCACGCTGATCGACTTCTTCCCGAAGGACTACCTGCTGATCTGCGACGAGTCGCACGTCTCGATCCCGCAGATCGGCTCGATGTACAACGGGGACCGCTCCCGCAAGGAGGCGCTGGTGGAGTACGGCTTCCGCCTGCCGTCGGCCTACGACAACCGTCCCCTGAACTTCGCCGAATTCGAGGCGCGGATGGGGCAGACCCTCTTCGTCAGCGCGACGCCGTCGAAGTACGAGGCCGAGCACGCGAAGCAGGTCGTCGAGCAGATCATCCGGCCCACCGGCCTCGTCGATCCCGAGATCCACGTCCGCCCGATCGAGGGCCAGATCGAGGACCTGATGCACGAGATCCGCACGACGGTCGCATCCGGCGAACGGTGCCTCGTGCTGACGCTCACGAAGCGGATGGCCGAGGACCTGACGGGCTTCCTCAAGGAGGAGGGGATGCGGGTCAAGTACCTGCATTCCGACATCGGGACGGTCGACCGCATGAAGATCCTGCGCGACCTGCGCACGGGCGCCTTCGACGTGCTGATCGGCATCAACCTCCTGCGCGAGGGCCTGGACCTCCCGGAGGTCGCGACGATCGCGATCCTCGACGCCGACAAGGAGGGATTCCTCCGGTCGACGACCTCGCTCGTGCAGATCATCGGCCGCGCCGCGCGCAACGTGAAGGGCAAGGTCGTCATGTACGCCGACGACGTGACCGACGCGATGTTCCGCGCGATCGCCGAGACCAATCGGCGGCGGACGATCCAGTCCGCGTTCAACGAGGATCACGGCATCGTGCCGACGAGCGTCCGCAAGGACGTCCGCGACGTGATCGACACCCTCGAGGACGCGGCGGAGGCGGCCGGCCTCGGCCGTGCCGACGCGGACCGCATCCTCGACGGCGGGAGCGTCCCGAAGGACCTCTCGCGCCTCCACCCGAAGGAGCTCGAGAAGCTGGCGGTCCGCCTCGAGAAGGAGATGAAGGACGCGGCGCGCAAGCTCGCCTTCGAGGACGCGGCGCGCCTGCGCGACCTGCTCGTCGTCGTCCGCGGACGCCTCGCGGAATAGCCCGCATGGTATAATCTCGGCAAGGATCGGCCGGCGTCCGGGCGGGACCCGGGCTGCGATTCCCCGCGAGGAGGTCCCCATGGAACCGCTGGTCTCGGAACGCTTCCGGCTCTGGTCGACCGACCCCTATTTCGACGCGGCGACGCGTGCGGAGCTCGCGGGGATCGCGGGGGACGAAGCCGAGATCGCGGAACGGTTCTACAAGGACCTGGAGTTCGGCACCGGCGGCCTGCGCGGCATCCTCGGGGCGGGCCTGAACCGCATGAACGCCTACACCGTCGCCCGCGCGACCGAGGGGTTCGCCCGCTACCTCCTCTCGGAAGGGGAGGCCTTCTACAAGCGGGGCGTCGCGATCTCCTACGATTCCCGACTGCATTCCGACGACTTCGCGCTCGTGACCGCCCTCGTGTTCGCGGCGCACGGCATCCCGACGTATCTGTCCGACGAACTGCGCCCGACGCCGATGCTCTCCTTCGCCGTGCGGCGCTTCGGGGCCGCGGCCGGCGTCATGGTGACCGCGAGCCACAATCCCGCGAAGTACAACGGGTACAAGGCCTACGGGGAGGACGGCGGCCAGCTGCCGCCCGAGGCGGCGGACAAGGTCCTCGCCGCGATCCGTTCGATCGACGACCCGCGGTCCGTGCGCTGGCCGACGCGCGCCGAGGCCGAGTCGTCCGGCCTGCTCCGTTCGTTCGGGAAGGACCTCGACGACGCCTACCTCGCCGCGCTGCTCCCGCTCGCCGTCGACCGCGGCGCGATCGCACGCCAGGCGGATCTCCGCATCGCCTACACGCCGCTCCACGGCGCCGGGAACAAGCCGGTCCGCCGCGCGCTCGCGGCGCTGGGCTTCCGCAACGTCCTCGTCGTGCCCGAGCAGGAGCGCCCGGACCCCGCCTTCCCGACGGTCGCGTTCCCGAACCCGGAGGAGCGCACCGCCCTGAAGCTCGCGATCGACCTCGCGACCCGCGAGGCGGCCGACCTCGTGATCGCGACGGACCCGGACGGGGACCGGATGGGCGTCGCGCTGCGCGAGCCCGACGGCACGTTCTCGGTCCTGTCGGGCAACCAGATCGGCCTGCTCCTGATGGACTACGTCCTGTCGGCGCGGAAGGCCGCGGGGACGCTGCCGTCCGGTTCGTTCTGCGTCACCACGATCGTCTCGACGGCGCTCGCGGACCGCGTGGGCGCCGACTACGGCGTCGCGGTCCTGCGGACGCTCACGGGCTTCAAGTTCATCGCCGAGAAGATCCAGGAGCTCGACGAGAACGGGCCGATGCATTTCCAGTTCGGCTTCGAGGAGAGCTTCGGCTACCTCGTCGGCACCGACGTCCGCGACAAGGACGCCGTCGTCGCCTCGATGCTCTTCGCCGAGCTCGCGGCCTCCAGCCGCGACGCCGGGACGACCGTCCGCGCGAGGCTCCGCGACCTCTACGCCCGCATCGGCTACGCCGCCGAGGACACGGTGTCGATCACCCTCGAGGGGCGCGAGGGCGTCGAGCGCATCGCCGGCGCCATGCGGCGGCTGCGCGCCGAGAAGGGCGGCGACCTGGCGGACCTCCCCGTCGTCGCGATCGACGACTACCTGGCGCTCGCGCGCACGGTGTGCGCCGAAGCGAGCGCGCCGATCGAAGGCTTCCCGCCGTCCGACGTCCTCCGCTACCAGCTCGAGGACCTGGACTGGTTCTGCGTCCGCCCGTCGGGCACCGAACCCAAGCTCAAGATCTATTTCGGATGCTACGGGCCCTCCGAGGCCGAATGCCGCAACCGCCTCGCCGAACGCAAGGAGGCCGTGGTCGAGCACATCCGGGAGAGGCTGCAGTAGACCGCATGGGCTTCGTCCACCTCCACCTGCACACCGAATACAGCCTCCTCGACGGGGCGATCCGCATCGCGGACCTGCCGGACCGCCTGCGCGCCCTCGGGATGGACGCCTGCGCGATCACCGACCACGGCGCGATGTACGGGATCATCGACTTCTACCTCGCCTGCCGGAAGAAGGGCGTGAAGCCGATCCTGGGGTGCGAGTGCTACGTCGCGCCGCGCGCCCGCACCGACAAGGTCGCCGGCGTCGACAAGGAGCCGGCGCATCTCGTCCTGCTGGCGAAGGACGCGACCGGGCTGCGGAACCTCTACCGGCTCGTGTCGGCCGGCTTCGTGGACGGCTACTACTACCGCCCCCGCATCGATCTCGCGCTCCTCGAGGAGAACGCCGAAGGGCTCGTCGCCCTGAGCGCCTGCCTCTCCGGCGAGATCGCCCAGGCGGTCCTCGCCGGCGACCGCGCGCGGGCCCGGGAGGCGGCGCTCCGCTTCGACCGCATCTTCGGGCGCGGGAACTTCTATCTCGAGGTCCAGAGCAACGGGATCCCCGAGCAGAACCTCGTGAACGCCGCCCTGGCGGAGATCGCGCGCGAGACCGGCATCCCGCTCGCCGCGACGAACGACTGCCATTACCTCGAGAAGGACGACGCGAAGGTCCACGAGATCCTGCTGTGCATGCAGACCGGCAAGCGGATGAGCGACCCGGACCGCATGCGGATGCCGTCCGAGGAGTTCTACGTGAAGTCCCCGGCGGAGATGGAGGCGGCGTTCGCGTCGATGCCCGAGGCGGTCGCGAACACGGAGCGGATCGCCGCGATGTGCGATGTGCAGCTCGACTTCGGCCAGGTGCACCTGCCGGACTTCCAGACCCCGGACGGGCAGGACCACGCGGCCTACCTGCGGTCGCTGTGCGAGGCGGGCCTCGCGGAGCGGTTCGCGAAGGAGGGGATCCCCGACCCGGTCCTGCAGGCGGAGTACCGCCGTCGCCTGGATGCGGAGCTCTCCGTGATCGGGCGGATGCGCTTCGTCGACTACTACCTCGTCGTGTGGGACTTCATCCGGTTCGCCCGCGAGCGCGGCATCGTCGTCGGCCCCGGCCGCGGCTCGGGCGCCGGATCGCTCGCGGCCTACAGCCTCCGGATCACCAACATCGACCCCATGAAGTTCTCCCTGATCTTCGAGCGCTTCCTCAACGAGGACCGCGTGAGCATGCCCGACTTCGACATCGACTTCTGCTATGAGCGGCGGCAGGAGGTGATCGACTACGTCACGGCCAAGTACGGGAAGGACCGCGTCGCGCAGGTGATCACCTTCGGGACGCTGAAGGCCCGCGCCTGCATCCGCGACGTCGCGCGCGCGCTCGACCTGGGCTATGCGGAGACCGACCGCATCGCGAAGATGGTCCCGTTCGGCCTCGACATGACGCTGACGAAGGCCCTGGAGGCCAATCCCGACCTGAAGCGCGAATCCGAGGCCAATCCGCTCGTGAAGCAGGTGCTCGACGCGTCGCTCCGGCTCGAGGGGCTGCCGCGCCACCCCTCGACGCACGCCGCCGGCGTCGTGATCTCGCGGGGCCCGCTGACCGATATCGCGCCCCTTTCGCGCATCGACGACTCGATCCTCGTCCAGTTCGACAAGAACGACGTCGAGCGCATCGGCCTGCTGAAGTTCGACTTCCTCGGCCTGCGCACGCTGACCGTGATGCGGGACGCCTCGGCGTTCGTGCAGTCCTCCGGCGGCGCGCCGATCGACTACGATGCGCTCCCGATGGACGACCCGGCCGTGTACGCGATGATCGGCGAGGGGCGCACCGAGGCGGTCTTCCAGCTCGAGAGCTCGGGCATGACGTCGTTCATGAAGGAGCTGAAGCCGGAGTGCCTCGAGGACCTGGTCGCCGGCGTCGCGCTTTTCCGGCCGGGCCCGATGGAGCAGATCCCGCGCTACGTCGACGCCAAGCACCACCCGGAGCGCATCCGCTACGACCACCCGCTGCTCGAGCCGATCCTCGACGTGACGTACGGGTGCATCGTCTACCAGGAGCAGGTGATGCGGATCGTCCGCGACGTCGGCGGTCTCTCCATGGGACAGTCCGACAACGTGCGGCGCGCGATGTCGAAGAAGAAGCCAGAGGAGATCGCCAAGTACAAGGACCTGTTCCTGCACGGCGGGACGGACGAGGCGGGGCGGCCCGTCGACGGCGCGATCGCCCGCGGCGTGGACCTCGCCACCGGCGAGCGCATCTTCGAGGAGCTCCAGGCCTTCGGCGGGTATGCGTTCAACAAGTCCCACGCCGCCGCGTACGCCGTCGTCGCCTACTACACGGGCTGGCTCAAGGTGCACCACCCCGTCGCGTTCATGGCCGCGATGCTCAACAGCTACATGGGATCGCTGCGGGAGATGGCGAAGTACGTCGGCATCTGCCGCCGGATGGGCATCCCGATCCTCCCGCCCGACGTGAACCGGAGCGGCACCCGCTTCGCGCCCGAAGGCCGGGGCATCCGTTACGCGCTGGCCGGCGTCCGCAACGTCGGCGAGGCCGCGGTCGACGGGATGATCCGGGAGCGCGGCGAGAAGGGCGCGTTCCGGAGCTTCGGCGACTTCCTGTCGCGGATGGCCGACAAGAACATGAACCGGAAGGCGTTCGAGTCGCTGGTTCGGTGCGGGGCGATGGACGGGTTCGGCGTGCCCCGCTCGCGGATGCTGCTCGTGCTCGACGCGACGCTGGACCGGCTCGCCTCCGAGCGGAAACGCAACCTCGAGGGGCAGCTGTCGCTGTTCGACCTCTCGGGCGGTGCGCCGTCGAAGGCCTCGTTCACCGAGCCCGACTACCCCGACCAGCCCGAGTTCGGCGTCGAGGAGCGGCTCGCGATGGAGAAGGAGATGCTCGGCCTCTACCTGTCCGGACACCCGCTCGACGCCTACGCCGGCGCGATCGCCGCCGTCGCGACCTGCGACAGCACCGCGTTCGCCGCCCACAAGTCCGAGGAAGGCGAAGGCGAGCCGGAGCCGGCCGAGGCGCCGGTCGGCGAGCGCCGCCTCGCGGACGGGGAGCGGCTCGTCTTCGCCGGGATGGTCGTGAAGCGCCAGAACAAGACGACGCGATCGAACGACCTCATGTCGTTCGTCACGCTCGAGGACCTGTACGGCCAGGTGGAAGCGCTCGTCTTCCCGAAGGTGCTGCAGCGCTGCGCCGCGCTGCTCGTCGAGGGGGCGCCGGTCGCGGTCGAGGGGCGCGCGAGCGTCCGCGAGGACGACGTCCCGAAGATCGTCGCCGACGAGGTGCGCATGCTCGAGCGCGACGCCGCGCCGGCCGCCGTGCGGACCGCATCCGCGCCGGACGCGCCGGACTCTCGGGGCGCGCCTCCGGTCGGGGCGCCCGCCGAGGACGAGGCTCCCGCCGCGGCGTCCGTTCCGGAGACCGCGCCGCGGACGCTCTGCATCCGCTACCGCGGGGAGGAGGGCGACGACGGCTACCGGCGCCTCCTCGCGACGCTGCGCTATTTCACCGGGTCCGCGGCCAGCCTCGTTCGGCTCGAGCCGTCGGGCCGCCTCGTCGACCCGGGCCCGGAATGCCGGGTCCGCACGGATGACGCGACGCTCGCTGAACTCGCGCGGATCTACGGCGTCGACAACCTCGGCTTCCTGTAGGACAATGGAGAGCGGCCCCCGGGGCCGGGAGGACAAGCACATGGCGGACAGCGCGACCCCCAGGTACACCAGCATCGGCGTCCTGACGAGCGGAGGCGACGCCCCGGGCATGAACGCCGCGATTCGCGCGGTCGTCCGCGCGGGGAACTACTACGGCCTCCGCGTCTACGGCATCCACAAGGGCTACCACGGCCTGCTGCGCGGCGAGATGGAGGTCCTGACCAACCGGTCGGTCTCCGAGACGCTGCAGCGCGGCGGCACCTTCCTGCAGACCGCGCGGTCGAAGGAGTTCATGACCGAGGACGGCCTGCAGAAGGCCGTCTCGATGGCCCGCGTCTTCGGCGTCGACGTCGTCGTCGTGATCGGCGGCGACGGCTCCTATCGGGGAGCGCTCGACCTCAGCAAGCGCGGACTGCCGGTGATCGGCCTGCCGGGGACGATCGACAACGACATCGGGAACACGGAGTACACGATCGGCTACGACACCGCGATGAACACCGCGATGCAGGCGATCGACAAGCTCCGCGACACGGCCTCCTCGCACGAGCGCTGCAGCGTGATCGAGCTGATGGGCCGCGGCGCGGGCTACATCGCCCACAACGTCGGCATGGCCTGCGGCGCGGAGATCGTGCTCATCCCGGAGAAGGAGACCGACTTCGACCGCGACGTGCTGAAGGCGATGCTCGAGGCGCGGAACCGCGGCAAGAAGCACTACATCGTGATCGTGGCGGAAGGCAAGGGCGACGCGGTGGAGATCGCGGCCCGGATCGAGGCGTCGACCGGCATCGAGGCCCGCGCGACGATCCTCGGGCACATCCAGCGCGGCGGCAGCCCCACGCTCCGCGACCGCGTCATGGCGAGCCACATGGGCGTCCGTGCCGTCGAGTGCGTCGTCCAGGGCCGGGCGGACCGCATCGTCTCCGTCCAGGGCGGCAAGGTGGTCGACCTCGACCTGCAGGAGGCGATGGCGATGACGAAGACGATCTCCGAGGAGGAGCTCCGTGTGGCGCAGATCCTCTCCCTGTAGACTCCGAGCCGCCGTGCGCCCGGAGGGCGCCTGATGGAGAAGCGGGCCCGGCGCATCCTCTATCCCGTCCTGCTCGCGGCCTTCGTCCTCGGCATCGGGGCGGCGGCGTATTTCCTCATGCCCTGGATGGTGCGCATCGCGACCGACGCCGCGGTCCGCGACGCCTTCCTCGAAAGCCTGCGGGACAAGGGCGCGGCCGGCGTCGCCACCCTCATCGGCCTCGTCTTCCTCCAGGTCGTCGTCCCGGTCCTGCCTGCGGAAGCCCTGGAGGTGGGCGCCGGCGTCCTCTACGGCACGCTGGGCGGATTCCTCGCATGCATCGCCGGACATACCGCCGGTTCGTTGGTCAACTACGCGGTCGGGCGCTGGCTCGGCGCCGGAATGCTGGCGGTCTTCGTCAAGCCCGAGAAGCTCGAGAAGGCGAGAGGCCTCGTCACCGGCGCACGGGCCGACCTGGTCGTCTTCCTCCTCTACTTCATCCCGGGTGTGCCCAAGGATGCGCTCGCCTACGCGGCCGGGCTGTCGCGCTATCCGTTCGTCCGGTTCCTGCTGCTCTCGACGATCGCCCGGATCCCTTCCGTGATCAGCTCGACCTTCGTCGGGTCGCGGCTCGCCGCCGGCGACACCGGCATGGCCGTGATCGTCTTCGCCGCGGTCGCGGTCGTGGCGGTGCCGGCCTTCTTCTTCAGCGAACGCATCCTGAAATGGATCGGGAAGCGCAGGCCGGGCGGTCCGCCCGAGGCCGGCGCGGACGCCGGGCCGCAGGGCCCGGCAGGCGGGGAGGGCCGCGCATGAGCCGGGGACCCGAAGACGCGCGACGGTCTTCCGACGCGCAGGATCCGGACGCGGAGGGCCGCAACCGGTTCCTCACCGTCCCGAACGCGATCACGCTCTTCCGCTTCCTCTGCCTGCCCATCCTCGGCTGGGCGCTGATGGACCCGGCCGGGGAGCGCCTGCTGTCGCTGGCCCTCTTCGTGGCCGTCGCAGCGCTCGACATGGTCGACGGCTTCATCGCGCGCCGCTTCCACCAGGTCTCGGCGTTCGGCAAGCTCTTCGACCCGTTCGTCGACAAGCTCTTCCATCTGATGACGGCGGTCCTCCTCTTCGTGACCGGCCGCCTGCCGCTCTGGATCCCGCTGTTCATCCTCGTGAAGGAGGCGCTGATGATCGTAGGCGGCCTCTTCCTGCTGCGCCGCTACAAGCTGGTCGTCTACGCGAAGTGGTACGGCAAGGCCGCGACGTTCCTGACCGCGGTCGCGATGGCCGCCACGATCCTCTTCATCGACCCCGGACAGGCCCGGCTGGCCGGCTTCCTCTTCCTCGTCCCGATCGGCCTCTCCTTGTTCAGCTACGTCCAATACGGGCGGGAGAACCTGCTCCCGCAGATCCGAGGAGACCAGCATGGACCCGCGGACCCTCCGCGTCCTTGAATACGACAAGGTCCTCGCCGAGCTGACGCGCCTCGCGTTCTCCGAGGGCGGACGCTCGCAGTGCGCGGACCTCGCGCCGTCGCCGGACCCGGCCGCGGTCGCGGAAGCCCTCGCCGAGACGACCGACGCGCTCGCCGTGCTGCTCGAGAAGGGCGCGCCGCCGCTCGACGGACTCCCCGAAGTGCGACCGGCCGTCGGCCGCGCGGCGGCGGGCGCGACCCTGTCCTGCGCGGAACTGCTGCGCGTGATGAACTTCCTCCGGACGGTCGACCGATGCCGGTCGCTCCTGCCGGAGAAGCCCGGCGGGACCGCCTGGCAGGAGAACCGCCTCTACGCCCTCGTCGGGCGGCTGAAGCCGGCGAAGGCGCTTGGAAAGACGCTCGACCAGTGCGTCGCGGGCGACGATGCCCTGCACGACGCCGCGAGCCCGGAGCTCGCCTCGCTGCGACGCCGCATCCGCGAGGCCCAGGCCGACGTCAAGGAGAGCCTCGCCCGCATCGTCCGGTCGCCGCAGTACGGCCGCGCGCTGCAGGAGTCGCTCGTCACGATGCGCGGCGACCGCTATGTGGTCCCGGTCAAGTCCGAATACCGCGGCGACGTGCCGGGCATCGTCCACGACGCCTCGTCGAGCGGCGCGACGCTGTTCGTCGAGCCGATGGCCGTCGTCGAGGCCAACAACCGGATCCGCGAGCTCCTCGCCGACGAGCGCGACGAGATCGACCGCATCCTGCGACGGCTCTCGGAGCTCGTCGCCGCCGAGGACGCGCTGCTGCTCCACGACGCGGCGCTGCTCGCCCGCATCGACTTCCTCGCCGCGAAGGGCCGCCTGTCGCTCGCGATGGACGCCGTCCCGCCGGAGATCGACCGAGGACGCCGGATCGTCCTCAAGTCCGCACGGCACCCGCTGATCCCGAAGGAGCGCGTCGTCCCGATCGACTTCGCGCTGGGCGACGGGTACGACACGCTCGTCGTGACCGGCCCGAACACGGGCGGCAAGACCGTGTCGCTCAAGACCTGCGGCCTTTTCCAGCTGATGGCCCAGGCCGGGCTCCACGTCCCGGCACGGCACGGCTCCGTCGTTCCGGTCTTCCGGAAGGTGCTGGCCGACATCGGCGACGAGCAGAGCATCGAGCAGGACCTCAGCACCTTCTCGTCGCACATGCGGTCGATCGTGCGCATTACGGAGGAGGCCGGCCCCGGCTGCCTCGTCCTCGTCGACGAGCTCGGCTCCGGCACCGACCCGTCCGAGGGCGCGGCGCTCGCCATGGCGGTCCTCGACTTCCTCCGCGCGAAGGGCTGCTCGACGGTCGCGACGACGCACTACAAGGAACTGAAAGGCTATGCCCTGAACACCGCGGGCGTGACGAACGCCTGCTGCGAGTTCGACACGGAGACCCTGCGGCCGACCTACCGGCTCCTGATCGGCGTGCCCGGCGTCAGCAACGCCTTCGCCATCTCCCGCCGCCTCGGCCTGTCCGAGGCGATCATCGGGAAGGCGCGCACGCTCCTCACCGAGGAGGGCGCCGCGTTCGAGGACCTCGTCGCGCGGCTCGAGCGCAGCCGCTCCGACGCGGAGAAGGCGCTGCGCGAGGCGGACGCCGTACGCGCGTCGGCCGCGGCCGACGCCGAAGCGGCGGCGGGGCTTCGGCGCCAGCTCGAGGAGAAGCGCAACGCGATCCTCGCGAAGGCGCGGGAAGAGGCGCGCGCCTGGCTCGAGGAGGCCGTCGGCGAGGTCGACGGGATCGTCGCCTCGCTCCGGGAGGCGATCGCGGGCGAGGACGCCCGCGCCGCGAAATCGCTCGCGGACGACATGCGCCGCACGCTTCGCGCGCGCCTGTCCGGCATCGAGGAGGAGATCGGCCGGGCGACGCTCGGGAATGCGCCCGGCGAGGGCGTGCCCGAGCGGCTCGTCGTCGGGTCCGAGTACTACGCGCCGGCGCTCGACGTGACCGGCCGCCTCGTCTCGCCTCCCGACGCGAAGGGGAACTGCCTCCTCGCGAACGGCGCACTGCGCGTCAACGTGCCCGCCGCGTCCCTGCGCCTGCCCGGCGCGCGGGCGCCGCAGGCGAAGAAGGGCGGAGGGCGCACGCCGGTCGGCCCGTCGGCCTCCGGATCCGGGAAGGGCGGCGCCGGCGGGCTGGCGATGGACCGGAAGCTCACGATGAACGGGGAGGTCCAGCTCCTCGGGATGACCGTGGAAGAGGCCACGCAGGCGCTCGACCGCTATCTCGACGACGCCGTGCTCGCGGGGATCGCGACGGTCCGGATCGTGCACGGGAAGGGGACGGGGGCGCTCCGCTCCGCCGTCCAGCAGATGCTGAAGTCAGACCGGCGCGTCCGGCGGTTCCGCCAGGGCGCGTACGGCGAAGGCGACAGCGGCGTCACGATCGCGGAGCTGTAGTCAGGGGAACGGCCGGCGCCGGGGTCGGCGTCGGCGCTAGAATCCGCCCGCCACGAACCGCCCGAACAGCGTATGCCCCTCTTCCACGAAGTACCCGGTCGCGGCGCACGACGCCTCGTCGTAGCGCTCCGCGGCGCGTCCGCGCGCGGCGTCGGGCCGGGCGCTGTCGTGCCAGACGAAGGGCACGGGGTCGGCGGTGTGCGTGCGCAGGGGCAGCGGGGTCGGGTGGTCGGGCAGCACGAGGATGCGGTATTCCTGACCCGTCTCCGCCCGGTTCCGCTCGAGCCAGGCGAACAGGGGCGCGGCGAGCTCGGCGTCGATGCGCTCGATCGATTCGACCTTGCGGTCGACCTCGTGGCGGTGGCCGCACTCGTCGGGCGCCTCGACGTGCAGGTAGACGTAGTCCTGGCCGGACGCGAACTCGGCGATCGCGGCGTCCCGCTTGCCGGCGAAGTCGGTCTCGAGGGTGCCCGTCGCGCCCGGGACGTCGACGACGCGCAGGCCCGCGAGGATGCCGAGGCCCTTCACAAGGTCGACTGCGGAGATCACGGAGCCCCTGAGCCCGAAGAGGTCGGCGATCGGCTCGACCTTCGGACGGGTGCCCTGGCCCCAGATCCAGGCGGCGTTCGCGGGGCGGAGGCCGGCGGCGACGCGCTTCCGGTTCACGGGGTGGTCGGACAGGATCTTCACGGAGGCCTCCATCATGCGCAGGAGGCGGTCCGCGCCGGGGCCGGCGGGCAGGTGGGGGGCGATGCCGCAGGTCAGGATATCGTGAGGAGGGACGAGGACGCAGTCCTTCGGACCGCCCTTCCAGACCATGCAGTGCCGATAGCTCCTGCCCGGGAAGAAGCGGATCTCGTCGTCGGCGAAGGCGCGGTTCAGCGCGCCGATCAGCACGGCGGACTCCTCGCTCGGGATCTCGTCGGAGGAGTAGTCGACCATCGTGCGGCCGGCATAGGCGGCGCCCTCGGAGAGCGTCACGAGGTTGCAGCGGAAGGCGACGTCGCCGTCCGCGAGGTCGATGCCCATGCTCACGGCCTCGATCGGGGAACGGCCCGTATAGCACTGCCGGGGGTCGTACCCCATGACGGACAGGTTCGCGCTGTCGCTTCCCGGCGGGATGCCGTACGGGACGGTGCGGACCAGCCCGCAGGCGGAGCGGCGGGCGAGCGCGTCGATCGCGGGCTTCCGTGCGACCTCGAGGGGGGTCCGTCCGCCGAGTTCGGGGACCGGCAGGTCGGCCATCCCGTCGCCGAGCAGGATCAGGTGCTTGACGGAGCTGCGGGTCGAGGCGTCCATGGGGTCCTCCGGTCCGGGCGCGGGGTGCCGCGTCCCTTTTCCCTCTTGTAGCACAGCGGACGCGCGCCGCGCAAGGAACGGGAGGTACGCCGGACGTGCATGCTATAATCTGGACATGAGGGAAGCGCCCGCCCGTGAGAACGCAACCGCAGGACCCGTCGGCCCATGGTCGGCCGCCCGGGTCCTCGTCGTCCTCGGCGCCTACGGCAGCGGCAAGTCCGAGGTGGCCGTGAACCTGGCCCTGCTCCTGCGCCGCACGCGAGACGACGTGACGCTCGTCGACCTCG
The DNA here is from genome assembly GCA_903919045.1 of uncultured Eubacteriales bacterium. Lineage (GTDB taxonomy): Bacteria > Bacillota > Clostridia > Saccharofermentanales > UBA5734 > CAILLO01. The sequence continues at coordinate 15,410 of CAIXGU010000043.1, read as the reverse complement.
ACACGATCAACCCCTACTTCCGCTCGAACGACGCGCGGGCGGCCCTCGAGGCCGCGGGCGTGCGCGTGGTCGCGCCCTCGACCGCCGGAACCAATGCCGACGTGCCGGCGGTCCCGGGCGAGGTCCACGGCGCCTTCGACGCGGCGGGGACCTTCGTCTTCGACATCGGTGGGGAGGACATGGGCGCGCGCGTCGTCTCGTCGCTGCGCGACGGGTTCGCGCGGTGCGGCGCCTTCGTCCTGATGGTCGTGAACCGCAGCCGGCCCTTCACGGCGGACGCGGGGCGGATCGCGGACATGGCGGACGAGCTCGCGGCGGCCTCCGGGCTGCCGGTCGACGCCCTCGTCGACAACACCAATCTCCTCGGCGAATCCGACGGACGGCTCCTCCTCGACTCGGTCGGCGAGGTCCGGACGGCGGGTGCGCGACGGGGGATCCCGCTCGCCTTCGCGTCGGGCGTCGACGCCCTGCTGCCGCCCGAGTGGAGGGACGCGCTGCCCGACGGGACGCCGCTGCTGCGGATGCGGCGGCACCTGACCTACCCTTACGAGAACGGCGCCTGAAGCGGCGGAGCCTCGCGGCCCGGAGCGCAAGGCACCGGGGTGTCCGGTGGCGTTCGCGGAGCGGACGGGTATAATGGGACGGGACCCGGGAGCCGGGTCCGCGGATTCCGGACGGTCGCCGCCCGGAAGGCTGGGGAGGACGAGGATGGCCAGAGTCGAATTCCGCGAGGACCGCTGCAAGGGCTGCGGACTCTGCGTGGAGGTCTGCCCGAAGCATATCGTCGCCATGCGCTGCGACGTCCTGAACGCCAAGGGGTTCCACCCGGCGGGCGTCGAGGCGATGGACCAGTGCATCGGGTGCGCGTTCTGCGCGATCATGTGCCCGGACGAAGTGATCCAGGTCGAGAAGTAGGAAGGGGAGTGGACCGCTTGCCGGACAGGGTCCTGATGAAGGGCAACGAGGCGATCGCGGAGGCCGCGATCCGCGCGGGCTGCCGCCATTATTTCGGCTACCCGATCACGCCGCAGACCGAGATCGCGCACTACATGGCGAAGCGCATGAAGAGCGTCGGCGGGGTATTCCTGCAGGCCGAGAGCGAGGTCGCCGCGATCAACATGGTCTACGGGGCGGCCGGAGCCGGCGCGCGGGTGATGACGACGTCCTCGAGCCCCGGCATCAGCCTCAAGCAGGAGGGCTTCTCCTACATCGCGGGCGCGGAGCTGCCGTGCGTCGTCGTGAACGTCGCGCGCTGCGGTCCGGGGCTCGGCGGAATCCTGCCCGCCCAGGGAGACTATTTCCAGGCGACCAAGGGCGGCGGGCACGGCGACTACCGGAACGCGGTCCTCGCGCCGGCGTCGGTCCAGGAGCTGTATCAGCTGACCGTCGAGGCGTTCGACCTCGCCGACCGCTACCGCGTGCTCGTCCTGATCCTCGCGGACGGCACGCTCGGCCAGATGATGGAGCCCGTCTCGCACCTCGAGCCGAAGGACGCGACGGCGGCCGGCAAGCCGTGGGCGACCGTCGGGACGGGCGGGAAGCGCTTCCACAACACGATCACCTCGATCTACATCGACCCCGAGCGCCTCGAGGCGCACAACCTCCACCTGCAGGCGAAGTATGCGAAGATCGCCCGGAACGAGGTCCGCTGCGAGAGCGTCGGCGTCGAAGGCGCCGAGGTCGTGGTGACGGCGTTCGGGACCACCGCGCGGATCGTGAGGAACGTGATCCGCCAGGCGGCGGAGGAGGGGATCAAGGTCGGCCTGATCCGTCCGATCACCCTCTGGCCGTTCCCGTCGGAGGCCGTGGCGGCCGCCGCCGCACACCCGTCCGTGAAGGCGCTCCTGTCCGTCGAGCTGAACGCCGGGCAGATGGTCGAGGACGTGCGCCTCGCCGTGAACGGCGCGAAGCCGGTGCAGTTCCACGGCCGGATGGGCGGCATGCTGCCCACCCAGCGCGAGATCCTCGAGAGGATCCGTGCGATCGCCCGTCCGGAAGGGGGGACGTGACATGGCCCTCGTGTACCAGCGGACCTGCGGCCTGCTCGACGTTCCCTTCCACTACTGCCCGGGCTGCACGCACGGCATCGTCCACAAGCTCGTCGCCGAGGTCCTGTGCGAGCTCGGCCTGCTCGACGGCGCGATCGGAGTCTCGTCGGTCGGCTGCACCTACAACAACTACGAGTACTTCGCCTGCGACATGCAGCAGGCGGCGCACGGCCGCGCCCCCGCGGTCGCGACCGGCATCAAGCGGGTGCTCCCCGACGCCACGGTCTTCACGTACCAGGGCGACGGCGACCTCGCCGCGATCGGCACCGCCGAGATCGTCCACGCCGCGGCGCGCGGCGAGCGCATCACCACGGTCTTCGTCAACAACGCGATCTACGGCATGACGTCCGGCCAGATGGCCCCGACCACCCTCGTCGGCCAGGTCACGACGACCTCGCCGTACGGCCGCGATGCCGCGACGCAGGGATTCCCGATCAACGTAAGCGAGATGCTCGCGACGCTCCGGGGCGCCGTGTACGTCGAGCGCGTGTCGGTCACGTCGGTGAAGGGGATCCGCGCCGCGAAGAAGGCGATCCGCAAGGCCTTCCTCGTCCAGCGGAAGGGCCTCGGATTCTCGTTCGTCGAGGTGCTGTCGACATGCCCGACGAACTGGGGCCTGTCGCCCGTCGAATCCCTGAAGTGGGTCGACACGGCGATGCAGGAGCAGTACCCGCTCGGAGTCTTCAAGGGCGCCGACCTGGAGGTGGAGCCGTGAGGCCGCTCGAGGTCGTGGTCTCCGGATTCGGCGGGCAGGGCGTCCTGTCCGCGGGGCGCCTCGTCGCGGCCGCCGGACTGCTCGAGGGGCGCGAGGTCTCCTGGCTGCCGTCGTACGGACCGGAGATGCGGGGCGGCACCGCGAACTGCCACGTGATCGTCTCCGACGAGCCGATCGGGTCGCCCGTCCTCAACGAGTGCGACGCGCTGATTGCCCTGAACGCCCCGTCGCTCGAGAAGTTCGAATCGATGGTCCGTCCCGGCGGCACGATCCTGATCGACCGGACGCTCGTCCCCGAGGCCCCGGCGCGCTCCGACGTCCGCCTGATCGCGATCGAGGCGTCGGCCAAGGCGTCGGAGATGGGCAACATGACCTATGCGGGCGTGATCCTGCTGGGCGCCCTCGCGCAGGCGACCGGCGGCTTCCGCCGCGACAGCTTCGAGAAGGCGCTGGCGGAGATCCTGCCGGCCTCCAAGCACGCGCTGATCCCCGAGGAGATGGAGGCCTTCGACCTCGGCCGGACCCTCGCCGGCCCCTGACGCATCCCCGTCGATCCCGGACGCCCCGCCGACGCCGGCCGTCCGTTCCCGCGAAGGACCTCCGCGAATGCGTTTTACGGCGCTTTTCGGAGGTTCTTTTGCGCGGGGGAATCGGTATAATGGAGGAAAGTCCCATTGAAGGGGGCTCCCATGCAGGACGACAGGATCGCACAGGCCTATCTGTTCAACCGCGGCAACGACTGCATGTGCTATCGCCTCCTCGGATCCCGGCGGGCCGGCGCGCGGGTGGAGGACGGGTACTCCTTCGCCGTCTGGGCGCCTCGTGCCCGCTCCGTCTCGGCCGTCGGGGACTTCGACGGCTGGAATCCCGATGCCCACCCGCTCGCCCCCCTCGGGTCGACCGGTATCTGGACGGGCGTCGTCCCGGAGGCGCGGCTCTGGCACCGCTACCGCTACCGCATCGTCGGCGCCGACGGCGCCTCCTTCGAGAAGACGGACCCTCTCGCGTACCACTGCGAAACGCGGCCCGACAACGCCTCGATCTGCTACGACTTCCCCGCGTTCGCCTGGAGCGATGCGGACTTCCTGTCGCGCCGCGCCTCCGCTCCGTCCGCCCCGCTCGCGATCTACGAGGTGCATCTCGGCTCGTGGCGCCGCAACGACGACGGGACCGTGCTCGATTACCGGACGCTCGCGCACCGGCTCGGCGAGTACGTCGTCGACATGGGCTTCACGCACGTCGAGCTCCTGCCCGTGATGGAGCACCCCCTCGACGACTCCTGGGGCTATCAGGTGACGGGCTTCTTCAGCGTGACGAGCCGGTTCGGGACGCCCGACGACTTCCGGTACCTGGTGGACCACCTCCACTCGCTCGGCATCGGCGTGATCCTCGACTGGGTGCCGGGCCATTTCCCGCGCGACGCCCACGGACTCGCGCGCTTCGACGGCGGCTGCACTTACGAGTACGAGGACCCGCGGCTGGGCGAGCACAAGGAGTGGGGCACGCTCGTGTTCGACTTCACCCGGGCGGAGGTCCGCTCGTTCCTCCTGTCGAGCGCCGTCTTCTGGCTCGACGTCTTCCACGTCGACGGGCTGCGCGTGGACGCGGTCTCGAGCATGCTCTACCGGAACTACGGGCGCTCCGAATACTCGCCGAACCAATACGGCGGCGTGGAGAACCTCGAGGCGGTCTCCTTACTGCAGGAATTCAACCGGATCGTCGCCGAGCGGTACCCGGGCGTGCTGCGCGTCGCCGAGGAGTCGACGGCCTGGCCGAAGGTGACCCACCCGCCGGAGTACGGCGGCCTCGGCTTCACGCACAAGTGGAACATGGGCTGGATGCACGATTCGCTCGACTACCATTCGCGCGACTACATCTATCGCCGCTGGCACCACGACGAGCTCACCTTCTCGATGGTCTACGCCTTCTCCGAGCGCTACGTCCTCCCGTACTCGCACGACGAGGTCGTCCACGGGAAGCGGTCCCTGATCGGCCGCATGCCCGGGGACCCCTGGAAGCAGGCCGCTTCGCTGCGGGCGATGTACGTAGCGATGTACGCGCACCCCGGCGGCAAGCTCCTCTTCATGGGCGCCGAGTTCGGGCAGTACATCGAATGGCGCTTCTACGAGTCCCTCGAATGGTTCCTCCTGGGGTACCCCTCGCACGCTGGAATCCAGCGGTTCGTCCGCGACCTGAACCGCTTCTACCGGGCCGCGCCGTCCCTGCACGAGGTGGACGACGCATGGGAGGGCTTCCAGTGGCTCTCGGTCGACGACGCGGAGCACGCCGTCGTCGTCTTCCTGCGCCGGGCGCGGGATTCGGCGGATTTCACCGTGGCGGCGCTGAACCTCCTGACCGGCCCCTTCGACGGCTACCGGATCGGCGTCCCGCGGCCGGGGCGGTACCGCGTAGTCCTCGATTCCGACGACGCCGCGTACGGCGGGAGCGGCTACCTCGCGGAGAAGGGCATCCCGGCCCTCCTCGACGCCGAACCGGTCCCCGCCGGCGGCCAGCCGTACAGCATCGACGCGACCCTTCCGCCCCTGTCGGGCATCCTGGTCCGGCGCGAGCCGGACCCGAAGCAGTAGGTCGGGCGCGCCGCAGCGTCCAAGGAGGCAGCGAATGGCCAGGAACGACATCGTCGCGATGATCCTCGCGGGAGGGCAGGGGAGCCGGCTCGGCGCCCTGACGAAGCATCTCGCCAAGCCCGCCGTGCCGTTCGGCGGCCGGTACCGGATCATCGACTTCCCGCTCAGCAACTGCTCGAATTCGGGAATCAGCACCGTCGGCGTCCTGACGCAGTACCAGCCCCTGGTGCTGAACACCTACATCGGCAACGGCCAGCCCTGGGACCTCGACCGCAACGACGGCGGCGCCTTCATCCTGCCGCCGTACCAGAAGTCGAGCCGCAGCGACTGGTACAAGGGCACGGCCAACGCGATCCACCAGAACGCCGACTTCATCGACGGCTACGACCCGAAATGCCTGCTCGTGCTCTCCGGCGACCACATCTACAAGATGGATTACGCGAAGATGCTGCGCGCGCACTTCGACCGGAACGCGGACGCCACGATCGCCGTGATCGAGGTCCCATGGGAGGAGACCTCGCGCTTCGGCATCATGGAGACCGACGCGGACGGGCGGATCGTCGACTTCCAGGAGAAGCCGGCGAAGGCGAAGAGCAACCTCGCCTCGATGGGCATCTACATCTTCACCTGGGACGTCCTGAAGAAGGCGCTCCAGGAGGACGAGGACGACCCGAAGTCCAGCAACGACTTCGGGAAGGACGTGATCCCGAGGATGATGGCCGCGGGCGCGAACCTCCAGACCTATCGGTTCAGCGGCTACTGGAAGGACGTCGGGACCGTCGAGAGCCTCTGGTCGGCGAACATGGACATCCTCGACCGCCCGGACGACCTGAACCTGTTCGACCGGTCGTGGCGCATCTACAGCCGCAACCCGGTCAAGCCCGCCCACTACGTCGCGCGCGGCGCACGGCTCCAGAACACCTGCCTGACCGATGGCGACATCATCGAAGGCGAAGTGGACCACTCCGTCCTCTTCCACAGCGTCGTCGTCGAGGCGGGCGCGATCGTCAAGGACTCGGTCCTGATGCCCGGCGCCGTCGTCCAGGCGGGCGCCTACGTCCAGAAGGCGATCGTGGGGGCCGGCGCGGTGATCGGGAAGAAGGCGCGGATCGGCTTCGCGTCGGTCGGCTCGAGCCCGTATCTCAGCCGGATCTGCTCCGACGACATCACCGTGATCGAGCGTGGGCTGCAGATCCGCGCGAAGGCCGACATCCCGGGCAACTGCATGGTGGAATGGCGGGACGACCTCTCCGAGGGCAACGTCGTCGAGCGCCGGAACCCGGTCCGATAGGGGGGAAGCGACATGTTCATCGACGCCATGGGCCTCATCCTCGCCGAGAACCGCCGGCTCAGTCTCGGGGAACTCACCTCGAAGCGCGCGCAGGCCGCCCTGCCGTTCGCCGGCCGCTACCGGCTGATCGACTTCATGCTCTCGAACCTCGTCAACACCGGCATCTCCCGCGTCGGCGTGGTCACGTTCAACAAGTACCGCTCGCTCATGGACCACCTCGGCTCGGGCAAGGCGTGGGACCTGAGCCGGAAGGAGAGCGGACTCTTCATCCTCCCGCCGAACGCCCAAAGCGACAGCCTCTCGAGCTCCGGCGACATCGGCGACATGACCGCCGTCCTCGACCTGCTGCGCACGAGCCACTGGACGCACGTCCTCGTGTGCGGCGCGAACAACGTCTTCACGACGACGTTCGACGACTTCTACAAGCGGCACGTCGACGCCGGCGCGGACGTCTCGTTCCTGTACGACACCGACGGCGCGGAGGCCAACCGGTCGGCCACGGTCCTCACGACGGACAAGGCAGGGTGGGTGAAGGAGATCCTCCTCAGCCCCGAGAGCCGGGCCGGCATGAAGGTCTCCCTCGACGTGATGCTGCTCCGACGCCAGCTGCTGATCGAGCTCCTCTCCGACGCGATCGCGCGCGGCGAGCATGTCCTGTCGCTGGACCGGATCCTGCGCCGCCACACCCACCTGCGCATCCTCGCCCAGCCCTTCGAGGGCGTCTGCCTCCGCATCCATTCCGTCGAGAGCTACTTCGCCGCGACGATGCGCGTCCTCGAGAAGCCCGTCCGCAAGTCGCTGTTCTGGTCGGCGCTGCCGGTGTACACCAAGGTCAAGGACGAGGCGCCCTCGCACTATTGCTGCGGCTGCGAGGTCTCGAACAGCATGATCTCCGACGGCTGCCGCATCCACGGCCGGGTCGAGGACAGCATGGTCTTCCGCGCCGTCACGATCGGCGCGCGGTCGAGCCTGAAGAACTGCATCGTCTTCCAGGACGCCTACATCTCCGAAGGCTGCGAGCTCGAGAACGTGATCCTCGACAAGGCGTGCTTCCTCCGTCCGGGCGTGAAGCTCGTCGGGCAGGCGGCGTATCCGGTGGTCATCGGCAAGGGGGCCGTCGTATGAGCCGGACCAAGGTCCTCTTCCTCTCGTCGGAGATGACCCCCTTCGCCAAGGTGGGCGGCCTCGCCGACGTCGTCGGCACGCTGCCCGCCGCGCTCCGCGCGCTCGGCGTCGACGCGCGCGTGATCCTGCCGCTCTATGCGCCGGTGAAGCGCCGGTACCTCGACCGGATGACGCTGCTCGACGAGCGTTCGGTGCGGCTGGGCTGGCGGTCGCAGTACAGCGGTCTCTACGTCATGAACCACGACGGGGTGCCGGTCTACTTCATCGACAACGAGTACTACTTCGGCCACGACCGCGTCTATGTGGAGTACGGCTTCGACGTGGAGCGGTTCGCCTTCTACCAGCGGGCGGTCCTCGACGCGCTCGGCGACCCGATGAGCTTCCTGCCCGACGTCCTGCACTGCAACGACTGGCAGGCGGCGATGGTCCCGTTCCTCCTCTCCGCGCAGTTCCGGTCCAAGGGCTACCACGAAGGCATGAAGACCGTCCTCACGATCCACAATCTCATGTATCAGGGACTATGCGCGAAGGACCTCGCCGCGGACCTCTTCGACATCCCCACGGCCTACCTGAACGACGGCGCCGTCCTCGCGGGACCGGCCGCCAATCCCCTGCAGGCCGGCATCCGCTTCTCGGACGCGGTGACGACGGTGAGCCCGACGTACGCGCAGGAGATCCTGACGCCGTCGTTCGGCGAGAACCTGGACGGGCTGCTGCGCGAGCGGAAGGATCGGCTGTCCGGGATCCTGAACGGCATCGATACCGCGGCGTGGGACCCGCGGACGGATCCGTACCTCGCAGCGACGTACGGCGAGGCCGACGCGCTGGCCGGGAAGAAGGCGTGCCGCCGAGCCCTGCGCAAGGAGCTCGGCCTCAAGGAGTGCGTCGCACCGCTCGCCGGGATGGTGACGCGTCTCTATGCCCAGAAAGGCGTCGACCTCGTCCTGGAGGCGCTGGACGCGATCGTCGCCGAGGGGGTCCAGGTCGCGGTGCTCGGCAGCGGGGACCCGGGCTACGAGGCGGCCCTGCGCCAGGCGCAGGCCCGCCACCCCGGCCGCGTCGCCTTCGCCAACGCGTTCGACGAGGGCCTCGCGCACCGGATCTACGCGGGCTCGGACCTCTTCCTGATGCCGTCGCGCTTCGAGCCGTGCGGGATCTCCCAGATGATCGCGATGCGCTACGGGTCGCTGCCGGTCGTCCACGAGACCGGCGGGCTCCGGGACACCGTCGCGCCGTTCAACCGGTTCACGGGCGAAGGCACGGGCTTCACCTTCTCGCGTCCGTCCGCCGGGGAGCTGCTCGACGCCGTCCGGCGCGCGCAGGACGCCCGGAAGCACGAGCCCGAGGCCTTCGCGCGCCTCGTGCTGTCCGCGATGTCCCAGGACTTCTCGTTCCGGCGCTCCGCCGGGACCTACAAGGAGCTGTACGCGTCCCTCCTCGCCGGACCGCGCGCCGGCCGGACGGGGCGGGGCGGATGACGGCCCGCCACGACACGAGGGACCTCCGGTTCCGCCGCCCCTTCGGCGCCGTCCCATGCGGGACGACCGTGGTGCTGGCCTGCGAGGTGGACCGGCCCGAGGGCGACCCGCGGCCGGCGCCCGAAGTGCTGCTGCACTACGTCTACGGCCTCGAGCGCTTCGTGCGCAGCGTCCAGCGGACCGTGCCGGCGCCGTCGGACGGCGCCCTGCGATTCTCGGCATCCCTGCGCATGCCCGGCGAGCCGGGGCTGTTCCTCTACTGGTTCGAGGTCCGGCCCGACCGTGCCAGAGGCGACGAGACACCGCCCTTCTTCCTGATCGGTCCGTCGGACCGGCTCGGCGGGGAGGGGAGGACCGACGCCCACGCGCCGGACTACGCCGCGGAAGCGCAGGGCGACCGCTTCCCGTTCCAGATCACCGTATACGACGCGGCCTTCCGGACCCCCGATTGGGCGAAGGGCGCCGTGATGTACCAGGTCTTCCCGGACCGGTACGCCCGGGACGCCGCCTTCGACGTCGAGAAGGCGCGCGCGCTCCGCGCCGACCCGCTTCGCACCGTGCATGCCGGGTGGGACGAGGAGGTGGACCACGTCGGCCCGGCCGGCCACGCCTATGCCGCCACGGACTTCTTCGGGGGCTCGCTCGCGGGGATCCGCTCCCGGCTGGACCACCTGGCCTCCCTGGGAGCCGGTGTCCTCTACCTGAACCCGATCTTCGAGAGCCGGTCGAACCACCGCTACGACACCGCCGACTACCTCCGCGTCGATCCGCTGCTGGGCGACGAGTCGGAATTCCGCGCGTTGTGCCGGGCGGCGGCCGACAAGGGCGTCCGCGTCGTCCTCGACGGGGTCTTCTCCCACACGGGCGACGATAGCCGCTACTTCAACCGCTACGGGACCTACGAGGGCATCGGCGCCTACCAGGAGGCGGAAGGGAAGGGGCGTTCGCCCTACCGGTCCTGGTACGGGATCCGCCGCACGGAGGACGGACGGCTCGTCTACGACAGCTGGTGGGGCTTCGAGAACCTGCCGGCCGTGCACGAGAACGACCTGTCGTTCAAGGAGTTCCTGTTCGGAGCGGAGGGCGTGCTGCGGCACTGGCTCGAGCGCGGAGCGTCCGGCTTCCGGCTCGACGTGTCCGACGAGCTCCCGGACGGGTTCCTGCGCGAGCTGCGTGCCTGCGTGCGCGGGGTGCGGCCGGACGCGCTCACCCTCGGAGAGGTGTGGGAGGATGCGAGCCGCAAGGTCAGCTACGGCTCGTATCGGGACTTCCTGTTCGGCCGCACGCATGACGCCGTGATGGGCTATCCCTTCCGGGAGGCGCTCCTCGGTTGGCTCTCCGGCTCCTTCGACGCGGCCGCCGCGGACCGGCGGCTCGAATCCATCCGCGAGAACTACCCGCCGGAGAGCTTCCACGCCGGCATGACCCTGCTCGGGAGCCACGACGTCCCGCGGGCCCTGACGGTGCTGTCGGGCGCGGAAGATCCGGGGGACCGGGCGGCCCAGGCGCAGCGTCGGCTGACCGGCGAGGAGCGCCGCCTCGGGACGGAGCGGCTGCGCGTCGCCGTGGCCTTCCAGATGGCCTATCCCGGAAGCCCGAGCGTCTACTACGGCGACGAGGCGGGGATGGAGGGGTTCCGAGACCCCTTCAACCGGCGCACGTATCCGTGGGGCCTCGAGGACCGCGTCCTTCTCGCGGCGTTCCGCTCCCTCGGGCGGATGCGGTCGGAGACGCCGGTGCTGCGGACGGGGGAATACGAGACGCTGGAGGCCGCGGGGGACCGCTTCGCGTTCCGTCGCTTCCTGCGCAGCGGACGGGACGCCTTCGGCGTCGCAAGGGATGGTCCCGCGGAGGTCGTCGGCCGTTTCGACCGCGCCCTGCGGACCGCGCGGATCGAGGCGGATGGCGTCCCCGTCCTGGAGCTCGAACCGTAGGAGCCGAAGGAAAGGGAAGAGGGCCCGTCGTCGCCGACGGACCCTCTTCGTTGCTGGTGCGGTCAATGGGACTTGAACCCATACGGTTGCCCACACGCCCCTCAAACGTGCGCGTCTGCCAGTTCCGCCATGACCGCGAGCGGTCCTCCGGCAAGGGGGGTCTCCGAAGGCATGGTTGATTATATCGATGGTTCTCCGGAGTGTCAACTTGAAAGGGGCTGTCGTATAATGGCGGAGAACCGGCGGGAAGCGCCGGTGCGGAAGGGCGGGACGAACGACATGCGGAGCAGCGGGGAACGCGCACGGACGGGCATCGGCGCCGCCGGGAATCTCCGGCCGTGAACGCCGACGCGTACCGCCGTCTCGGCATCCCCGACCGGGCCATTCTCGCGGCCGAAGCCGCGGAGTCGTCCGTCCGCCCCGTGTTCGCGCGCATCGAGGCCGTCCGCGAGGCGAACCAGATCCGCGTCCTGTCCGCCATGCGCTCGGCGCGCATCGCGGAGAGCGCGTTCGGGGGAAGCACCGGCTACGGCTATGACGACCGGGCGCGGGACGCGCTCGAGGCCGCCTTCGCGGAGGCCTTCGGCACCGAGGCGGCGCTCGTCCGTCCGCAGATCGCGTCCGGCACCCAGGCCCTCGCGCTCTGCCTCTTCGGGCTCCTCCGGCCAGGGGACCTCCTCCTGTCGGCGACGGGCACTCCCTATGACACCCTCGCCGCCGTGATCGGCCCTTCGGATGGCCGCGCGTCGGGCTCTCTCGCGGATTTCGGCGTGCGTTACGCCGAGGTCGCGTGCGCCCCGGACGGCGGGGCGGACCTCGACGCCCTCCGGGCCGCGCTGGCTTCGAAGCCGCGCGTCGTGTACGTCCAGAAGTCGCGCGGCTACGGCCCGCGCCGGTCGCTCCTCGCCGCCGAGATCGCCGCGGTCGTCCGCACGGTGCGGGCGTCGGAGTGCGGCGCGGACGTCGTCGTCGACAACTGCTACGGGGAGTTCGTCGAGGACACCGAGCCCGGCTTCTGCGGCGCCGATCTCGTGGCCGGCTCGCTGATCAAGAACCCCGGCGGCGGCATCGCGCCCACCGGCGGCTACGCCGCGGGACGCCGGGATCTCGTCGAGCGCGCCGCGTCCCGTCTCACGGCGCCCGGGACCGGCTCCCACGTCGGGCCGACGCTCGGCCTGTCGCGCCTGCTCGCGCAGGGCTTCTTCCTCGCGCCGCACGCCGTGGCCGAAAGCCTCAAGGGCGCGGTCTTCGCCGCGGCGTACCTCACGGCCGCCGGACACGCCGCCGACCCGGGACCCTTCGATCCCCGCGGGGACATCGTGCAGACCCTGACGCTCGGCAGCGAGGAGCGGATGGTCCGCTTCTGCCGCGCGGTCCAGCGCATGTCGCCCGTCGACGCCTTCGTGTCGCCCGAGCCCTGGGCGATGCCCGGCTACGCCGACCCGGTCGTCATGGCCGCGGGCACCTTCGTCCAGGGCGCCTCGCTCGAGCTGTCGGCGGACGGACCGGTGCGCCCGCCCTACCGCGTGCATCTCCAGGGCGGCCTCGTCTACGAGCAGGTCAAGGCCGCCGTGATGCTGGCTTCCGCGGAAGAGGAGACGGACCGGTGAGGCCGCCGTCCGTCTCTTCGCCCGCCCGTCCGGTCGACCGGAAGGCCTACCGGTCCGCGCCTCCGTCCGGACGGGCGGAGGCCGACGCCGCCCTGCGCCGCATCGGCGCGCGGCGGGCCCGCTTCCGCGCGGTCCTGATCCTCGTGTCCGTCGTGCTCGTCGTGACGACCGCGGTCGTCATCCTCCTCCTCGCCTCGGGCGGCGCGGCGCCCCGGCCGGAGCTCGCCTTCCTCCAGGTCGGAACGCTCGAGCGCACCCATGCCGCGAAGGCCCTGCTGATCCGCGACGAAACCGTCTACGCGGCGCCCGCGAAGGGCGTCTTCCGCCCCATGGCGGCCGAGGGCGCGCGGGTCCCCGCACTGGGCCTCCTCGCCTACATCACCCCGAAGGACGGACAGGAGACGCTGCGGAAGATCTCCGACCTCGAGCAGCAGATCGCCGACCTGCAGCGGGACCTCCTGCTGCGCGGCAAGGGGTCCGCGGCGCGGACCGTCTTCTCCGATGCGGACCAGAGCCTGTCGGCGCTTGCGGACGTCCTGCGGCGCAACGCCGCCCGCGGGACCCTCTCCGGAACCGGACGCCTCTCCTCCTCGATCGGCATCCTGATCGCGCGCCGCAACGGCGACCTGTCCCGCATCGACTTCCAGGACGCGAGCCTCGACGGCCTGCTCGCCGAGAAGGCGACCCTCGAAGCCGATCTCGGCCTCGCCTCCACGTCCGTCGCCGCCACCCGCCCCGGCATCGTCTCGTACGCGACCGACGGCCTCGAAGCCGTCCTGCTTCCGGCTGGCGTCGACGCGCTGACGGCAGGGGACGTCCTCGACCGCCTGTCGGCCGTTCCGGCCCGCGTGGATGCGGCGCGCGAGGTGGAGGCGGGCGCACCCGTCCTGAAGACGATCGAGGGACCCTACCAGTACTTCGCGATGGTCGTCTCCGGCGTCGACGCTTCGGCGTTCCGGGAAGGCGCCTCCGTCGCCGTCCGGTTCCCGTCGAGCCCCGGCCTCTCGATCCGGGCCGTCGTGTTCCGATCCCGTAACGCGGAACAGGGGCTCCTGCTCGTGCTCCGCACCGACCTGCTCGTCGAGCGGTTCTCCGACCGGCGCACCGAGGACGTCCTGCTGGTCCGGGAGACCGACCGCGGCCTGAAGGTCGAGGTGGCCTCCTTCGTCTCGTATGATTCCGATAGCAAGCGGGCGGTCGTGAAGATCGTCCAGGACGGCTACGTCCGGCTCTCCGAGGTGAAGGTGGTCGCGGCGGACCGCGACGAGGCGATCGTCGAGGCCCTCCCCGAGGCGAAGTACCCCGTCTCGGCCCACGCGGTCCTCGTCGTCGACCCGGACGCGATCGCGGAAGGGGACTACATCGGATGAACGGGGTTTCCGGCGCATCGTACGACGGATCCGGCGTCGCCGCCCGGCTCGCGGCCGTCCGCGCTCGCCTCGACGCGGCCGCCCGCGCGGCCGGGCGCGATCCGGCGGACGTGAGCCTGATCGCCGTCACCAAGGGGTTCCCGGTCGACGCGGCGTTCGCGGCGTTCGACGCCGGGGCGCGCGACCTCGGCGAGAACCGCGTCCAGGAGCTCGTGCCGAAGATGGATGCCTTCGAGGCGACGGGACGGACCGTCCGCTGGCACCTCATCGGGACGCTCCAGCGCAACAAGGTGAAGTACGTGGCGGGGCGCGTCGCCATGATCCATTCGATCGACGGACCGGAGCTGCTCGCGGAGGTCTCCGCACGATCCGCCGCGATGGGCGTCGTCACCGACGTCCTCCTGCAGGTCAACGTCTCGGGTGAACCGACGAAGCACGGCTTCGACGCCGCGGAGTGCCCCGGCGTCCTGCAGGCCGCCGTCGCGCTGACGGGCGTGCGCGTCCGCGGCCTCATGACGATGGCCCCGCTCTCCGACGATCCCGCGGACGTCCGGCCCGTCTTCGAAGGCCTCGCCGCCCTCCAGGCTCGGCTGCTCGCCGGGATGGACCCGGCGGCCGCCGCGGCCTTCGATGTCCTGTCGATGGGCATGAGCCACGACTTCGAGACCGCCGTCGCATGCGGCGCGACGCACGTCCGCGTCGGCACCGCCGTGCTCGGGGAGCGTCCTCCGCGGCCTTGAGACGCGTATTGCCGGACGTTTACAAGCGCCTTACATCTTCCCCGAAGCGTTGTGTTCCGACGGGAACCCCTCCTATAATCAGCCTTGGACGCGTTCCGCGCGCAAGGAGGGTCGAGATGGCCGAATTCATGCAGAAGCTCTTCAGCAAGGTCACCGGCTGGGATTCGCAGGATCCGTACGAAGACCAGGAATACGCTTCGGAGGAGGCCTACGAGCCGGCGTCCGAGATCAGCGTCCCCAACGAGCCGTCGCGCGAGCGCGGCGGTCTCTTCCGCCGCCAGGGCCGGGTCGTCGACATGCGCGCCCCGTCCGGCCAGCAGATCGTATTCCTCCATCCCGGCAGCATCGAGACGGCGCAGGAGGCCTGCAATCATCTTCGGGCGGGGCGCACGGTCGTCTGCAACTTCGAGCGCATCGACCAGAAGACCGCGCAGCGGGTCATCGACTTCATCACCGGCGCGACCTTCGCCCTCGACGGGCAGGTCACCAAGGTGTCGCCGGTCATCTTCCT
>CAIXGU010000042.1 GCA_903919045.1 uncultured Eubacteriales bacterium | reverse complement strand
CGTCGCGGTCGACCCGGACGAGGGCGAGGTCCAGCGAGCGGGCGAGGAAGCCCGCGAGGCGCGCGCGGACGGCGGCGACGTCGACCGGCCGGCCCAGTTCGCGGGCGACGGAGGTGACGCCCCGGTCGGCGAGGCCGCACGGGACGATCCAGTCGAAGTGCGAGAGGTCGGGGTCGACGTTGAAGGCGAACCCGTGCATCGCGACCCCGTGCCGCACGGCGATCCCGATCGCGCAGATCTTGCGGTCCCCGACCCAGACGCCGGTGTACTTCGCCTCGGCGCGGCCGGCCTCGATCCCGAAGTCCTCGTGCAGCAGGGCGATCACGGCGTCCTCGAGCGCGTGGACGTACTCCTTCACGCCGAGGCCGAGCGACGGGAGGTGCAGGATCGGGTACCCCACGATCTGCCCGGGGCCGTGGTACGTGACGTCCCCTCCCCGTCCGACGGGGAACACGGACACGCCCGCGCGCGCGAGGGTCTCCTCGGAGGCGAGGATGTGCGCGCGGTCGCCGCGCACGCCCAGCGTGAGGACGGGCGGATGCTCGACGAGCAGGACGGCGTCCCCGATGCGGCCGCGCTGCCGCAGGGCGACGAGCCGCTCCTGGAGCGCCAGGGCCTCGCCGTACTCCATGCGGCCGAGGTCGACGAGCGCCGCGCGGCGGTCGGCCGGGCTCACAGGGAGGCCCCTTCGTACGTGTACGCGCGCATCGACGAAACAGCGGCGCTCCGCGCCGCGAGGCGCTCGCCCAGCTCGTCCCAGTGCGCCGTGCGGAACGCCCAGAGGCCCGGCAGCACGAGGTCGGCGGCGCCGACGTGCTTCGCGTCCCCGATGCCCACGACCGCCAGGCCGGTCGAGCGGGCGACGACGATCGACCGCGGGTTGCTGAGGAACGCGACGCACCGGTCCGGGCTCGTGCCCAGCCGCGACGCCGCGATGCGGAAATCCTCCGGGTGGGTGCTGGCCTGGATGCCGTCGTCCGGCGAGAGCCGGCAGTCGAAGGCGTCCGCGAGGCCCACCCGCTCGATCGCATAGGCGGACGACTCCCGCCCCAGGATCACCGCCGTCCCGGCGCCCAGCGACTTCAGGCGCTGCAGCAGCTCCACGGAGCCGGTCATGAGGTCGGCCGGCCCGATCCGCCGGACGTAGTCCTCCTGGAACGCGATCATCTTCCGCACGAGCTCCTGCTTGTCCGGCATCGACAGGCTGAGGCCGCCCATCTCGAGGATGATCTCGACCGAGCCGAGACTGCCGGCGCCGCGCGTGCGCACCTCGTCCTCCTCCGAGAAGGGGACGGCGAGCTGCTCGGCGATCCGGCGCAGGGCGAAGAAATGGGTCTTCGGCATGTCGACGAAGACGCCGCTCACGTGGAAGACCGCGGCCGACGGGCGCATGTCAGGCGCCCTCCGGCGGCGGGAGCACGGTGCCGCGGTCGATCGTGGAGGTGCGGATCAGGTAGTGGCGGACGCCTTCCTTCGCGCCTTCGAGACGGTCGATCAGGAGGCGCGCGGCGTAGCTCCCGACCTTGAGCGGGTTCACGGTGATCGTCGTGATCGGGGGTTCGCAGACGGCGGTCTGGGGCAGGTCGTGGAAGCCGATCAGGGAGACGCCGCGGATTCCTTCGCGCTGCAGGACGGACTGCGCGCCGACGGCCTGGCGGTCGTCGGCCGTGATTAGGGCCGTGAACGGGACCGACGGCGCCGGCGTCCGCGCGAGGCGGGACGCGACGTAGCGGATCCCGTCCTCCGTCTCGTAGGCGGCGTGCTCCTCGACGAGCGCATGGTCGATCTCGATCCCGCGCTCCAGGTGCGCGGAGAAGTAGCCCTCGAAGCGGGTCTTGCTCGCCCGGCGGTAGAGGGGTCCCCCGATGTATCCGATCCGGCGGTGGCCGAGCTCGATCAGGCGCACCGTCTCCCGATGCGTCGTGCTGCGGTAGTCGCAGCCGACCCAGAGCTCGTCCGTGTACTCCTCGGGGTTCCCGACGATCACGAACGGGAAGGCGGCGTTCTTGAGCGCTTCGATCAGCGGGTCCTTGGAGCGCTGCGAGAAGAGCAGGATCCCGTCCGCGACGCGGCCGGCGACGGTCTGCAGGATCTCCGCATGCTCCGTCGCCTGCGTGTCGGCGTGGAGGAAGACGACGTGGTAGCCGCGGTCGCGCGCGTGCTGCCCGATGCCGGAGATCGTCTCGAGGATCAGCTTCTCGCGCCCGTCGAAGGGGCCGGTCGGCAGGACGACGCAGAGCATCCGCGTGCGGGCGTTCACGAGGGAACGGGCGAGGACGTTGGGCTGGTAGTTCATCTCCTCGACCACCGCGAGGACGCGGGAGCGGGTCTCGGGGCTGATGCCGGGGTGGTGGGTCAGGACGCGCGAGACCGTCGAGGTCGAGAACCCCGAGCGCTGCGCCACGTCCCTGATCGTCACCGGCATGTCGGGCCCTCCGTCGGGTCGAGGTCCAGAGAGAGGTCGGTCGCGGCACCGCGTTCGTGCAACGCGCTGGAACCGTTTGCACTCAATCTATCAACCGGCCTTCGGAGTGTCAACGTGCACTTTTGGTGCACTTGTACGGATTTTCACGCATCGGCGTCGGCGAATCGTCTGTGCAACGCGTTGCACGAATGCGTTCACCGAGATAAACAGGCCATTCGCGGAAAGCTTCACGCGAACGGCCTGCTTTCGCCAGCCACGCGGATGGAATCCGGGGGAACTACCTCGTCGGCGCACCGGCTGTCGCCGCAGGCGAGCCGGAAGCCGGCAGCGGTGAGAAATCGAAGGTGCGTCCCCAGATGAACTCCTGCAGCTTCGGCAGCATCGCATCCCGGTCGGCGACCATGCGCCAGCCGCCGTCCTGGCGCACCGCGTAGTCCCCGTCGGTCGGTAGCCGGAACTGCTTCACGTCCGAATCGAGAGCCGGCAGGACCTGGAATGCGAGTTCCGTGATTTCAGCGGGAGACAGGTTGGTCTTCACCAGGGAGACCCCCTGCTTCACGACCGTCGTCTTCGTCGCGAGGTCCGCATTCCGGAATTCCGCGAGGAGCTTCAGGAGGACATCGCGTTGCCGCTGGGTCCGCTGGAAGTCGCTGTCGGACTTCCGCATGCGGGTATAGGCGACGACCTGGCGCCCGTTCATGCCGTAGGTGCCGGGCTTGTAGATTCCATTGACCCAAGGCGTGTCCGGGAAGAGATCGTCCGCTTCGTAGACGCCGGCGTTGAAATAGGGGATCTCCTCCGCGGTCAGGGACAGCGTCAGGCCGCCGAGCGAATCGACGATCTTCTCCGAGCCGAGGATGTCGACGACGGCATACTTCTCGATGTCGAGGTCGAGGTATTCATTGACCGTCCTCACGGCCAGTCTCGCACCGCCGTAGGAGTAGGCCGCATTGATCTTGTTCGGTCCGTAGCCTGGAATGTCCACCCAGAGGTCGCGCATGATCGTCGTGAGCTTCATCGTCTTCGCATTCCTGTCGAGCGTCAGGACGATCATGATGTCGGACAGGCCGTTCCGCTGGGAGGGCGCGTGGCTGTCCCGTCCCAGGAGCAGGATGTTGTCGACGCCGTCGACGTGCGGCGGCGGGAAGGTCGGCGCGGCGGTAGGCGCGTCGAAGCCTTCGGGAGTCGGGCTCGGTGTAACCGTCGGCGCCTCGGTGACATCGTTCTCCTCGTCCGGCTGGTAGTCCAGGCCGGAGAAGACCCAGGCCCAGAGCCCGGCGCCGAGGATCGCGGCGACGACGACGACCGACGCGGCGGCGATCAGGACGATCCGGAGCGCGGAAGGGCGTCGCGGCCGACGGGCGGAGGAAGGCGGTCCGGATGGCGCTGGAGGCACGAGCGGAGGAGGGTGGCCATGCTTCATGGGGTCTCCTTGTATCTTCAAGTCGGTCCGGATCATGGCAAGCCGGATCGGGTTCTGTATCTCCCTCGAGCCATGTGGGAGAATGGGACCGTGCAGGTGGAGGGCGTAGCGGGTCTCCTTGGAGCAGGGCTCCGACAGAAAGACTTACGCCCCATCTCCGCGGG
>CAIXGU010000041.1 GCA_903919045.1 uncultured Eubacteriales bacterium | reverse complement strand
GGCAGCTCGCGCAGCTTCACGGCGTGCACCGTGACGGCGAACTTCGCCTTCTGGCCCTTCAGCGACTCGCTGTGGTAATCCTCGGGGAAGGTGACCGAGAGGTCGAACGACTCGCCGGCGGAATGCCCGACGAGCTGGGCCTCGAACCCGGGGATGAACGAATTGGAGCCGATCCTGAGGTCGTGGTTCTCGGCCTTGCCGCCTTCGAACGGGATCTCGTCGACCGTGCCCTCGTAGTCGATCGTGACGGTATCGCCGTCGGCGATCGGGCGGTCGGTCACCGGGACCATCCGGGCGTTGCGCTCGCGCACGCGCTCGAGGTCGCGGTCGACGTCCTCGTCGGTCACCGGGTACTCGGGCTTCTCGGCGGACACGCCGAGGTACTGGCCGAGCGTCACCTCCGGCTTCACGGTGAGCGTCGCGGTGAACTTCAGGCCCTTCGCCCCGCCGATCTCGAGGATGTCGACCTCGGGACGGGCGACCGGCGCGAGGCCGTGCTCGACGACCGCCTGCGGGTAGGCCTCGTTGATCGCGAAATCGACGGCGTCGTCGTACAGGACGCCTTCGCCGTAGTACTTCGTCACGACGTTCATCGGCGCCTTGCCGGGGCGGAAGCCGGGGATCGCGAAGCGTCCCTTGTTCTTGTGGAACGAGCGGTCCATCGCCTTGGCGAAGGCCTCGGGCTCGACGCCGATCGTGAGCACGACGACGCTGTTCTCTTTCCTCTGGATCTCGACGGTCATGGCCGTTCCTCCTGGGGGGCGGGCCGGTCCGGCCCGCGGTGTCGTCCGAAAACGCCAAGTGATTGTATCACGAAACGCCGTCGAGCGGTACCGCGGGCGGTGCGGCGCGCCGGATCAGGATTCCTGGTACAGCGGCGTCGAAAGGTAGCGCTCGCCGGTGTCCGGCAGCAGCGCGACGATCGTCTTCCCTTCGAACTCGGGCCGCTGCGCGAGCAGCGCCGCGGCGTGCGCGGCCGCGCCCGACGACACGCCGACGAGCAGCCCCTCGGTGCGGGCGAGCTGGCGGGCGGCGGCGTAGGCCTCGTCGTTCTTCACGCGGACGATCTCGTCGAGGACGGCGCGGTTCAGGACCTTCGGCACGAACCCCGCGCCGATCCCCTGGATCCGGTGCGGCCCCGGTGCTCCGCCCGACAGCACGGGGGAGTCGTCCGGCTCGACGGCCACGATCCGCACGCCCGGGACGCACTGCTTCAGCACCTCGCCGACGCCCGTGATCGTGCCGCCCGTGCCGACGCCGGCGACGAAGGCGTCGACCTTCGCGTCGGTGTCGCGCAGGATCTCCTGCGCCGTCGTCTTCCGGTGGATCTCCGGGTTCGCCGGGTTGTCGAACTGCCACGGGACGAAGGAGCCGGGCATCCGGTCCGAGAGCTCGTCGGCGGCGCGGATCGCCCCCTTCATCCCCTCGGCGCCCGGCGTGAGCACGAGCTCGGCGCCCAGGGCCTTGAGGAGCATCCGGCGCTCCACGCTCATCGTCTCGGGCATGCACAGGATCAGGCGGTACCCGCGCGCGGCGGCGACGAAGGCGAGGGCGATCCCGGTGTTCCCGGACGTCGCCTCGACGATCGTGCCCCCGGCCCGGAGGAGTCCCTTCTCCTCGGCGTCGCGGATCATCGCGTAGCCGATGCGGTCCTTGACGCTGCCGGCCGGGTTGAAGGACTCGAGCTTGGCGAGGATGCGCGCGCGGGCGCCGCGGGCGCGGGCGAAGCCGTGCAGCTCGAGCAGCGGGGTGTTGCCGATCAGTTCGGTGAGATTCGATGCGATGCGGGCCATGGCGCGCCTCCGTTCTCGGGTTCGGGAATTATTCCTACTTTAATTATATGTTTACTATGCATTGATTCTACCGGGCTGCGTCCGGGGTGTCAATCCTCGCCCGGGCGCAGGATCGTTCCGCCGCCCAGCACCTCGTCGTCGCGGTAGAAGGCGGCCGCCTGGCCGGGCGTGACCGCGCGCACCGGGCGGTCGAACGCGAGCCGCGCGCTCTCCCCTGCGAGGAGGAGCCGCGCCGGGACCGCGTCCTTGCCGTAGCGCACCTGCGCCCGCACCGGCAGCCCGGTCCCGTCCGCCGACGCGGCCGCGGCCTCCGCGCGGTACTCCTCCCGCGTGAAGACGACGTCCCCGAGCACGGCGCCGTCGCGGTAGAGGTCGCGCTCCTCCCCGAGGACGACGTCCCCGGTCGCCGCGTCGAGCGAGACGACGTACATCGGTTTCCCGAAGGCGCGTCCGAGCCCCTTGCGCTGGCCGACGGTGAAGCGGTGGATGCCGCCGTGCGCGCCGAGGACGTTCCCCGCGCGATCGACGAAGCGTCCCGGCCGGCCCGACCCGGGCCGCTGCGCGAGGATGTAGGCGGCGTGGTCGTCGTCGGGGATGAAGCAGATCTCCTGGCTGTCCGGCTTGTCGGCGACGGCGAGCCCGAGCTCCGCGGCGAGGCGGCGGGTCTCGGCCTTCGCGAGGCCGCCCACGGGCAGCAGCAGGCGGGAGAGCACGTCCTGCCCGAGCTGCGCGAGGGCGTAGCTCTGGTCCTTGCCCGGATCCAGCCCGCGGAGGAGGCGGAAGCGCCCGGGCGCGGCCGGGTCCTCCTCGACGCGCGCGTAGTGGCCGGTGGCCACCGCGTCGAAGCCGAGGACGCGGGCCTTCGCGAGGAAGGCGCCGAACTTGACGAAGCGGTTGCACGCGACGCAGGGGTTCGGGGTCTCGCCGCGCAGGTAGGCGTCGACGAAGGGCTCCCGGACCGCGGTGCGGAAGGCGTCGCGGAAGTCGAGCACGTAGAAGGGGATGCCGATCCGGTGGGCGACGCGCCGGGCGTCCTCGACCGCGGCGAGCGAGCAGCAGCCGCCCTCGTCGCGCGCGTCGGCCTCCGCGTCGCCGAGGCGCATCGTCGCGCCCGCGACGTCGTACCCCGCCTGCGCGAGCAGCGCGGCGGCGACGGAGCTGTCGACCCCGCCGCTCATGGCCACGAGGACCCGGCGGGGCGCGGTCATGCGCGTCCGGGCAGCGTGTCGTTCATGCTCCCGGTCCGGTAGCCGGCCACGTCGAGCGCCGCGTACTTGAAGCCGAGCTCGCGGAACCGCGCCAGCGCGGCGGGGCCGTGGCCCTCGGAGACGAAGCGGAGGATGTCCTCGGGCGCGAGCTCGATGCGGGCCACGTCGCCGTGGTGCCGCACGCGGACCTGCCGGAAGCCCCGGTCGATCAGGAACTGCTCGGCGCCGTCCACCTGGCGCAGCTTCTCGGGCGTGATCCGCTCGCCGTACGGGAAGCGCGAGGCCAGGCAGGCGTAGGCCGGCTTGTCCCACGTCGGGAGGCCGCGTTCCTTCGACAGCGCCCGGATCTCGGCCTTCGTGAGGCCGGCCGACCGCAGCGGGCTCAGCACGCCGAGCTCGGCCACCGCCTTCAGGCCCGGGCGGTAGTCGGAGACGTCGTCGGCGTTGGAGCCCTCGGCGACCTTCCAGCCGCCGGCGACGGCGTCGTTCCCGATCGCCGCCGCGATCGCGGTGAACTTCCCGAACAGCTCGCGCTTGCAGAGGTAGCAGCGCTCGGGCGGGTTGTCGGCGAAGCCGTCGACCGAGAGCTCCTCGGAGACGACCTCCCGGTGCGCGATGCCGCGCTCCGCGCAGAAGGCGGCGGCGGCGCGGTTCTCGCGGTCGGGGAAGGTCGACGAGCGGGCGGTCGCGGCGAGCACGCGGTCGCCGAGGACCTCGTGCGCGACGGAGAGGAGGTAGGTGGAGTCGACGCCGCCCGAGAAGGCGACGACCAGGCCGCCGGCGGCGGCCAGGTCGCGCTTCAGGGCGTCCTGCTTCTCATGCATTTCCATGCGGATCCTCCTGCGCTATCGGGCGGTCGCCTTCGCCAGCGCCTGGTCCAGGTCCGCGATCAGGTCCCCGGCGTCCTCGATGCCGACGGAGATGCGGACCATGTCGGGCGTGACGCCCGCGGCGAGGAGGTCGTCCCCCTCGAGCTGGGAATGCGTCGTGGTCGCGGGGTGGATCACGAGGGACTTCGCGTCGGCCACGTTCGCGAGGTGCGAGAAGAGCGCGACGCTCTCGATGAACTTCCGGCCGGCGTCGGCCCCGCCCTTGATCCCGAAGGTGAAGATCGAGCCTGCGCCCTTCGGCAGGTACTTCGCCTGGAGGGCGTTGTACTTGTTGCCGGGGAGGCCGGGGTAGCTCACCCAGGACACGGACGGGTGCGCCGCGAGCCAGGCGGCGATGCGCTTGGCGTTCGACACGTGCCGCTCGACGCGGAGCGACAGCGTCTCGAGGCCCTGCAGCAGCAGGAACGAGTTGAACGGGCTGATCGCCGCGCCGGTGTCGCGCAGCAGGGTGACCCTCATCTTGGTGATGTAGGCGGCCGCGCCGACGTCGTCCGCATACCGGATGCCGTGGTAGCTGGGGTCGGGGTCGACGAGGCCGGGGAAGCGCCCGCTGGCTTTCCAGTCGAACTTCCCGGAATCGACGACGAGGCCGCCGAGGGACGTGCCATGCCCGCCGATGAACTTCGTCGCGGAGTGCACGACGATGTCGGCGCCGTGCTCGAAGGGGCGGACCAGGTAGGGCGTGCCGAAGGTGTTGTCGACGATCAGCGGGAGGCCGTTCGCGTGGGCGATCGCGGCGATCGCCTCGAAGTCGACGAGATTCGCGTTGGGATTGCCGATCGTCTCGACGTAGACGGCCTTGGTCTTCTCGTCGATCAGCCTCCGGAAGCCCTCCGGGTCGTCCGGGTCGGCGAAGCGCGTGACGATGCCGTACTTCGGCAGGGTGTTCGCGAACAGGTTGTACGTGCCGCCGTAGAGCGTGGAGGCCGAGACGATCTCGTCGCCGGTCCCGGCGATGTTCAGGATCGCATAGGTCACCGCGGCGCTGCCGGACGCGACCGCGAGCGCGCCGACGCCGCCCTCGAGGGCCGCGATGCGCTGCTCGAGGACGTCCGTGGTCGGGTTCATGAGTCGCGTGTAGATGTTGCCGGACTCCTTCAGCGCGAACAGGTTCGCGGCGTGCTCGGAGTCGCGGAACACGTAGGAGGTCGTCTGGTAGATCGGCACCGCGCGGGACCCGGTCGTCGGGTCCGGCTTCTGGCCGGCGTGGACCTGGAGGGTGTCGAAATGAAGGGTCTGGCTCATGGAGGGCTCCCTTTCCGCCGGACCATCCGTCCGGCCGCTAGATCTCGTAATGCAGGGC
>CAIXGU010000040.1 GCA_903919045.1 uncultured Eubacteriales bacterium | reverse complement strand
GCGCCCGCGTCCGCGTCCGCTGCGCCGCGCGCCGTGCACGTCGCGACCGGCGTCGACGCCGCGCCGTTCCTCGCGGAGGCCGCGCAGGCCGCCGCGCCGTTCTTCGGCCTCGGGATCCGGGTGCACCCGGTCGCGAACCGCTTCTTCGGCGAGACCGTGACCGTCGCGGGCCTCGTGACCGGACAGGACCTGATCGCGACGCTCTCCGCCGCGCTCGCGGACGAGACGGACGCGGGGACCGCAGGCGCCGCGCCGGTGCTGGTCCCGTCCTGCATGCTCCGCTCGGGCGAGGCGGTCTTCCTCGACGACCGGACGCTGGCGGACGTCGAGTCGGCGCTCGGCCGTCCCGCCGTCGTCGCCGTCCCGACCGGGGAGGGACTGCTCGCCGCGCTCGACGGGATCGCGGAAGGCCGGTACGAGCGGGCCGTCGGGATCCGCTGGACCGGCTGGGAAGCCACGGGAGGGCATGCGCATGGGTAGGCCGATCGTCGCCGTCGTCGGGCGCCCCAACGTGGGCAAGTCGACGCTCTTCAACTTCCTCGCGGGGAGCCGCATCTCGATCGTCGACGACACGCCGGGCGTCACGCGCGACCGCGTCTACGCCGAGGCCGAGTGGCGCGGCCGGAAGTTCGCGCTCGTCGACACCGGCGGCATCGAGCCGCGCACCGACGACGCGATGCTCCGCCAGATGCGCTCGCAGGCCGAGATCGCGATCGAGACCGCCGACGTGATCGTCTTCATGGTCGACCTGCTGACCGGGCTCACCGCCGCCGACCAGGACATCGCCACGATGCTCCGCAAGTCCGGCAAGCCGATCGTGGTCTGCGTCAACAAGTCCGACCGGCCGGGTCCCGTCCCGCACGACGCCTACGAGTTCTACAACCTCGGTCTCGGCGACCTGCACCCGGTCTCGTCGACGCACGGTCTCGGGACGGGCGACCTGCTCGACGCCGTGTTCGACCACCTGCCGCCCGAGCGGCCCGACGACGAGGAGGAGGACGCGATCCGCGTCGCCGTGATCGGCAAGCCCAACGCCGGCAAGTCGTCGCTCGTGAATCGCATGCTCGGCGCGGAGCGCACGATCGTCTCCGACGTCCCGGGCACGACCCGCGACGCGATCGACTCGCCCCTCGCGAACCGATTCGGCCGCTACGTCCTCGTCGACACCGCGGGCCTCCGCAAGAAGAGCCGCATCGACGACGACATCGAGCGCTACAGCATGATCCGCTCCCTCGCCGCGATCGAGAAGGCCGACGTCTGCGTGGTCCTGATCGACGCGCAGGACGGCGTGACCGAGCAGGACGCGAAGATCTGCGGCTACGCCCACAACAGCGGCAAGGCCTGCATCCTCGCGATCAGCAAGTGGGACCTCGTGGAGAAGGAGACCGGCACGCTCGAAGCGTACGAGCGGTCCCTGCGCGAGAAGCTCTCGTTCCTCCAGTACGCCCCGGCCGTCTTCGTCTCGTCGAAGACCGGCCAGCGCGTCGGCCGCCTCTTCGAGCTGATCAACCACGTGCACGCCCAGGCATGCCTGCGCTTGTCGACCGGCCTGCTGAACGACCTGCTCGGCGAGGCCCAGGCGATGAACCCGCCCCCCAACGACAAGGGCAAGCGCCTGCGCATCTACTACGGGACGCAGGTCGGCGTGAAGCCGCCCGAGTTCGTGCTGTTCATCAACGACCGCGAGCTCATGCACTTCTCGTACGAACGCTACCTCGAGAACCAGTTCCGGCGCTGCTTCGGCTTCGAGGGGACGCCGATCCGCTTCATCCTCCGGGAACGTGAAAAGGAGAAGAAATAGGGAATGCCGTCCGTGAAGATCGAGAACCTCCGCAACATCGCCATCATCGCCCACGTCGACCACGGCAAGACCACGCTCGTCGACGCGATGCTCCGCCAGGCCGGCACGTTCCGCGACAACGAGCAGGTCGCCGAGCGCGTCATGGACTCGAACGACCTCGAGCGCGAGCGCGGGATCACGATCCTGGCGAAGAACACGGCCGTCCAGTACGGCGACCTGCGCATCAACATCGTCGACACGCCCGGCCACGCCGATTTCGGCGGCGAGGTCGAGCGCGTGCTCAAGATGGTCGACGGCGTGCTCCTCCTCGTCGACGCGTACGACGGCCCGATGCCGCAGACGCGCTTCGTGCTGCGCAAGGCCCTCTCCATGGGCCTCGCGTCGATCGTCGTGATCAACAAGGTCGACCGCCCCGAGGCGCGCCCCGCCGAGGTGCACGACCACGTCCTCGAGCTCTACATGGAACTCGGCGCCGACGACCGGCAGCTCGACTTCCCCGTGGTCTACGCGTCCTCGCGCGACGGGTACGCCTTCACCGACCTCGCGGAGCTCGACGAGCGCCTGCGCACGGGCGGCGACCTCGAGCCGCTGTTCAAGGCGATCCGCGCGCACGTGCCCTGTCCCGTCGGCGACGCGGACCTCCCGCTGCAGCTCCTCGTCTCCAACCTCGACTACGACAACTACATCGGCCGCATCGCGGTCGGCCGCGTCGAGCGCGGGACGATCCGCCTCGGCATGCAGGCGGCCGTGTGCTCCTCCGCCGACGGCGTCCGCGCCACCTCGCGCATCGCCAAGCTCTACCGCTACCAGGGCCTCGCGCGCGCCGACGTCGAGTCGGCGGCCGTGGGCGAGATCGTCTGCGTCGCGGGACTTCCCGACATCAACATCGGCGACACGCTGTGCCCCGCCGATGCGCCGGACCCGCTTCCGTTCGTCGACATCGACGAGCCGACGATCGCGATGACCTTCAGCGTCAACGACAGCCCGTTCGCGGGCCGCGACGGCCGCTTCGTGACCTCGCGCCACCTGCGCGACCGGCTGTTCAAGGAAATGGAGACCAACGTCAGCATGCGCCTCGAGGAGACGGCGACGCCCGACGCGTTCGTCGTGAAGGGCCGCGGCGAGCTGCACCTGTCGATCCTGATCGAGACGATGCGGCGGCAGGGCTACGAGTTCCAGGTGTCGAAGCCGCGGGTCATCATGAAGGAGGTCGACGGCGTCCGCATGGAGCCCGTGGAGCTGCTGCTCGTCGACGTCCCGGAGACCTACGTGGGCGTCGTCATGGAGGGCCTCGGGCGCCGCCGCGCGGAGCTCGTGAACATGCTCCCTCCGGAGAAGGGATACGTCCGCCTCGAGTTCCGGATCCCCTCCCGAGGCCTGATCGGATACCGTTCCGAGTTTTTGACCGACACCAAGGGCAATGGTATACTCAACTCCGTCGTCAGCGGCTTCGAGCCGTGGAAGGGCGACATCGAGATCCGCCCGCACGGCGTGCTGATCGCCTGGGAAGACGGGGAGAGCGTGACCTACGGACTCTACAACGCGCAGGAAAGGGGCAACCTGTTCATCGGCGCGGGCATCCCGGTCTACGAGGGGATGATCGTCGGCGAGTGCCCCCGGGACGAGGACATCGTCGTCAACATCTGCAAGAAGAAGCATGTCACCAACATGCGCGCCGCCGGTTCGGACGAGGCGCTGCGGCTCGTGCCGCCGAAGGTCCTGAGCCTCGAGCAGTGCCTCGAGTTCATCGCCGACGACGAGCTCGTCGAGGTGACGCCGAAGAACGTCCGGCTGCGCAAGCGGGTGCTCGGCACCGAGCAGCGCGCCAAGCTCAGGTCGAAGGTGGAGCGCGGATGATCTCCCGCAAGGCGGTCGGGTTCCTTCTCTTCGTGGTCTTCGTGGCCGTGGCGCTCGTCGCCGCGTCGATCGGCGTGTACCTCGGCTACTCCTACGTGATCGCCCAGAACAAGCGGTTCGAGACGTTCACGTCCGGCACCGGCTCTCAGGTCGGTCCCGAGACCCCGGACGCCGTCATGGTCGTCGTCCCGAGCGGAGCCGACACCAAGGAGATCGCCGCGGTGCTCGCCGAGAAGAAGGTGATCGGCAACGCCTTCCTGTTCACGCTGCTCTCCAAGGTGAACGGGTTCGACGGGCAGTACAAGGCCGGGACGCACTTCGTCACCGCCGCGATGACCTACGACGAGGTCATGTACATGCTTTCGCAGAAGCCCAAGTCGGTGCGCGTGACGTTCCCCGAGGGCCTCTCGTACAAGGAGATCAAGAAGAAGCTCACCGACGCGGGCGTGTACTTCGACGAAGCCAAGCTCGACGCGATGGTCGACAACCCCTCGATGTTCCTGGACTACGACTTCGTGCAGGGCATCGGCGTGACCGAGGACCGGCAGTGGACGCTGCAGGGCTATCTGTTCCCGGACACCTACGACTTCGACATGAACGCGGACGAAGAGACGATCCTGCGGACGTTCCTCGACAACACCGAGAAGAAGATCCTCCCCGAGTTCCTCGCCCGCGCGAAGGTGATCGGGCTCTCCCTCGACGAGGTGATCACGCTCGCTTCGATCGTGCAGAACGAGACCGCGGTGCTCAGCGAGATGGGCACCGTCGCGAGCGTCTTCTGGAACCGCCTGAAGTTCAAGGACCCGAACGCCCGGCTGCTCCAGTCGTGCGCGGTCCTCAACTACCTGCGCGCCGAGCAGGGCCTGTCGCGCCGCATCGTCGCGACCGAGGCCGACATCGCCTTCCCGAGCCCCTACAACACCTACCAGAATCCCGGGCTCCCGCCCGGTCCGATCTGCAATCCGGGTTCGGATGCGATCCGCGCGGCCCTCTGGCCCGACAAGACGAAGTATCTGTACTTCGTCGCGAAGGGCGACGGCACGACCGTCTTCGCCGAGACCTGGGCCGAGCACCAGAAGAACGTCGCCAAGTACGTCAACAAGTAGCGCGGGCATGGAGCTCCTGTGCCCTGCCGGCGGTCCCGAGAAGCTCCGGGCCGCCGTGCGCTTCGGCGCGGACGCCGTGTACCTCGCGGG
The DNA here is from genome assembly GCA_903919045.1 of uncultured Eubacteriales bacterium. Taxonomy (GTDB): domain Bacteria; phylum Bacillota; class Clostridia; order Saccharofermentanales; family UBA5734; genus CAILLO01. The sequence continues at coordinate 16,283 of CAIXGU010000040.1, read as the reverse complement.
GACGCGGTTCGGGCTGCGCGCCGGCGCCGGCAATTTCACCGCCGAGCAGCTGGCAGAGGGCGTCGCCTTCGCGCACGCGCACGGCGTGAAGGCCTACCTCGCCGTCAACGTCCTCGCGCATCCGGAAGACCTCGACGGCCTGCGGACATTCCTGCGGGAGGCGGACGCCGCCGACGTCGATGCGTGCGTCGTGTCCGACCCGGGCGTGTTCACGCTCGTGCAGGAGGAGGCGCCGCGTCTCGCGCTGCACGTCAGCACGCAGGCCAGCGTCGTGAACGCGCGGTCGTGCCGCTTCTGGCACGGGCTCGGCGCGCGGCGCATCGTGCTCGCCCGGGAGCTCTCGCTCGTCGAGATCCGGGCGATCCGCGCGGACGTCCCCGCGGACCTCGAGCTCGAGGCCTTCGTGCACGGGTCGATGTGCGTCGCCCACTCCGGCCGCTGCCTGCTGTCGCTGGCGCTCGCCGGTCGGGACGCGAACCGGGGGCGATGCGCGCAGCCCTGCCGCTGGAAGTACGCGCTCGTCGAGGAGAAGCGCCCCGGCGAGGCCTTCCCGATCGAGCAGGACGAAGGCGGGTCCTACGTGATGAATTCGCGCGACCTCTGCATGGTCGGGCGCCTGGCGGACCTGCGCGACGCCGGCGTGGACAGCCTCAAGATCGAGGGACGCGCGAAGAGCGCCTTCTACGCGGCCGCGACGGCCAAGGCCTACCGGATGGCGCTCGCGGCGCTCGACGGCGACCCGGACGCGGGGACGGAGGCCGATTGGCGGGCGCTGCTCGACCGGACGAGCCACCGGCCCTTCTCGACGGGCTTCTTCTACGACGATCCGCGTGTCGTGGCGCAGGTCCACGCGGCCGACTCCGCATACCGGCGCGAAGCCGACGTGGTGGCGGAGGTCGTGTCCGGCGGGGACGCGGACGCCGCCGGTGCGGGTCCCGTCGAGGCGCTCGCCTCGCAGCGCAACCGGTTCTTCCGCGGCGAGCGGCTGGTGCTCATCCGGCCGAAGGGCCGACTGCTGGAGTTCTCCGCCGACGACCTGCGCGATGGGGAGGGCCGGGCGATCGATGCCGCGCGGCACCCGACGATGGCGGTCCGCCTGACGCTCCCCGCACCGGCGGAGCCGGGATCGTACCTCGCCCGGGCGCTTCCGCCGCGGGATCAGACGACGTAGTCGATGACGGACCGGCCCTCGCGGACCTTTCCGATGAAGGCGGAGACGGCCTTGTGCTCGGGGTGGACGGCATAGCGGGCGAGCGCGTCGGCGTCCTCGAATTCCGAGACCAGGCACATCGAGGCGGCGGACGGGTCGATCCCGACGTCGGCGTGGACCTCGAAGCGGCGGATCTCCGGGATCTTCGCCGGCAGGGAGAGCAGCAGGTCGCGGACACGGGCCATGTTCTCGGTGCGCGTGCCGCCCTCCGCGCTTTCCTTGAAGTTCCACAGCACGATGTGCGTCAGCATGGGAGCCCCCTTCCGCGCCGGCCTCGCGGCGCCTTCCGCCGACCGTGCGGCGGTGCCCGGCCTTCCGGCCGGATGTCCCGACGATTGTAGCAGACCGCCCCCGCGTCTGCTACCATGAGGGAAACCGGGAAGGAGCCGCCTCTTGGACTGGACGACGCTGCCGCCGCTCTCCCTCGTCCTCCTCTGCGTCCTCGTCTTCCTCGCCGGGTTCGTCGATTCGATCGCCGGCGGCGGAGGCCTGCTGTCGATCCCCGCGTACCTGATGGCCGGATTCCCGCCGCACCTCGCCGCGGGGACGAACAAGCTCTCGGCCTCGATGGGCACGACGATCTCCACGATCCGCTACTTCCGCCACGGCCGGGTGCACCTCGTCGCGGCCCTCGCGAGCGCCGCACTCGCATTCCCCGGCTCCGCGCTCGGGTCGCGCGCCGCGCTCGCCCTGCCGTCCGAGGGCTTCCGCGTCGCGATCCTCGTGCTGATTCCCGTCGCCGCGGCCCTCGTGCTGACCCGCCCGAACGGCGCCGACGCCGACGACCGGCGCGAGCCGACGCGGCACGGGTTCGCGTTCTGGGCGATCGCCGGGCTCATCGGGTTCGCGATCGGCTTCTACGACGGCTTCTTCGGCCCCGGGACGGGGACCTTCGTGATGCTGCTCCACCATCTGGTGCTGGGCTTCGGCCTGCGGACGGCGAGCGGCAACGCGCGGGTCGTGAACCTCAGTTCGAACTATGCGGCGTTCCTCGTGTTCCTCTTCGCCGGGCAGATCGTCTGGGTCCCCGGCCTTGCGGCCGGCCTCTGCGGGATCGCCGGGAACTGGCTCGGGTCGGGGCTCGCGATCCGCAAGGGTTCGCGCATCATCAAGCCCGCCTTCGCCGCCGTCCTCGCCCTGCTCTTCGCGAAGGTCCTCTACGACGCGCTCGCCTAGCGCCGTGTTCAGACCAGGGACAGCGAGAACGAGTAGAGGAACCAGAGGAACACGGCCAGCAGGGCCAGCCCCGCCAGGAAGCGCCACTCGAGGAATGCCTTCGGCTCCGGCTGCTCGCCGTGCAGGCGGATCGGGGCCGTGCTCCTGCGGAACATCGTCGACCCGAACGCCAGGAGGACCGGCACCGCGGCGATCAGCCCGACCACGGTCGCGACGATCGAGATGACGAGCAGCTGCCCGGCGTCGAAGCCGGCGCCGGCGACCGCGTCGCGCCACTGCGGCAGCAGCGGCCGGACGAGGAACAGGGTCAGGTTGAGCGTGATGTGCGCGGCCATCGGGGCGAACACGCTCCCCGTCGAAGACCGCAGGTACCCCAGCAGCAGGCCCGCCCCGAACGGGGCGAGCACGAAGAGCGGGTCGGCGTGGAAGAGCGCGAAGGCCAGCGCCGGCAGGAGGACCGCGGAGCGGCGGGCGCCGACGTGCTCCATGGACCCCTGGATCACGCCGCGGAACATGAGCTCCTCGACGAGGCCCGGGACGATGACGCCGAGCGCGATGAGGACGGTCCACATCTCCGTGCTCGTCGCCGCGATGCGCAGCGGGGAGGGGGCGGGGAGGACGAAGCCGGTCTGCGCGATGAAGTAGACGGCGATGTTGTTGAGGCCGGTCAGGACGACCGCGGCGGGGATGCCGGCCGCTGCGGCGAGGATGAGGCCGCCGGGGCGCGGGAGCGAGCGGCCGAGGATCATGCGCGGGGTGATGCCGTAGCCGCCGGCCACGGCGAGGGTGGGCACGAGGATGCACGCGCCCTGCATCAGCGCGGCGGCGATGACGTAGCCCTGGAGCGAGACCTTCGAGAGCCCGAATGTCCCGTCCGGGAGGAGGGACCAGCCGATCTGCACGAGCGCGGCGAGCACCGCGTGGACCAGGAGCAGGGTGCCCGGCGCGGACCGGACGAGGCGGTCCTCTCCGCCGGCCTCGTAGGGCCGGGCGTCGGGCTCGGGCGGAATTGCTTCCGGAACCGGTCCGACGGGTTGCGCGCCATGCTTCATCCTTCCCCCTCCTCCGGACGGACATTCCCGTCCCGCCGGGTCCGTCAGAACATCGACAGGTACCAGGCGGCGACCGAACGCAGCGCATCGCCGAAGAACAGCACGGCGACGACGCCGAGCACGAGAAACGGCCCGAAGGGCATCGTGCCGTCGGGTTCCGGGGCGTCGTCCGAAGCGTCATCCGGAGCGCCGTCCGGAGCGGCATCCGCGGCGGCGTCCTTCCGGCGGCGCCCGGCGTACTTGCGCACGAGCTGAGGGACCGCGAGGACGGCCCCGGTGACGAAGCCGACGAGCAGGACGCCGACGAGGCCGGCGAGCCCGGTCACGAGGCCGGCCGCGGCCAGGAGCTTCACGTCGCCCATGCCCATCGCCTCGCGCTTCGCGGCCTTCGCGCCGATCCAGCCGACGAGGAGCAGGAGGCCGCCGCCCGCCGCGCCCGCTCCGAGACGGTCGAGCGCGCCGAGCCACCACGGGGAGCCCGCGGGGAGCGAACCCGGCAGCGTGCCGGAGAGGGAGGGGACGAGATCGAGGAAGAAGCACAGGACGCCGAGCGCGGCGAGTCCGACCACCGCCTGGTCCGGCAGGATCCGGGTGAGGCAGTCGGCCGCGAAGAGCACGCCCAGGGGCACCAGGGCGACGAGGCCCACGACGAGGGCGGCGCCGGGTCCGAGCGCTGCGAGCGCGCGGACGCCCAGGGCGCCGCTCGCGAGGATCCAGAGGAGACCGAAGGGGAGGAAGCGGATCCGCGGGTCCGGGAGCGGGGATTCCGGTTCCGGGCCGGGAACGGCGTCGCGGAGCCAGCGCTCGGGCATCGTCACCAGGGCGAGGAAGGCGAGGGCACCGGCGAGGGCGCCGGCTGCGCCGGCTGCGACCCAGGACCAGGGAGCGAGACCCATGCCGACTTCCTTTCCATGCCCGGACGCGGCCTGCGGAGCCGCCCGGGCGGCTTGCCTCGATTATACACGTTCATGGTAGAATCGGCCCATGGCGTCGTTTCGCCAGATGGGGGTGCGGAATGGACGGAGATGGCAAGCCGAGGGGACGGCCGGCCCGGCCGAAGGTCGCGGGCGCGCCGCCCGATACGCGGATGGACAAGGCGCTGCGCGTGCTCGCGGTGCTCGAGGAGCGGAGGGACGCCGCCGGCGGTCCCCGGCTCGACCGCACGCGGCTCGCGGAGGCCGCCGGCGTCACGCCCCGGAACCTCGACGCGATCCTGAAGAGCCTCCGGGCCCAGAAGCATGCGATCCGCTGGAACGAATCCCGCGGCTACTGGCTGGACGCGCCGCCGGCCGTGGCCTGGCATGCCCGCACGCCCGACCTCTACCGGTCCCTGCTCTCGCTGCGCGCCTACGTGAGCGGTCGCGAGGAGCTCGTCGAACGCGAGAGCTGGCTCCGGCTCCTCGACGAGATCGTCCGGAGCAGCGAGGAGACGCGGGTCCGGCGCATGGGGCGCGACTTCGAGGAAGCCCGGATGAATGCGGACGGCGTGTCCTACCGCGTTTCCGAGCCCGAGATCCTCTACCTGAACGTCCACCGGTCGAAGCCCACGCCGCTCACGCGCAGCCACCTCGCGAACCTCCGCGAGGCGATCCGCGGGAACCACCCCGTCCGGATGGCCTACACGAACCGCCTGGGAATCCAGGATTCCGTGCAGGTCGAACCGTACTTCCTGTTCCACCGCGAGGGCACCTTCTATCTCGGCGCCCTCCAGACCCATAGCGGCGGCCAGCCGCTCAAGTCGGCGCGTTTCAAGCCCTTCACGATCACGGCCGCGCGCTGCCAGGGCGTGGACGTCCTGCGGGACCGCGCCTTCACGCGGCAGGCGCGCTTCGAGGCGGCGCGCAAGCTCACGCGGACGGGCATCCGGGGACCCGAGGACGAGGCGCCGGTCGAGGCCGAGTTCGACGTCCACGGCCGATTCACCTACAACGCCTGCGAATCCGAGCACGGCGAGGACTCGCGGTCCGAGTGGGTCTCCACCGGCCCGAACGCCCAGCAGCTCCGGATCCGGGCGACCTTCGGGAGCCAGTACGACCTCGTCCGCTACCTCCTGTCGTTCGGGCAGTACGCCGAAGTCCGCCGACCGGAGGCCGTGCGCGCGATCCTCGTCGAGAACATCCTCGGGCTCGCCCGCCGGTACGGGCTGGAGGTCGCGGAGCCGTCCGCGAGGACGTCCGCAGGGTCGTCGGAGCGCGTTCGTCGTTCTGTCGATTGACCTCAGCAAACGATTGCTTTATCCTGCATAGCGAAAGCGGGACCGACCGCGGAACCAGGCGGCCAGGTCCCGATTCGCATTGGAGGACCCTTTTCATGGACCACAGCAAGGCGCTCGGCGCGGACATCCGGCTCCTCCTGGCCGCCGAGGCCGGACGGACGCCCGACGCCGCGACGCCCTTCGAGGCCTGGAAGGCCCTCTCCTCGGCCGTCCTCGCCCGCATCTCCGACGATTGGCGGAGAACGGGCGAAGCGTACGGGAAGGCGCGCCAGGCCCATTACTTCTCCGCCGAGTTCCTCGAGGGACGCGCGCTGGTCAACAACCTCGTCAACCTCGGCCTGCTCGAGGACGCCCGCAGGGCCCTCGCCGCGATGGGGATCGACCTCGCCGCCGTCGAGGAGGCGGAAACCGATGCCGGGCTCGGCAACGGCGGCCTCGGACGGCTCGCGGCCTGCTTCCTCGACTCGGCGGCGACCCGGGACCTGCCGCTGACAGGCTACGGCCTGCTCTACCGGTACGGCATCTTCCGCCAGACGATCGAGACCGGCTTCCAGAAGGAGACGCCCGACCCCTGGTTCGAGCACGGACACCCCTGGATCGTCCGGCGCGACGAGGAGCGCGTGCGCATCGATTTCCCGGACGTCTCCGTCTGGGCGGTGCCCTACGACATGCCGATCACCGGCTTCGGGACGCGCAACGTCAACACGCTGCGGCTGTGGCGCCCCGAGCCGACGCAGGACTTCGACTTCGTCCTCTTCAACGCGCAGCGCTACGACGACGCGATCCAGCAGCGCAACCGCGTGAACGACATCGGGCGCGTGATCTACCCGAACGACACGACGCACGAGGGCAAGCTCCTCCGTCTTCGCCAGCAGTACTTCTTCTCGGCCGCCTCGCTCCGGGACATCGTCCGGAAGCACAAGGCCGCGCACGGCTCCGTGGGCGGCTTCGCCGCGATGCACCGCATCCAGCTGAACGACACGCACCCGGTCGTCTCGATCCCGGAGCTGCTGCGCCTTCTCCTCGAGGAGGGCCTCGACTTCGACGCGGCGTTCCGGATCGCCCAGGAGACGTTCGCCTACACGAACCATACGATCATGGCCGAGGCGCTCGAGAGCTGGGACGTGAACCTGTTCTGCGTCCTGCTGCCCGACGTCTACGCGATCGTCGAGCGCATCGACGCCCGTTTCCGCGCGGAGATGGCCGCGAAGGGGCTGGCCCCCGACCGGATCGCGCGGATGGCTCCGATCGGGGACGGCCGCATCCGGATGGCGTGGCTCGCCCTGTACGTCGCGACGTCCGTGAACGGCGTCGCCGCGATCCATACGCGGATCCTCCGGGAGCAGACCCTGCGCGACTGGCACGAGGTCTTCCCCGAGCGATTCTCCAACAAGACCAACGGCGTGACGCCCCGGCGCTGGCTGCGCGTCTGCAACCCCGAGCTCTCGGAGCTGCTGACGAAGCTGTCGGGGAACGACGCCTGGGTGCGCGACCTCGACCGGCTCTCCGCGCTCGCCCCGCTCGCGTCCGACAAGCGCGTGCTGAAGCGGTTCCTCGAGGTGAAGGCGACCCAGAAGCGTCGCCTCGCCGCGTTCCTTCTGGCTCGCGAGGGCGTCGCCGTCGACCCGGAGTCGCTGTTCGACGTCCAGGTCAAGCGGATGCATGAGTACAAGCGCCAGCTGCTGAATGCGCTGTACATCCTCGACCTCTATTTCCGCCTGAAGGAGAAGCCGGACGCGGACTTCGTGCCGCGCACGTTCGTCTTCGGCGGCAAGGCGGCGCCCGGGTACTTCCGCGCGAAGGCGACGATCAAGCTCGTGAACGAGATCGCCCGGCTCGTCGACGGGGACCCGGCCATCCGCGGCCGCATCAAGGTCGTCTTCGTGCACGACTACTGCGTCAGCGCCGGCGAGCGGATCTATCCGGCCGCCGACCTCTCCGAGCAGATCTCGACCGCCGGCACCGAAGCCTCGGGCACGGGCAACATGAAGTTCATGATGAACGGCGCGGTGACCCTCGGCACCTACGACGGCGCGAACGTCGAGATCGTCGAGGCCGTCGGCGAGGAGAACGCCTTCATCTTCGGCGCGCGCGTCGAGCACTTCCCGGGCATCCGCTCGGTGTACGACCCGAAGTGGCAGTACAATAACATCCCCGGCCTGAAGCGCGCCGTGGACGCCCTCACCGACGGGACGCTCGACGACGGCGGAACCGGCATGTTCCACGAGCTGCAGGCGTCGCTCCTCTACGGGGTCAACTGGCAGCCGGCCGACGTGTACTACGTGCTCGGCGACTTCGAGGACTACCGGAAGACGCGCGATCTCGCCGCGGAGGCCTACCGCGACCGGATCGGATGGGCGGCCATGTGCTGGCGCAACCTCTGCGCCGCAGGGCGCTTCAGCTCCGACCGGACGATCGCGGACTACGCCGATGGGATCTGGCGCATCCTGCGGACGCCGATCCACCCGATCGAGGAGATCCTGGAGTAGACGAGGGTCCGTTCGGAGACCCCTCGGGAGGTTCAGGCCGGGCGGACGCTGCGCAGCGCCCGCCCGGCCCCGTTTCAGCGCCGACCGCCGCCACGGGCCGTCACGGCGCCTCGACGTACCACTTGTCCCCCTCCCGGAACAGGCGCAGCACCCGCCCGAGCACCCGGCAGGTATAGCAGATCCCCTGGCCGCCGACCTTGTAGCTCACGGCGCGGCGACGGTCGAGGATCCGGTCCACCGTGTACCGGTGCCCGTCCTCCCAGAGGAAGTCGACCGGGCGGACCTGGCCGTCCGGGTCGAAGGCGCAGTTCACATGGAGGAATATCTTGCGCATGGGTAGATGATGTTCTCCTCGACGGGATTGGCGTTCAGGCCGCTGTCCTTCAGGAGCAGGGCGCGCTGGACGGCGTAGTGCCCGAAGCGGCGGCGCAGGCCGTCGATCGCGCCCTCGAGGTTCTCCAGGCGCTGCCGGGCGGCCTCCTCCTCCAGGAACGAGAGCTGCAGGGGGAGGCCGGGCATCGTGAGCCCGGTGACGCGGACGCCGAGCGAACGCAGGGGCGTGCCGGGCGTCCAGCTCTCCTTCAGCAGGCGCATCGCGGCGCGGCAGATCTCCGTGGACACGAAGGTGGGGCTGGGGAGCTGGAGCTGGCGGTCGATCGAGAGGAGGCCCGTGTCGCGGACGTACACCTGGACGGTGCGGCCGCGCATCCCGTGGTCGCGCAGCCGCTCGGCGACGCTTTCGGATAGGACCTGGAAGACGATGTGCGCGTCTTCCTCGGTGACGATGTCGCGCGGGGTCGTCATGCTGTTGCCGACGCCCTTGACGGGAACCTCGGTCCCCGCGCGCTCGACGGGGGCGGCGTCGTGCCCGTTGGCGAAGAACCAGAGGTACTCGCCCCACTTGCCGAGGAAGCCGCGCAGGAAGGCGGGCTCGAGCCGCGCGAGGCGGCCGATCGTGTCGATCCCGATGCCGCGCAGCTTCGCGGAGGTGCTGCGCCCGACGTAGAGCAGCTCGTCGACGGGCAGCGGCCAGACGAGCTCGCGGAAGTTCGCGCGGGTGATCTCGGTCGTCGCGTCGGGCTTCTTCAGGTCGCTGCCGAGCTTGGCGAAGACCTTGTTCCAGGAGACCCCGACGGACGCGGTGATCCCGAGCTCGGTGCGGATCCGGGCGCGGATCCGGTCGGCGAGCGCGCCGGCGTCGCCGAGCAGGCGCACGCTGCCGGAGACGTCGAGCCAGCACTCGTCGATCCCGAAGGGCTCGATGCGGTCGGTGTAGTCCTCGTAGATGCCGCGGGCGAGGCGGGAGAACTCGAGATACTTCGTGAAGTCGGGCGGGAGGAGGACGAGCGTGGGGCACTTCGCCCGGGCCTGCCATATGGCCTCTCCGGTCTTGATTCCGCAGCGCTTGGCGAGCATGTTCTTGGCGAGCACGATCCCATGCCGCTTCTCGGGGCTGCCGCAGACGGCGACCGGCTGGTCGCGCAGGTCCGGTCGGTAGAGGCACTCCACCGAGGCGTAGAAGTTGTTGAGGTCGCAGTGCAGGACCGCGCGCTCCGCCGGCGGTCCGAAGGACGGGACGGCCGTGGGGAACAGGTCGGGTCCGGATGCGTCGCTGGCCATGGTGTCCCTCCTCGATGCCGGAAGCCGCTCGCCTGCAGCCATCGCTGCGCGGTGCGGCCTCCTGCGGGTTCCTCGGTTGCTCGCCTTCATTATAAACCGAACAAATGTTCGTGTCCAGAGGGGAGCTCGACCGGGAGGGGCGGCGGGGAAGGGGGGGAACTATGCGTCCGGAGCGCTCGCCTTCCGGTACTCCCGCGGCGACATCCCGCGGCGCGCCCGGAAGAGGGCCGAGAAGTGCGCGGGCGAGTCGAAGCCGACGGACAGGGCGACCTCGCCGATGCCGAGGGCGGTGCGCCGCAGCAGCCCGCAGGCCTTGCGGAGACGGAACTCGATGAGGTACTCCTGCGGGGAGATGCCGAAGCGGCGGCGGAAGATCCGGAACAGGTGCGTCCGGTCGACGCCGAGGTGCGTCGCGATCCCGGCGATCGTGATCGGCATCCCATAGGCGCCTTCGATGTACCGGGCCGCCCGGAGCGCGTCCGTCTCCGACAGGTCCCGCGGGGCGGGCGCCGCGGCCGTCCCGCGCTCCTCGATCAGCAGGGACAGGAAGCGGTAGAGCGGCGCGAGCACGGCAACCTCCGCGCGCACGGCCCCGCGCCCGATCCCGCGCATCTCCCGGAGGCACGCCGCGAGCGTCGCCGCGTCGCCGCAGCGGAAGGCGCAGGTCGCGTCGAGCCGGGCCATCCCGAGGAGCTCCGCCGCGCGCGTCCCGTCGAAGCCGACCCAGGCGTAGGTCCACGGATCGTCGCGGTCGGCGCCGTACCATGTCACCTCGGCGGGCCGGATCAGGAACGCGTCGCCCGGGCCGAGTCGCGTCTCGACGCCGCCGGCGCGGAACGTGCCGCGCCCGTCCAGCACGACGTGGATCAGGAAGTGGTCGCGGACGGCAGGGCCGTAGGCGTGCCCGGGCGCGCAGCGCTCGAGGCCGCTGTGGCGCAGGGACAGCTCGCCCGAGGGCTGGACGTCGGGGACGTAGAGGATCTCGCGCGGTTCCGGCATGAGGGCCTCCTCCGGGTGGGGTGGACTGCGAAACGGAATCATGGGCGCAAGCCGATGGCCTATTATAGGCCGATTCGAGCGGGTGTCTGCAACATGAGCGAAAGAATCCGCAACACGGGAGGTCGCGGGACGCGGGCGCGCGCGGTAGGATGGAGGGAGAGCGCCGGACCTCGGCGCGGCGGTCCGCCCCGACGGCGGACAGGACGAAAGGACGGCCCCCATGGCGCGCATCGCCTTCCTCGGCGCCGGCAGCACGGTCTTCGCGAAGAACGTCCTCGGCGACTGCATCCTCACGCCGGAGATCCCGGACCTCTCGATCGCCCTGCACGACATCGACCCCGCCCGCCTCGACGACTCGAAGCGGATGATCGAGACGATCGCGCGCAACGCCGGCCGGAAGGTGCCCGTGACGGCGACCCTCGACCGCCGCGCCGCCCTGCAGGGCGCCGACTTCGTCGTCAACGCGATCCAGGTCGGCGGCTACGAGCCCTGCACCGTGACCGACTTCGAGGTCCCGAAGAAGTACGGCCTGCGGCAGACGATCGCCGACACGCTCGGCATCGGCGGCATCTTCCGGACCCTGCGCACCCTTCCCGTGATGGAGGAGTTCGCGCGCGACGTCGCGGAGATCTGCCCCGACGCGCTGTTCATCAACTACTCGAACCCGATGGCCATGCTCACCGGCTACCTCCAGCGCTTCACGCCCGTGAAGGCCGTCGGCCTGTGCCACAGCGTCCAGGTCTGCGCCTCCGGGCTGCTGCATACGTTCCGGATGGACGAGCACATCCCGGATTGCCGATGGACCATCGCCGGCATCAACCACCAGGCCTGGCTCCTCGAGATCCGCGACCGCGACGGGAAGGACCTGTACCCCGAGATCAAGCGCCGCGCCGCCGCCTACCGCGAGGGCCGGGAGGAGTACGAGGGCCGCTGGGACCTCGTCCGCCACGAGATGATGCGCCGCTTCGGCTACTACATCACCGAATCCTCCGAGCACACGTCGGAGTACGTGCCCTATTTCATCAAGTCGAGGTATCCGGAACTGATCGAGCGCTTCAGCATCCCGCTGGACGAGTACCCGCGCCGCTGCGTGAACCAGATCGCCGAGTGGAAGCGGGTGCGCGCCGAGCTCGTCGAGGGGCGTTCGGCGCATCTGCTCGTCCATGAAATGAGCCACGAGTTCGCGGCGTCCATCGTCCGGGCGATGGCGACCGACGTCCCGTACCGCGTGCACGGCAACGTGCTCAACGCGGGGCTGATCGCGAACCTGCCGTCGAACGCGTGCGTCGAGGTCCCCTGCCTCGTCGACCGCAACGGCATCCAGCCGTGCGTCGTGGGCGACCTGCCCGAGCAGTGCGCGGCGCTGAACCGCACCAGCATCAACGTGCAGCTCCTGACCCTCGAGGCGGCGACGAAGCGGAAGAAGGAACTCGTGTACATGGCGGCGATGCTCGATCCGCACACGGCGGCCGAGCTGTCGATCGACGACATCGTGGCGCTGTGCGACGACCTGTTCGCGGCGCACGGGAGCTGGATCCCGAAGTACGAGTAGGGGTGGGGGAGCGGGACGAGCCGGGCCATCCCGCTACGGCCGGGGCGGATCCTCGATGCTAGTCGAGGTCCTGGATCGCCATGCTCTTGAGTTCGGCTTCCTTGGTCGCGGGTCCCGGCCGGGCGCGCGTCGCCCGCCCGATGCCGAAGAGCACGAGGAGCAGAACGGCCGCTCCGAGGCCGACGTAGAGGGCGATGAGGGCCGACACGAGCGAGACGAGCCCCGTGGCGAGCAGGACGACCGCCGGCAGGACGAGTCCCGGCCAGACGGACCGGGTCCTGGACAGGAAGAATTCGGCGACGGCGAGCGCTGCGAGGATGACGAGAAGGGGAATCGCGAGGAGGAGCAGGATCGAATGGCTCATGAGGGCGTCTCCTTCGTCTTCTTGTATTCGGCGATCAGGATCCGGGCCGTCTCGACGTCCAGGCGGTCGTTCACGGCGAGCCGCTTGATCAGGGCGACGTAGGGTTCGCCGGCGCTCTCCTCGCGGATCCGGACCTTCTGGATCAGGCGGTCGAGGCGGAGCCGGACGGTCGGATAGGATACGCCGTAGGAGGAAGCGACCTCCTTCAGGGAACCGGACGCGAGCAGGAATCGCCGGATGAAGGCCACGTCCTCGTCGTCGAGGTCGGCCATCCAATCCGGGACGTTCTCGATGGGCACGTGGTACCTCCTTGGGAAACGCAACCTCTGCGGTCGACTTGTTCTTGATATTATTCATATACACTTTCATAAAATTGAAGTCAAGCGCGCGTTTCTCCCCGTCGGGCGCCTCGTGTATAATCGTCGCGCAGGCACCGCCTGCGCGAAAGGGGACCCATGCCGCCCGTCACGCTCCCGCGCCGCATCCTCCGCTCCGTCGAGAAGCCCGCCCGCTATGTCGGCGGCGAACGCAACGCCGTGCGCAAGACCCTCCCTGCGCCGGGGACGCCCGAAGCCGCTGCGTTCGCGCGCTTCGCCTTCTGCTTCCCCGACGTCTACGAGATCGGGATGTCCCACTCGGGGCTCCGGATCCTCTACCACGTCCTCAACCGCCGCCCGGACACCTGGTGCGAGCGCGCCTTCGCGCCCTGGACCGACATGGAGGAGGCGATGCGCCGCGAGGGCATCCCGCTCTTCTCGCTCGAGTCGCGCACGCCGCTCCGGGAGTTCGACTTCGTCGGGTTCACGCTCCAGTACGAGCTGTCGTTCCCGAACGTGCTCGCGATGCTCGACCTCGCCGGCATCCCCCTGCGCACCGCGCAGCGCGGCGACGCCGACCCGTTCGTGATCGCCGGCGGGCCCTGCGCCTACAACGCCGAGCCGATCGCCGACTTCCTCGACCTCGTCGTGCTCGGCGAGGCGGAGGAGTCGCTCGACGAGCTCATGGACGCGTACGTCGCCTGGAAGGCCGCCGGCGGCGGACCCCGCGAGGCCTTCCTCGCCCGCGCGTCCGCGATCCCCGGCGTCTACGTCCCCTCGTTCTACGACGTCGCCTACCACGACGACGGCACGGTCGCGTCCGTCCTCCCGAACCGCCCGGAGGCTCCCGCCCGCGTCCGCAAGCGCATCGTGAAGGACCTCGACGCGGCCCCGTTCCCGGAGGCCGACCTCGTCCCGAACCTCGAGACCGTCCACGACCGCGTCTTCCTCGAGCTCTTCCGCGGCTGCATCCGCGGCTGCCGCTTCTGCCAGGCGGGCTTCGTCTACCGCCCCGTCCGCGAGCGGAGCCCCGGGGTCCTCCGCGCGCAGGCCTCCGCCTCCGCCGCCGCGACCGGGCACGAGGAGGTCGGGCTGCTGTCCCTGTCGACCAGCGACTACCGGCGCCTGCCGGAGCTGACCGACGGCCTCGTCGAGGACCTCGCGCACCAGCGCGTCAACCTGTCCCTGCCGTCCCTGCGCGTCGACTCCGTCTCGCTCGAGCTCATGGAGAAGGCCTCCAAGGTGAAGCGCGCGGGCCTGACGTTCGCGCCGGAGGCCGGCACGCAGCGGATGCGCGACGTCGTCAACAAGGGCATCGGGGAGGAGGACCTCCTCCGCTCCCTGCGCCTCGCCTTCGAGGGCGGCTGGAACGGCGCGAAGCTCTACTTCATGCTCGGCCTGCCGACCGAGACGATGGAGGACGTCGAGGGGATCGCCGCGCTCGCCCGCTCGGTCGAGGCCCTCTGGCGCTCGATCCCGCGCGAGCTGCGCCTGCGGCCGCTCGACCTGGACGTCAGCGCCTCGATGTTCGTCCCGAAGCCCTTCACGCCCTTCCAGTGGGAGCCGCAGGACACCGTGCCGTCCCTCCGCGAGAAGAGCCGGCACCTGCGCGAGCTGCTCCGCGGCAGCCGGGCCATCCGCTACCAGTGGCACGACACCGACCAGTCGTTCCTCGAGGCCGTCCTGGCCCGCGGCGACCGGCGCCTCGGCGCGGCGCTCGAGGAGGGCGTCCGCCGCGGCCGCCGCTTCGACTCGTGGGACGACCGCTTCGACCTCGCCGCCTGGCTGGGGATCCTCGACGGCCTCGGCCTCGACCCCGCCTTCTACGCGAACCGCCGCCGCCCGTACGACGAGGTCCTCCCCTGGGACCACCTCGACGTCGGCGTCTCGCGCTCGTTCCTCGTGAAGGAGGCGAAGACCGCGCAGGAGGGCGACACCACGCCGCACTGCCGCGAGAAGTGCGTCGGCTGCGGCGCGGCCGTGTACGGGGGAGGAGTCTGCTTTGAGTAGCGATCGCACGGACGGCCGGGACCCGAAGGCCCCGCCCGCGAAGGCCCCGCACCTCAGGGCCCCGCGCCCGGAAGGCGCCTCGAACCGCCCGAACGCGGCGCCCGGCCGCACGATGCGGATCCGCTTCGCGCGCACCGGTCCCGCGGCCTGGCTCGCGCACCTCGACCTGATGCGCACCTTCGAGCGCTCCCTGCGCCGCACGGGCCTGCCGCTGGCCTTCACGCAGGGGTTCAGCCCGCATCCCGTGATGACCTTCGCGCTGCCGCTCGGCGTCGGCGTCGACACCGAGGCGGACGTCGCGGACATCGCCCTCTCCGAGGACGTCGCGCCGGAGGACTTCGCCGCGCGGCTCTCGGCGGCGTTCCCCGAAGGGCTCCGCGTCCTGTCGGCGCACCTGGCGCCCGAGGGCGGGGAGAGCCTGATGGCCGCCGTCCGCGCCGCGACCTACGAATTGTCCGGCCCGGGCGTCGGGACGGCCGCCGGCCGCCTGCCGCCGGAGGGGCCGCTCGTCGTCGAGAAGAAGGGGAAGGACGGGGCGAAGCCCGTCGACGTCCGCCCGCTCCTGATCGCCCTCGAGGTCCGGTCGCCCGACGGCGTGCGCGTCCTCGTGAAGGCCGGCAGCCGCGAGAACCTGCGGCCCGACCTGTTCCTGCAGGCGCTCTCCGTCCACGCCGGTCTTCCGTCCGAGGAAGCCGCCGACGCCGCGATCGTGCGGACCGCGCTGTGGACCGCCGGACCGGACGGCGCGCTCGGGATCCTGGGATGAGCGCCGGGAAGCCCGTCGCGCGCACCCGGCCGTCGCCGGGCGACCCGCCCGCGGAGACGCTCGCCGTCTACCGCACGGCGGCCGGACTCCGCATCGTGCTCCTCCGCGACGGGCGCCCGCTCGAGGTCCTGGACGGCCCCGACCCGCTCGACCCCGCCGCCGCCGCGGCCCGTCCGCCGTCCGAGGGCGACCTCGTCGTCGCGCCCGTGACGCGCGTCGTGCCCGACCTCGCGGCCGCGTTCATCGACCTCGGGCTCGGCCACGACGCCTTCCTGCCCCTGAAGGAAGCGCCCGAGGGCGTGAAGCCGGGCCAGCGGCTCGTCGTCCAGGTCGACCGCCTCATGCCGGACGGCAAGGGGCATCGCGTCTCCGCCCGCATCGCGCTCCCGGGCCCCTACGCCGTGCTCGTGCCCGGCGGCGCCCCGAAGCGCCGCACGAAGCTGCGCGGCCTCGACCCCGCCGCCGCCGAGGCCGCCTTCGCGCGCGACCTCGCGCGCCTCGACGCCGAGTGGC
>CAIXGU010000039.1 GCA_903919045.1 uncultured Eubacteriales bacterium | reverse complement strand
GGCGGAGCGCGAGGCGGCCGTCGGGCGCGGCGCGGTCCGACAGGCGGCGCACGGCGGAGAGAACGGCCTCGAGCGCCGGCCCTTCCCAGGACCCGGCGAGGTGCACCTGGACGGCGCCTTCCGACAGGCAGCGGCGATAGGCCGCGAGCAGGTCGTCGCGCGTCAGGGCCTGCACGAGGTCGGCCTCGCCGTCCTCTTCGAGCGCGTGGGGCGTCCCCTCGCACAGGAGCGCGACGCAGCGCTCCATCGCGTGTCGGGTGCGGTCGTCCTCCCGCGAGGCGATCTCCGCGAGCAGGCTGCGGCGCTCCTCCTCGACCAGGGCGGCCGGGAAGCCGCCGTCCGCCTCGAACGCGGGATCGAGGGCCATCTCGAAGAGCAGGGCCGCCGCCTCGGCGGCCGGCGCGGCGCCGTCGGACCAGCGCGTCAGGGCGTCCGCCGTGAGGGCCAGCACCTGCAGGTCGCCTTCCTTCTCGACGCCGGCGTGGATCGCGGCGCCGTACATCCCGTCCAGCGCGGAGGCCACGTCGGTGCGCTTCGGCAGGCGGGCGCAGGAGGAGGCGAGGACGCGCAGGAGCAGGGCGTTCGCGGACGCGGTCTCCCGCCGGAGCGGGACGCGCACCGACAGGGTGCACAGCGAGGTGCGGAACCGCGGGCTGCGCAGGAGATGCACGGGGATGCCGCCGATGCGGGCGGCCGTCCAGCCGGATTCGTCCTTCCGGTGCAGCGCCCGCGCGTCGTCCATGTCCCGGAAGACCTGCTCGGCCAGGAGCTTCACGTCGTCGAAGCGCTCCTCCGGACGCAGTCGCTCCAGGAACTCCACCTCCAGCGTCCGCCCGTAGAGGTCCATCTCGACGTCGAACAGGCAGGTCTCCACGACGAGATCCGCGGCCTCGGTCTCGATCGTCGGGCGGTAGCCGAGGTTGGTCACGGCCTCGTACGTCCGCTCCCCGACCGTGGCGCGCGTGCGGTAGATGCCCGTGGGCGGGAGCACGCGGTCGGCGGGCGCCGTGAAGTTCGCCGTGGGGAAGCCGAGACGCCGGGCGAGGCCGCGCCCCGTCCGCACGACGCCGGACAGCGCGTAGGCGCGCCCCAGCAGGGAGGCCGCTTCGAGCATGCGCCCATCGGTCACGAGCGCACGGATCGTCGTGCTCTTGATGAGGGTGTCCCCCATCCGGACGGGTTCCATGACGAGGACCTCGACGCCGCGCGCGCGGCCCCAATCCTCGAGCATCCGGACGTCCCCGACCCGGCCGCGGCCGAACCGGTAGTCGTGGCCGACGACCACGAGGCGCGCGCCGAGGCGGCCGTACAGGTAGTCGTCGAGGAAGCGGTCGGCCGGAAGGCCGGCGAACTCGGCGTCGAAGGACTGCACGACGACCTTCTCGACGCCGGCGTCGCGCAGCAGCGCCTTCTTCTCGTCGAGCGACATGAGCGCCGCCGTCGAGGCGTCGGGCGCGCGGCCGGTCGCCGCGTTGTGCGCCGGGTGGCGGTCGAAGGTGAGGACCGTCGCGACGAGGACCCGCTCGCCGCACCGCTGCAGGAGCGCGCGGACGAGCTCCATGTGGCCGCGGTGGAGCCCGTCGAAGTAGCCGAGCCCGACGCCGGCGAAGGATGCGGAGGAGGAGACGGCGGACCTATCCACGGTCGGCCTCCTCGGCGTCGTTCCCGACGAACACGCGCTCGGCGCGGTAGGAGAGCGGCAGGTCGGCGACGGCGGGTCCGGCGCTCTCGTCGCGTCGGCAGACCGCGAGGAGTCCGATGCCCTCCTGCAGCACGGCGACCGTCTCGGGCGCCTCGCCGTCGGACAGGCCGAGGGCCTCCGCCGTCACGGACAGCCCGTTCGCGATGCGGCGGGCGACGGCCTCGTCCGCGTGCGCCGCCGGCAGGTGCGCGACGGCCGCCTCGAGCGGCAGCAGCCAGCCGAGGGCCGCGAGCGCCGCGAGGGGGCGGTCCCCGCCTTCGCGGCAGGCCGCCTCGACGGCGTCGGGGCCGTGGGCCTCCTCCAGGCGGAAGGGGCCGCAGGCCGTCCGGACCAGTGCCTCGGCGTGCGCGCCGAAGCCGGTCTCCCGTCCGAGATCCTCGGCGAGCGTCCGGACATAGGTGCCCTTGGAGCAGCGCAGGTCGGCGACGGCGCGCAGGACGCCGACCTCGGAGGACGCGTCGACGAGGCGCGCCTCGTGGACGCGGATCCGACGCGCGCGGCGCTCGACGTCGAGTCCCTTGCGGGCGTATTCGTAGAGGCGGCGCCCGTCGACCTTGACGGCCGAATAGAGCGGCGGCGTCTGCATCCGCTCGCCGGCGAGCCCTTCGACGAGCCCGCGCAGGCGGCGGTCGCCGTCCGCGCGCAGGGCCGCGGCCTCCTCGGCCGTCGGCGCGCGTCCGCCCGTCGGGACGCCGGTGGAATCCTGGGTGTCGGTCTCCGCGCCGAACCGCACGGTCACGCGGTAGGCCTTGTCGTAGCCTTCCATGTAGCGCACGAGGCCCGTGGCGCGCCCGAGGACGATCGGCAGCACGCCCGTCGCGAACGGGTCGAGCGTTCCGCAATGCCCGGCGCGCCGCACCCCGGCGGCGCGGCGCACGCGCGCGACGCACGCGAACGACGTCGCGCCGGCGGGCTTGTCGAGCACCAGGATGCCGCCGCGCTCGGTCATCGCGCCTCCCCGCAGGCCATGAGGCGGGACGCCTCCGCGACGACGGCGTCGCGCACGTCCTCGAGCGCGCCCGACTCCGCGGTGAAGCCGGCGGCGCGGGCGTGCCCGCCCCCGCCGAAGCCGCGCGCGAAGGCCGACGCGTCGAACGCGGCGCCGCTGCGGATGTTCACGCGGATTCCGCCGCGCGGGTTCTCGCGCAGCACGAAGGACGCCTCGACGCCCGCGACGTTGCGGAGCGTGCCGGCGAGCCCGTCGAGGTCGCCCTCGACCGCCGCCGTCTCCGCGAGCCAGGCGAGCGGCACGGCGACCGAGGCGATCCGTCCGCCGCAGTCGAGGCGCACCTGGGTATAGGCGCGGCCGAGCAGACGCAGCCGCCCGGCGCTCGTCTCCTCGAAGAGCCGGTAGGAGAGGTCGCGCACGCTCGCGCCGTAGCCGGCGAGCAGCGACGCGGCCGCGAACGACGCGGCATTCGTGTTCGAATAGCGGAAGCCGCCCGTGTCGTACAGGAGCGCCTCGAGGAGGCACGTCGCGGCGTCCCGGTCGAGGAGGTCCGTCCCGAGGGCGTCGCCGAGCCGGCGGACGCAGGCCAGGACGAGCTCGCCCGCGCAGGAGGCGGAGACGTCGACGAAGCGGATCGTCCCGTCGGGATCGGCCTCCGCGGCGGGGGCCGGCGGGTGGTGGTCCACGACGAGCCGCACGGGCGCCTCCGCGAAACGCGCGGCGCGGGCGCCGAGACGCGGTCCGCCCTCGCAGTCGACCGCGACGGCGACCGCGGGAGCGCAGGCGCCTTCCGACGCCGTTCCGTCACCGTTCCCGGCGGCCTGGACCTCCGCCTCCGCCGCACCCGGCAGGAACGCGAAGGCCGGCGGCACGGGCTCTTCCAGGAGCACGCGCACGTCGTACCCGGCACGGCGCAGGGCGATCGCGAAGCCGAAGCAGGATCCGAGCGCGTCCCCGTCCGCGCCGACGTGCGGCAGCAGCAGGACGCCCCCGGGCCGCCCGTCGGCGTTCCTCAGGGCATCGACGATGCGGTCGGGCGCAGGTGAAGCCATCGTATTCCCCCGTCCGGTCCGCCGCTCACTCGTCGCGCGGCGTCCGGATCCCCTTGTTCGCTTCGTCGATGAGCTTCGCGATGCGGAAGCCCCGCTCGATCGAGTCGTCGATCACGAAATGCAGCTCCGGCGCCACGCGGAGGCGGATGCGCGCCGCCACCTCGCGCCGCAGGAACCCGGACGCGCTCTTCAGCGCCGCCGCCGCGCCCTTCTTGGCCGCGTCGTCGCCGAGCACGCTGACGAAGATCTTGGCGTGCGAGAGGTCCTTCGACATCTCGACCGACACCACGGACGCCATCGCCGGCATCCGCGGATCCTTCACGCCGTCCCGGAGCAGGGAGGCGACGACGTCGCGCACTTCCTCCCCGACCCGATCCGATCTTTCCATGCTACCCTCTTTCGACCTGCTGCATCTCGAAGCACTCCAGCACGTCGCCTTCCTTCAGGTCGTTGAACCCGGCGACGGACATGCCGCACTCGAAGCCCGACTGGACCTCGCGCGCGTCGTCCTTGAAGCGCTTCAGGGACGCGAGCTTGCCCTCGTGGACGACGACGCCGTCGCGCACCACGCGGACCTCGCTGGACCGCGTCACCTTGCCGTCCGTCACGTAGCAGCCGGCGATCGTGCCGACGCCCGAGACCCGGAACAGCTGGCGGATGCTGGCGTGGCCCAGCACCGTCTCCTTGAACGTCGGGGCGAGCATGCCCTTCATCGCGGCCTGGATGTCTTCGATCGCGTTGTAGATGATGCGGTACAGCCGCACGTCCACGCCTGCGTCCTTGGCCAGCTCGGCGACCGTCGCCGGCGGGCGGACGTTGAAGCCGATGATGATCGCGTCCGCGACCTCGGCCAGCCGGACGTCGGTGTCCGTGATCGCGCCGACGGCGCCGTGCACGACGTTGACGCGCACCTCGTCGTTCGACAGCTTGGTCAGCGACTGCGTGACCGCCTCGACGCTGCCCTGGACGTCGGCCTTGACCACGATGTTGAGGTCCTTGGCCTCGCCCTCCTTCATCTTCGTGAAGAGCGTGTCGAGGCTCATCCGGGCGCTGGCCTTCAGCTGCTGCTCGCGCTGCTGGCTGCGGCGGCGCTCGGCGAGGTCGCGCGCGACGCGCTCGTCCTCGATCGCGTAGAACACCTCGCCGGCCTCGGGCACCTCGGGGAGGCCCGTGATCTCGACCGGGATCGAGGGGCCGGCCTTCTTGACGGTCTGGCCCTTGTCGTCGACCATCGCGCGGATGCGGCCGATCACCGAGCCCGCCACGATCGAGTCGCCGGTCTTCAGCGTGCCGCGCTGCACCAGCACCGTGGCGACGGCGCCGCGGTTCTTGTCCAGCTTGGCCTCGATCACCGTGCCCTTGGCCTGCTTGTTAGGGTCGGCCTTCAGGTCGAGCACGTCGGCGGTCAGGAGGACCATCTCGAGCAGCTCGTCGACGTTCATGCCGGTCTTCGCGGAGACGGGCACCATGATGTTCGTGCCGCCCCACTCCTCGGGGACCAGCCCGTGCACGGAGAGCTCCTGCTTCACCTTGTCCGCGTTCGCGCCCGGCTTGTCCATCTTGTTGATGGCCACCATGATCGCGACGTTCGCGGCCTTGGCGTGGTTGATCGCCTCGATCGTCTGGGGCATGACGCCGTCGTCCGCCGCGACCACGAGGATCGCGATGTCGGTGACCTGGGCGCCGCGGGCGCGCATGGCCGTGAAGGCCTCGTGGCCCGGGGTGTCGAGGAACGTGATCGCGCGGTCCTTGATCCTCACGGTGTAGGCGCCGATGTGCTGGGTGATGCCGCCGGCCTCGCCCTCCGCCACGGAGGCGGAGCGGATGCGGTCGAGCAGCGAGGTCTTGCCGTGGTCGACGTGGCCCATGACGACCACGACCGGCGGACGCGGCTTGAGGTCCTCGGCCTTGTCCTCGGTGTCGTCGAAGAGGATCTCCTCGGCGGTCACCTGGACGGCCTTCTCGGCCTTGATGCCGAACTCCTCGGCGACGATCGCCGCGGTGCCGTAGTCCACCTCGTTGTTGAGGGTGACCATCATGCCGTACTGCATCAGCTTCTTGATGACCTCGCCGCCCGTCTTCTTGAGGAGCTCGGCCAGGTCCTTGACGCTGATCGGGTCGGGAATGGCCACCTGCTTGAGCTCGGCGCGCTGCATCATCAGCTCGGTCTCGGTCGGCATGCGGCCGCGGGCGCCCTTCTTCCCCTTGCCCTTGTAGTCGGCGGCATAGGAGTTGATGACGAACTCGTCCGACATCGCGGTGCCGACGTCCATCTTGCCGTAGACCGCCGCGTCGCCGCGGGCCGGTGCCTGGCGGTCCTGCGTGCCGGGCGCCGTGCGCGCGGTGCGCGAGGCGTCGCCGCGGCCGTCGTTCCGCTTCGCCTGCCGCTCGAACGCGGTGCGTGCGCCGATGTTGGAGGTCGGACGCGCGGCCGTCTTCTCGGCCTCGTCCTTGTCGGCGCCGGGGCGCGGGCCGAACCCGCCGGGACCGCCCGGACGCGGGCCGTAGCCGCCGGGGCCGCCCGGACGCGGGCCGTAGCCGCCGGGACCGCCGGGACGCGGGCCGTAGCCCGGGCCGCCGGG